>NZ_JBFAPT010000025.1:0-172183 GCF_040676845.1 Nonomuraea sp. NPDC049504
TCACCGAAGTTGCAGGTCTGTCCCTTGTCGGTCTCGGTGTAGACGACGCCGGTGTCGAGCAGCTTGACCTGGTTCTTCGGGATCTCCATCTCGTACGCCTTGGACAGGCCGGGCAGGCCGTCGTCACGCGTGGAGAACTCCGTCTCGATGCAGAGCGTGACCTCCTGCGGTTTGGTCTTGAGCAGCTCGGCCACGTCGGAGACGGTCTTGACGCCCAGTTCCTGCGCCTTCTCGGAGCGGATGGCCAGGGCGTAGGTGTTGTTGAGCGGGGTCGGCCCGATCCACTTGATCTTGTTCTTGCTCAGGTCGGCCTCGGCGGTGGCCTTGAACTGCTCGGCCGAGTCCTGGATCGGCTTGGTGTTCTTGAGGAACTCGATCCAGCCGGTGCCGGAGTAGTCCCAGTACAGGTCGATCTCGCCGGACTCGAGGGCCTTGCGGTTGGGTACGGTGCCGCCGAGGTTGGTCTTGTCCTCGATCTCCGCGCCGTGCGCTTGGAGCAGGTGCACGGCGATCTTGCCGAGCATGATGTTCTCGGTGAAGTCCTTGGAGCCGATCACGAGCTTGGCGCCCGCCAGCTCGTCACCGGCGCTGCCCGTTTCGACGGAGCCGGAGCCGCCGCACGCGGCGGCCGACAGGGTCAGCGTCGCGGCGGCGAGAAGGGTGAGTGTCGTCCTGAGGGGACGGAAACGCATGTCAGAAACACCTCGTGTGGGGGTTGCGTGGGGGAACTGCTTGACGAAACGGGGGGATTTCCGGGGGGCGGGGTCACATGCCGCGCGGCTTGAGCGCGTGCTCGGCCAGACCGCCGAGCCAGTCGATGAGGAACGCGATGCACGCGGTGAGCACGCCGCCGACGATGGTGACGGGCATGCGGTTGAGCTTGAGTCCATTGATGATCAGCTCGCCGAAGCCGCCGGCCGCGACGAAGGCGCCGAGCGTGGCCACGCCGACGGTCAGGACGAGCGCGGTACGCAGCCCGGCCAGGATCGCCGGCACCGCGAGCTTGAGCTCCACCCGCCGCAGCACCTGGCCACGGGTCATGCCCATGCCGCGCGCCGCCTCGATGAGCGCGGGATCGACCTGCTGCACGCCGACCATGGTGTTGCGCAGCACGGGCAGCACCGCGTACGCGACGAGGCCGACCAGCGCGGTCTGGAAGCCGACGCCCATCAGGAACGTGGCGAGCACCAGCAGGCCGATGCAGGGGACGGCCTGGCCCAGGTTGCCCACGGTGAGGATGAGCGGCGCGACGATCTTGTTGCGGGCCCGCGAGGCGACGATGCCGAGCGGGATGGCGATGACCACGACGAGGAGGGTCGCGGCGGCCGTCATCTTCAGGTGCTCGACGGCCTTGGTGACGATGACGGAGGTGTTGAGGCTGCGCTGCTCGATCGAGTCCAGCTCCAGCGTGCCGACCCAGAGGTAGAGGGCGGCGAGCACGACGAGCACCGCGATCGGGGTGAACAGCAGGCTGCGGACGCGGGGCATGCGCCGTTCGAGGGGACGGACGGGCGCGACGCGCAGGGTCTGGGCGGTCACCGGAGACCTCCGCTTCCCGCGCCCTCCTGCTCGGGCGCGCCGACCGCCGCGCAGAGCGAGGCGTAGGTGAGCACCCCCGACGGCGTGCTGCACCGGTCGGTGCCGTGGGCCAGCATGAGGTCGAGCGCCTCGCGCAGCGTGGTGCCGGCCGCCACCTGCAGCAGCGCCGGATCCGGGGACGACTCGGCGGGCGGGATGTCCTCGACCCGCAGCAGCGCCAGCCGCTTGAGCGTGCCGTCCTGGCCGATGAAGCTGGCCACGTAGTCGTCGGCGGGGTCGGCGAGGATGTTGGCGGGGGTGTCGTACTGGGCGATGTGGGAGCGTTCGCGGAGGATCGCGATGCGGTCGCCCAGCTTGATCGCCTCCTCGAAGTCATGGGTGACGAAGATGATCGTCTTGCGCAGCTGCTTCTGCAGGCGGACGAACTCGTTCTGCAGGTGCTCGCGGGTGATCGGGTCGGTGGCGCCGAACGGCTCGTCCATGAGCATCACGGGCGGGTCGGCGGCCAGGGCCCTGGCGACGCCGACGCGCTGCTGCTGGCCGCCGGAGAGCTGGCGCGGGTAGCGGTCGCGGAACGCCGACGGCTCCAGGCTGACCAGCGCGAGCAGCTCCTCGACGCGCTCGGCCACCTTGGCCGGGGCCCAGCCGAGCAGCTTGGGCACCAGGCCGATGTTCTGTGCCACGGTCAGGTGGGGGAACAGGCCGACCTGCTGGATGGCGTACCCGACGTGCCGGCGCAGCTGGTCGGGGTTGAGGCTGAGCACGTCCTCGCCGCCGATGCGGATCTCGCCGGAGGTGGGCTCCACCAGCCGGTTGATCATCTTCATCGTGGTCGTCTTGCCGCACCCGGACGGCCCCACGAACACGACGAGCTCGCCCGCCGGGATGTCGAGGGTGACGTTGTCGACCGCTGGGGCGGCCTGCCCCGGGTACTGCTTGGTCAGCGAGCGCAGCTCGATGCGCACGCCTTCGGAGTCACGGTCGAACACGAAGCCCCCTCGGGGTGGTCAGTAGGCGGACGGCGAAGAAGAACAGGTCGAACAGGATGGCGATGACGACGACGCCGAGGGTGCCGGCGAGCGTGGCGTTGAGCGAGTTCACCGAGCCGAGCCTGGACAGGCCCTCGAAGATCTGGTTGCCGAGGCCGGGCCCGTCGACGAAGGCGGCGATGGCGGCGATGCCGATGAGCATCTGCGCCGAGATCCGCACGCCCGCCAGGATCAGCGGCCAGGCCAGCGGGAGCTGCACCTGCAGCAGCACCCGCGTACGGGTCAGGCCCATGCCGCGGCCCGCCTCCACGGTGGCCGCGTCCAGGCCGTTGAGCCCGGTCACGGTGTTGCGGATGATCGGCAGGAACGCGTACACGACGAGCGAGACCAGCGTCGAGCCCCAGCCCAGGCCGGTGATCGGGATGAGCAGGGTGAGCAGCGCCAGCGAGGGGATCGTGAGGATCGCCGCGGAGACCGCTATGGAGCTGCCGCGTACTCTCGGAGAGTCGTAGGAGAGGAGCCCGACGGCGACGCCGATGAGGGTGGCGATGAGGATCGCGATCGCCACGACGAGGGCGTGTTCGGCGGCGGCCAGCGAGAGGGTGTCCCATCGAGAGACCACGTACTCGCCGAAACTCATGAAGTGACCACCTTCGCTTACGCTTGCATGGATTCGCAAACGTATGCGATCTGTTGCGGTGAGCGCAAAATGAGATGCAGCTAGCGCAACACTAGTGCAATGCTTTCGTTACGAACGGACAAGGATGACGGAGAAGCCGCCAGTGTCCTCGGCCGGGCTACGCCGGGACATGGAGATCCTCGAAGTACTCGCAGGTCATGGGGATGAACGGGACGCCGACGGCTTCGGCGTGAGCTGGATCGCAGAGCGGCTCGACCGGGAGAAAAGCCAGGTCTCGCGGGCTCTGCGGTCACTGGAGCTCGAAGGCATGGTCGAACGCGACCCGCTCACTCGCCGTTACCGGCTCGGGTGGCGGCTGTTCGCGCTCGCCGCCCGCACCCAGCACGCGCGGCTCGTACGCCTGGCCGCCCCCTACGTCCGGCGCCTGGCCGCCGCGTTCGACGAGGACGCCTACCTGTGCGTGCTGCGCGGCAGCATGGTGCTGACCCTGCTGTCGGTACCCTCCTCGCGGGCCTATCACCGGGTGTGGGAGGGTGTGTCGGTCCCCGTCATCATGGCGGGGGCAGGTCGCTCCCTGCTGGCCGACTGGGACGACGACCGCGTCCGCGAGCTGCTGCGCGCCACCCTGCCGTCGGGGCTGGACAGCGCGGTCGGCAGCGAGGAGCAGTGGCTGGCCGAGCTGGCGCACGTGCGCACGGCCGGGTACGCGATCTCCGACACCGAACTGGACGACACCGAGGTCGGGGTGTCGGCTCCCGTACGCGATCATCGCGGGCTGATCACGGCGGCGCTCACCGTGTCGGTCACCCGGACGTCGGGGCGGGCCCGCCTGCACGAGATCGGCGGGGTCGTGGCGCAGACGGCGGGGGAGTTCTCGATCGGGCTGGGCCACGGCCCGGCGGGCCCCCGTCCGCCGGGCGAACCGGCCCGCACCCGCCGCGCCACCCGCCCCACCGCAACAGAGCCCGCCTGCTCGGACCCCGCCGCATCGGACCCCGCCGCATCGGACCCCGCCCCCGAGGCCCCATCGGACCAGGGCCTCGCCGTTTCGCCAGACCCCGCCGTTTCGCCCGACCCCGGCTGCGAGCTCTAGCGAGCTCTAGCGAGCACTGGCCGGCTCCAGCGGCTCAGCGGCTCTGGCGGCGGACGCGGTAGCGCAGGTGGAGCACGCGGTCGCCCTGGATGACCACGTGCGGGTCCTCCAGCAGGTGCTGCGTGTCCAGCGAGCCGAAGTACCGCTTGCCGGAGCCGAAGACGACCGGCACGACGTCCATGGCCACCTCGTCCACCAGCCCGAGGGCGAGGGCCTGGCCGCCGACCTCGCCCGCCGCCACGCCGACCGTGCGCTCGCCGGCCAGCTCGCGCGCCTTGGCGACCGCTTCGGCGACGCCCTCGACGAAGTGGAAGGGCGCGTCCGGGTGCCAGCCCTCGGGCCGGGGCCGGTGCGTCACCACGACGACGTGCTCGCCCGACGCCGGCCGGCCATTCCAGCCGTCGGTGGTGTCGAACAGGTGCCGGCCGATCACCAGCGCCCCTACCTCCGGCAGGACCTGCTGGAGGTAGCCGGCCGACGCCTGCGACACCCGGCCCAGGCCGACGTCCACGGTGCCGTTGCCGTACCAGTCGAACAGCGGGCCGACCTGGCCGTGCGCGTCGGCGATGAAGCCGTCGACCGACACCACGTTGTGCATCACCACGGTGCTCATGAGATCTCCTGACAGCGTCCGTGAGCCGGCCCCGGACGGGGCCGCTCACCCATGCGTCGAACGGCCGGCCCCCGGATCGACACGCCTCAGGTGAGATTTCTTACAGGCCCTTGGCGGCGTAGTCGTAGCGGTCGTTGAAGCGCACCCACGCCTTCTTGCCCTCGAAGAGCTGGAACGGGTCCGGCTGCCACCTCTTGTTGTCCTTGAGGAAGTAGTTGCCGCGCTCGCACGAGCCGCGCGCCCAGAACGACGAGACCTTGTCGCGCCAGTAGCGGGTGAAGTTGAACTTCTTGCACTTCGCCGGCGACGAACGCCACTTGGCCATGGCGCCGCGCCAGTTCCTGTGCTCGTACACGCAGTACCAGCCGTGCGGGCAGGACGCCTGCGTGGCCGACAGCAGCAGCCGCACCGAGCCGCCCTCCCAGGCGATCTCGTTGTTGCTGATCTTCGTCCCGTACGGGACCGCGGCCAGATAGGCGTTGATCCGCGCGGCGTTGGCGGCCGCCTGGGCCGGGGCGGCGTTGAGAGCGCCCGCCACGACCGCGCCGGCGGCGATCACCGAGCCCGCCCGCACCAGCGTGCGCCGCGCCCGGCCGGTCCCGGTCCTGGTTGTGTGCCTCATGTCGTCCTCCCCCTTCGGGTGATCCGTCGGGGGAGACGCTAGGCGGCGCCGTGTTGAGCGCCTGTTGAGTCCCTGTTGAGCGAATGGAGCCACCTGCGGCATTTGCCCGGCGAAGGCGGGGGATGGCGTCTATGTTGATCTCTTGGAACTTTGAAGATGATGCTGATGAGGAGGCTGTGATGGGGGAGAACGCAGACCGCGCCGAGCTGGCCGCACGCATGGACACCTCCGTCCCGCACCCCGCCCGTGTGTGGGACTACTGGCTGGGCGGCAAGGACAACTACGCCCCCGACCGCGAGGTCGGCGAGGAGATCGTGAAGGTCATGCCCGACCTGCCGGTCAACGCGCGGGCCGAACGGGAGTTCATCGGCCGCGTCGTGCGCCACCTGGCCGACGAGTGCGGCATCGACCAGTTCCTCGACGTGGGCACCGGCATCCCCACCGCCGACAACACGCACCAGGTGGCCCAGCGGGTCAACCCCAAGGCCAGGATCGTGTACGTCGACAACGACCCGATCGTGCTGGTCCACGCGCGGGCGCTGCTGGTGGGCACCGAGGAGGGCGTGACCGACTACCTCGACGCCGACCTGCGCGAACCCGCGCCGATCCTGCGCGACGCCGCTCGTACCCTCGACTTCTCCCGCCCGGTCGCGCTGCTGCTGATGGGCGTGCTGGAGTTCGTGCCGGACGCCGAGCTGGCGCACGCCTCGGTGCGCGCGCTCCTCGACGCGCTGCCGTCCGGCAGCCACCTCGCGCTCGCGCACAGCGTGCGCAGCGCCTCGATGGACAAGGCCGCCGCCGAGTGGAACGCCAGCGGCGCCACCCCGCTGACGCTGCGCACCGAGGACGAGCTGCGCGCCTTCTTCGACGGCCTCGACCTGCTGGAGCCCGGTCTCGTCTCGCTGCCGAAGTGGCGCCCAGAGCCGGAGACGAGCTTCCAGGACCGCGAGGTCTTCCAGTTCGGTGCACTCGGCAGGAAGCCCTGACCGTCCTCAGACGCTGCGCAGCACCGACACCACGATGCCCAGCACGGTGGCCTCGTCGCCGTCGATCACCTCGTACGCCGGGTTGCGCGGCTCCAGATAGACGTGGCCGCCGCGGCGGCGGAAGACCTTGACGGTGGCCTCGCCGTCGATCATCGCGGCGACGATCTGGCCCGAGTGCGCGTCGGGCTGCTGCCGTACGACGACGACGTCGCCGTCGCAGATCGCCGCCTCGATCATCGAGTCACCGCGCACCCGCAGCGCGAACACCGTGCCCCGGCCCGTCAGGTCGCGCGGCAGGGTCAGCGTCTCGTCCAGCAGTTCGTCGGCCGGGATGGGCACGCCCGCCGCGATGTCGCCCACCACCGGCACGCTCACCAGGCCGGCCGCCGGCTCGGCGGACTCGGGGCGCAGGAACAGCCGTACGTCGATCGGCCGCGCCATCGCCGCGCCCCTGCGCAGCAGCCCCTGATCCTCCAGCGCCTTCAGGTGCTTGGACACCGTCGAGGCCGACCGCAGCCCCACCGCCCTGGCGATCTCGCGCGTGCTCGGCGGGTAACCGTGCCTGACCACCCAGTCCCTGATCGTGGCCAGGATGTGCTGCTGCCGCTGGGGGAGGTGGTGGACGTCGAGGTGCTCGAACGCGTCGCCGTAGGTGCTCACCGCCGAAATGCTAGAGCCTGCCGCGTCTTTCCGCGGTCATCGAGGCGTCAGGTGAAGGACGAAGGTCCTTCGAACGCGGGCCCTCCAGCACTGACACCCTGCCCTGTGTGCGGCTGTGATGGAGAGGTACGAACAAGGCGCCTCGGAGAGGAAGCCCCCCATGACCACCATGCACAAGCCCGCGGACCTCGGCGAGCAGGCTGAGCAGGCCGTCCGGGCCGCGCTGGAGGCGGCCACCTGGGCGCCGTCGGTGCACAACAGCCAGCCGTGGACGTTCACCGTCTCAGGGGACGAGATCACCGTGCGCGCCGACACCGCCAGGAGGCTGCGCCGCGCCGACCCAGAGGGCCGTCACCTGCACATCAGCTGCGGGGCCGCGCTGTTCAACCTGTGCACGGCGCTGCGCCGCCACGAGTACGAGCCGGTCGTCCGCCTGCTGCCCGACCCCGACAAGCCGGCGCTGCTCGCCATCGTCCGGCTGGGTGAGCGGACCGCCCCCGACGAGCACACCAAGACGTTGCACGGGGAGATCAGGCACCGCCGCACGCACCGCGCCCCCTTCACCGGCATGCCCGTCCCCGACCGGCTGGTGGAGGCGCTGGTCCGCCAGGCCGCCGCAGAAGGCGCCCGGCTCACCCCGGTCCGGGAGCCCCGGGCCATCCGGGTCCTCGCCGCCCTGACGGAGGCGGCGCAGCACGTCCAGTCCATGGACCGGGCGTTCACGCTGGAGCTCATCCGCTGGGCCAGGCCGCCGGGCAGCGCCCGCAAGGACGGCGTCCCCGCCGACGCCTACCCCGCGCACTCCGCCGAGACGGGCTCCTCCGGCTTCGCCCAGCGCGACTACGCCTGGCGCCACGACTGGGGCACCCGCGGCGACCCGGCCGCCACCTCCATCGGCGTGGTGGCGCTGCTCACCACCCCGGGCGACACCGCCGCCGACTGGATCACCGCAGGTCAGGCCCTGCAACGCGTCCTGCTGCACGCGAGCGCTTACGGCGTCAGCGCCGCCTTCCACACCCAGGCGCTGGAGTTCCCGCACCTGCGCGCTTTTCTGAGCGAGGAGCTGTGCTCGGGGGCGCATCCGCAGATGGTGATGCGGCTGGGGATCACGTTCGACGAGCACGGCGCCGTCCGGCGGCCGGTGGCCGACGTCGTGGAGTGACCGCGGCTCCGATTCGTCCATGACACGTTCGGCTCTTCGGCCCTAGCCTTCGGCCGTCCGCGTGGCGGCCACTTTGCCGCGAACGCCGTGACCGGTCGGCGGGCGCCAGTCGGAGCGGCGGGGCCTGATCGCGCCGCGCAGGTAGAGGGCGTGGGCGGCGCGCCTGGCGAGGATGTCGAGGTGCGCGTCGAGCAGCGGCACCCGGGTGTCGGCCAGTTCGGTGCGGATCACGCGTACGAGATGGTCGAGCAGCGGCAACTCGGCCGGATCGGCGGGCCGCTCAGGCGCGATCTCATTACGGTGCAGCCCAGGCCGCCGCGGGTCCTCCTGCTCCCCACAGACCCGGCACTCCTCCTCGGCGTCCTGGTCGCCCGGGTCCTTCCAGGCGACGTAACGATGAGGCTGGACATGCGACTCATACATGACAATCACCTCATACCCAGCCTAGAAGCCCATATGGCCCCCGACCAGCATCAGGCCGAGCCGTTTCGAGGCGCGCTCCTCCGCTGCTAACGTTCCTTATATTGATTATAAGTAGCGTTAACTCAAATCGAAGGGGCGCCGAGATGGAGTTCACCGTTCTGGCGGGGCTGGGTGGGGTCGGGTTCGTGCTCGTGGGTCTGGTCGTCAACGCGATCTATCTCCGCTCCGGCCTTCCGCTGCCGACCTCGGGACAGGGCCTGGACGCGGCCACCGACTCCTACGACGGCATCGCGGGCGCGTTGAAACGGCCGTCGGTGGTCGTGCCGGTGACCTGGCTGTGCCTCACCTTCTTCGCTGCGGGGCTGCTGTCGGTGTTGTGGCGCGGCGACGCCGACCAGGGGGCGTGGGCGCTGATGGGGTTCGCCGCGGTGGTGCTGCAGAATGCGACGTTCACCTGCATCGAGGCGCTGCGGTTCGGCATGGCGACGGCCGCCCGCCACGGACGCGGCTCGATGGCGGGTCTGTGGGGGATGAGCAACGTGCTGTTCGGGTTCAACCAGGCGTTCCTGGCCATGGCGCTGCTCGGCTTCACGGTCGCGGGGGTGAGCGGCGGGCTCGTGCCCGTCTGGCAGGCGGGTCTCGGCTACGCGAGCGCGGCGCTGCTCCTGGTGTCCTCGCTCGCGGCGCCGTACAACGTCGAGGGCGGCAACCGTCTCGGGCTGGCCGGGCTGATCGGCTGGCTGGGGTGGCTGGCGTGGATCGTCGCGTACAGCGTCACCCTGCTGCTGCGATAACGTCCTCGTCATGAGCGCAGAGGGGACCCGGCGCCGCTACGACTCGCTGCGCCGCACGGCGCAGGCGATGGAGACCCGCGCCGAGATCGCCCAGGCCGCACGCCGCCTCTTCGTCGCGCGCGGCTGGAGCGCGACGACCGTCCGCGACGTCGCCCGCGAGGCGGGCGTGTCCGTGCCGACGGTCTATGCGGTGTACGGCAACAAGGCCGGCCTGACCCGGGCACTGGCGGACGCCGCCGGCCTGTCCGCCGACCCCGCCCGCCAGCTGGCCGAACTGGAGGCCCCTGAGGCGACCCCCGAACGTCAGCTGGCCGTGATGGCCGCCTTCGACCGCCGCCTGTTCGAGCAGGCGGGCGACGTCATCGTGCCGCTTCGCGAAGCCGCCCGCGCAGAGCCCGACCTTGCCGCGTTCTACCGCGACAGCCGAGCCCGAGCCGACGAGACCCGCCTCGCCGTCTTCTCCTCCTGGCCCGCAGGAACCCTCCGCCCCGACCTGACCGTCCGCACCGCCACCGACATCTACGCGGCCCTGTGCAACATCGACGTCTACACCACCCTCACGAACGAACGCGGCTGGCCACCGTCCCGCGTCGAAGAATGGTGGTCAGAAGCCCTGCCCCGCGAACTCCTCAACCCCTGACGGCCGGCTTCCTGTGCCGGCCCGTCGCTACTCTTCGCTCAGATCATGACCGTCGATCAGCCCCTGAAGCGGGAGCAGGCCAGGATGTCCGAGCCGATGAAAGCGTTCACCGAACCATCCGGGATCTCGCATCTCTTCGGAGTCGCGGACCTCGAAGTCATCGAGGGGATGTTCCCTGCCGAGACCACTATCTGGCATCTCGGAGATCCGTATCCCGAATGGCTCATGACCGGCCCCAACGGTGTGACCTTCGGACTCGAGCGCGACGTGCGGGCCTACGTGCGTTACGAGTTATGGGACGTGCCGCCACCGCCGCCGGACCCCTCATGGCGGACATGGGAGGGGGAGATCTTTCTGACGTCCGGGCGGATCGTCGCGGTGAGCTTCTTCGACGAAGCCGATTACCACACCGTGTTCGACCTGGGCCGCCGGGCCGCGAAGTGGCCGGTCCGGATCTCCACGAAGGCTCCGGTCAATGTCGACGACCCCGCGTTTCCGCGCGACATCTTCCGGGTGCACCTGTTCACCTTGCAGTTCTGGATCGGCTGACCACAGGGGAGCCCGCCACCACCAGGACCGCGTGCGTGACCGTGAAGGGGAACAGGTGGCGGCGGGGCTCCCGGATCCGGCCGGCAGCGGGGCGTGCTCGTACCCGGACGGGCGGCCGATCATCCGCGCTGGTCCTCGGGCAGGGAGGCGGATCATCCGCGGCTCGTCGTCAGGCGGGGAGGCGGATGGACATGGCGTGGTGGAAGACGTTCCGCGGGTCCCAGCGGGCCTTCACGCGCTGCAACCGCGGGTAGTTCCCGCCGAAGTACAGCGTCGTCCAGGGGACGCCGGAGGTGTTCCACTTCGGGTCGGCGTGGTCGGTGTCGGGGTAGTTGATGTAGGCGCCGCCGCAGTTGCCCCCCGGCACCGGTACGCCCCCGGTCGTCGCGTACAGGTCCCGGTGGAACTCCCGTACCCACCGGAGCTGGGTGGCGTCGTCCTTGGCGTCCTGCCAGGTGGCCAGGCAGAAGACCTTGAGGATGGAGTCGCGTTCCGCGGTGGCGGTGGCGGCGGAGGGGACGGTGTTGACCTGGCCGCCGTACGACACCGCCCACAGCGCCCGCGTCGTCGAGGCGGGCTTGCTCAGGTGGTCGTAGGCGACGTCGATCTGCCGGTCGGTGAAGCGTTTCCGCAAATATCCGGACTTGACCTTGAAGTGGCTGGACTGCTCGCCCTCGCTGAGCGCGAACGAGCGGATCGCCTGGTACCAGGGCTGCCGCCCGATCGGCAGGACCGTCGCGGCCGGCGTGACGCCCTCGCCCACGGCGGCGATGAAGTCCTTCATGCGCTTCTCGGCGTCGGGCCCTGTGGCGTCCATCTGGCAGGCCAGGACGATGCCGCCGGGGTCGGCGCCGTCGCTCCTGCCGTTCACCATCAGCACCCCGAACAGCGACGCGTACGGCGAGGACGGGTCGCTGTTGCGCTCGTGCCAGGCGCCGTGGTTGCGCAGCAACCGGCGGAACGACTCCTTCGTCATGCCCTGCCAGGACCAGACGGCGACCCCGGTGAGCAGCTCGGCGGGCGGCCTGGGCAGCAGCTTCGCGGGGTCGTCGCCCTTGGCCTTCGGGTCGCGCAGCCAGTAGCGGGTGACGACGCCGAAGTTGCCGCCGCCGGCCCCGGTGTGCGCCCACCACAGGTCGTGGCCGGGGTCGCGCGGGTCGCGGGTGGCGACGACGGCGCGGGCCCGGCCGGACTTGTCCACCACCACGACCTCCACGGCGTGCAGGTAGTCGATGGTGAGCCCGTACCGGCGGGACAGGGCGCCGTAGCCGCCGCCCACGATGTGCCCGCCGGCCGCGACGGTGCCGCACTGGCCGCCGGGCAGCGTCACGCCCCAGCCGAGGTGGAGCGTCCGGTACACGTCCATCAGCGTCGCTCCTGGCTGGACCATGAACGCGCCGCGCCGCTCGTCGAAGGAGACCTCGTTCATCTCGCACATGTCGATGACGACCTGCGAGCCGTCGCCGACGAAGTCCTCGTAGCAGTGGCCGCCGCTGCGCACGGTCACCCGCTTGCCGGCGCGCACCGCGTCGCCCACGGCTTTCACCACCTGCTCGGTGGAGCCGACCACCTGGAAGTACTCGGGCTCGGGACGGAAGCGCCGGTTCATGCCGCGGACGGCGAGGTCGGCGTAGCGCGGGTCCTTCTGCCCGATGCGGACGGGGCCGAGATCGGCGTGCCTGGTCGAGGCGGCGGCCGGCAGCGCGGGGATGAGGCCCGCGGTGACCACGCCGCCCAGCGCCGCCGTACCGCCGAGCAGCCGCCGGCGCGTCACATCACTCATGTCAGCGACTCCAAGTCATGGGAGGGGAAAATCCGACCCCACCGACGCTAGGAGCGGCGCGATGAACGAGGAATGCACCTAGGTACACCCCCGGGCGAAGCTGGTTGCACTTTCAGGATCGGCGGCGGCGGCCGCTGCGGCGCGGCGCGGGCTCGGCGCCGTCGAGGAGGGCGAGCCGCCGCTCCTCGCCGTGCTCCTCCACCTGCAGGACGACCTGGCGCAGCCCGTCGGTCAGCGCCAGGCAGGCGTCGCGGTCGAGGCGGGAGGTGATGAACGACTCCTCGGCGTCGAACGCGGGCAGCGACCCCCGCATGAACTCCTCGCCGGCGGCGGTCAGGCGCACCAGCACGAGGCGGCCGTCGGAGGCATGCCGGTGGCGCTCGACCAGCCCGCGTGACTCCAGCGTGTGCAGGACGCCGGTCAGCGTGCCCTTGGAGATGCCCGACTCGCGGGCCACGTGGCGGCTCTCCGGCTCGCCCCAGATCCAGATCACCCACAGCACCACGAACGCGGTCCAGGTGAGGTCGCCGCTGCGCAGGACGGCGTTCTCCAGGTGGTGGCGGACCGCGGCGGCGGCGCGGTAGATGTTGGCGACCAGGGCCATGCGCTCCCGGTCGATCGGCGTGCCGCCGAGCTTCGCCTCGACCAGTTTCTCCGCCTCGGTGATCGACCGTTGCCCGGGCACGCGGCCCTCCCTACGCCTTTTGAGCGGAAGTCCGGCTCCGAAGTATAGGTGCGGCGCCGGGCCCGCCCGTTGTGCCGATTCCGTGGATCGCCGAACCGTTTCGCCGCTTCGGACGTCTTCATGAGAACGGGGGCGTATTGGAGTGAAAGGTGGGCCGGACGAACATGATCATGCCGGAGACCGTGCTGGCGGGGCGCTACCGCCTGCTGTCGCGGCTGGGCAGCGGGGGGCACGGCGAGGTCTGGCGGGCCCTGGACGTCCTGCTCGACCGGGTCGTCGCGGTGAAGACCGTCCGCGCGGGGCTCGACGGGGACGCGGCGGCCAGGTTCCACGCCGAGGCCAGGTCGATGGCGACCGTCGAGCATCCCGGGGTGGTCGGGGTGTTCGACTACGGGATCGCGGACGTGGACGGGCGGCGCACGCCGTACCTGGTGATGAAGTACCTCGACGGGGAGCCGCTGCACCTCCTGCTGGAGCGCAGGGGACGCATCTCGGCCGGCGCCACGATGGACCTCGTCGCCCAGACGGCCGAGGCGCTGCAGGCCGCGCACGACGCCGGTGTGGTGCACCGCGACGTCAAGCCGGGCAACCTCATCGTCAGGGCCGACGGCAGCGTCGTGCTGACCGACTTCGGCATCGCCCGCGCGGCCGAGGGGCACAAGCTGACGGCCTCGGGCATCGTGCTGGGCACCGCCACGTACTGTGCGCCCGAGCAGGCGGAGGGCGCCGAGCCGAGCGCGGCCATGGACGTGTACGCGCTGGGCGTCGTCGCGTACGAGTGCCTGTCGGGCCGGCCGCCCTTCCACGGGGACAACGCGGTCGCGATCGCGCTCCAGCACGTCCACGATCCGCCACCGCCGCTGCCGGCGGACGTTCCCCCGGCGGTCGCCGAGGTCGTGATGCGGGCCCTGGCCAAGGATCCGGCCGCCCGCTGGCCCACGGCAGGCGCGCTGGCCGCGGCGGCCCGCGCGCTGTCCGGCGAGGTGGCCTCCGACTCGCCGCTGACGGACGGTTTCCCGGTGGCCCCCTCGACCGAGGAGCCGACGCCCAGCCGGTCCGGGACCGGTGCGGGCGACACGGCCGGGCATGCGGCGGAGAAGACCACCCGTGCGCGGGCCGGCGCCGGGAGAAGGGCCGCCCGGCGGCGCGGCGCCGCGACCGCGGGCGCGCTGGCCGCCGCCGGCATCGCCGCTGCCGCCGTGTGGGCGCTGCTCCCCGACGGCCAGCCCCGTACGCCGACCCAGGCCGGAGCCGAAGTGACGCCGGAACCCGCCACCCCGGCCGACCCCACCCCCGACCTCGTGACGCAGACGAAGGACCCCGAGCCGAGCGAGACCCCGGAGACCACCACCGAGCCCCCGACCGTCGAGCCCACGGAACCCACCCCCACCCCGGAGGAGGGCGCGATCGTGGGCGGCATCAGGTACGCGGGCGCGTCCAAGGACTACCAGCCCGGCATGGTGCAGGTCTTCACCGACAAGGGCAAGCGCGTGGCGCAGCGCAAGGCCGACCGCGACGGCTACCGCTTCTCCCTCCTGCCGGGCGGCTACCGCCTCCAGACGGCGCTCGGCGACACCAAGTGCTGGACGCTGGCCAAGGTCAGGTCGGACCGGACGACCAGGGCCGACCTCACCTGCCGCGCCCCGAAGCCGGAGGAGCCGCCGTTCCAGGGCGCCGCCGTGCGGGACGCGGCCGGCGACGCCAAGCCGGGCACCCCGGACGCCGGCAAGGCGCCCCCGTACGCGGACCTGCTGGCGGCGGTGGCCAAGGGCGGCGAGGACAGCGTGACGGTGGAGTGGGTGACCGGCGGCGCGGTCCCGGCGGACGGCGCCGGGCAGTGGACGGTCACGTTCACGCAGTCCGGCCAGAGCGGGACGGTGACGCTGACGGGCGCCAAGGGAGCGTGGACCGTGGACGCGTTCGGGAAGACGACGGCCGTCAAGCCCGCGCTCTCCGGCCAGGGGGTCGCGGTCACGCTCAGCCGGGCGACGCTGGAGGATGCCCCTGTCGACCTCACGAAGCCGTACGAGGTGGGCGGCGCCGCCGCCACCGTGACCGCCACCGTGACCGCCACTGGGACCGCCGGCGCGCACACCTGGACGGACACGGCCCCCTAGAGCGAGTGGCCGAGCACCGCGACGAACGCGGCGATGCGCTCCTCGTCGCGCCGGTAGTGCGTCCACTTGCCGATGCGGGTCGAGCGCACCAGCCCGGCCCGCTCCAGCGCGGCCATGTAGGCCGACACGGTCGACTGGGCGAGCCCGGTCTTGGCCTGGATGTGGCTGACGCACACGCCGGCCTCGTGCGGGTCGGCGATGCCGTCGGCCACCGGGAAGTGCCGCTCGGGGTCGCGCAGCCACGACAGCACCTGCAGGCGCACGGGGTTGGCGAGCGCCTTGAACACCTCGACCAGGTCGGGTGGCGATGCGGTCATGGGCGGTCCAATGGCAGAGCGAAAAGTATCGTTATGCTACCGGCCCGAGCTCGAAGGAGAGGTGCGGGGCCAGGGCGCGCAGGAAGTCCGCGGCGTCGAAGAGCGCGCCCGCCGACGCCACGCCTGTGGTCCTGACCCGCCCCGAAAGGATGCGCTCGACCGCCTCCACCGCGAGTGGCGCGCTGACGGCGTAGATGTCGCGGCCACGGGCCACCGCCCGCCGCTCCTGGCCGCCCGCGCGGACGACGACGTCCACCAGGAACGTCTCCGCCGGCCTGTCGCGCTCGTCCGCCGCCGCAGGGGCGGCCAGTTCCAGGGCCGCCTCGGCCGCCATGTACGAGCGCACCTCGGGAATCCGCAGGTGGCTGGGGATCGTGACGATGTCGGCCATGGAGAACTCGCCGATCACCGCTCGGGTGCCGAGCGGCTCGGGGAAGTCCCAGTCGAGCGCGGGCGGCTGGTCGTCGTGGTACTCGATGCGGCCGCCGGCGTAGCGCACCCGGAGGCCGCCGCGCCGCTCCCGGGAGACCGCGCCGGCCAGGCGGGTGCCCTCGGTGGGCCGCCAGCCGCTCAGTCCGTACGCGACGTGCGCCTCGTCGGCCGCCGTCCACTCGCGCATCGCGGCCGTCGCCAGCAGGTCGCCGAGGCCGCCGTAGAAGGCCATCGCGGGCAGCACCACGGTGCCGGCCGCGCGGGCGCGCTCGGCGAAGTCCGCGAACGTGTCCAGATTGGCCTCGATCTCGGCCGCCACGTCCACGTACGGGATGCCCGCCCGCAGCGCGGCCTCGATCAAGGGCGCCGCCGTCGTGGCGAAGGGCCCGGCGCAGTTGATCACCGCCGTGGCGCCCTCAAGGGCTTTGTCCAGGGCTTCCGGGTCGTCGGTCGACGCCTGCCGGGTGACCAGCCCCGGGTCGGCCGCCGCCAGCTCCTTCAGCTTGATCGCGTCGCGCCCCAAGGCGATCGGGACGAGCCCCCGTTCCTTCAGCTCCGCCAGCACGAAACGCCCGGTGTGCCCGTACGCGCCGTAGACCGCCACCGCCATGATGTCCTCCTCGTTCGTCATCGGTGACCATCCTGGCGCCGGTGATCGCCGGGCACGAGTGTCGGGAACGCCGTCACCCGTACACTTTCGGACATGCACACCGTCGCGCTGGCCGTCACCGACGGCATGCTGCACCTGGAGCTGTCGCTGGCGTACGAGGTCTTCGGCGGCGGCCCCGCCGAGGACTGGTACGAGCTGGTCCTGTGCGGCCAGGAGGCGGTCAGGGTCGGCCGGTTCCTGGTGGAGCCCGAGCGCGACCTCGACGCGCTGGCCCAGGCGGGCACCGTGATCGTCCCCGGCTGGGCGGACATCGACGTCGACCCGCCCGCCGACCTGGTCGCGGCGGTGCGCGCGGCCCACGAGGCGGGCGCCAGGGTGGCCTCGCTGTGCACGGGCGCGTTCGTGCTGGCCGCCGCCGGGCTGCTGGACGGGCGGCGGGCCACCACGCACTGGGCGCACACCGGCGTGCTGGCCGCCCGCCACCCCCGCGTCGAGGTGCACCCCGACGTCCTGTACGTCGACAACGGCAGCGTGCTCACCTCGGCGGGCAAGGCCGCCGCCCTCGACCTGTGCCTGCACCTCGTACGCCGCGACCACGGCTCGTCGGCCGCCAACGCGGTGGCCCGCCGCCTGGTGGTGCCGCCGCACCGGGAGGGCGGCCAGGCCCAGTTCGTCACCACGCCGGTGCCGGAGCGCGGCGACCACCCGCTCGGCGAGCTGTTCCCGTGGGTGCTGGCCAGGCTCGACCAGCCGCTGACGGTCGAGGACCTGGCCCGCAGGGCCAACATGAGCGCCCGCAACCTGGGCCGCCACTTCAGGGCGGTCACCGGCACCACGCCGCTGCGCTGGCTGCTGACCCAGCGCGTCCGCCGCGCCCAGGAGCTGCTGGAGGTCACCGACGACAGCGTGGAGCGCATCGCGGCTGCCACCGGCATGGGCACCGCGACGACGCTGCGCCGCCACTTCGGCCGCACGGTCGGCGTGGCTCCCGACGCCTACCGGCGCACGTTCAGGGCGCGTACCAGGGCATAGGCGGGGCGCGCTGACAGCATTGGTCAGCATGTCTATACATAAAGTTGATATTGAGGTACAACCAGGGCGAGCCCGATGGTTCTGGAGGTGTCTCGTGAGACGTACCCCGATCGTGCTGGCCCTGCTGGGAACGCTCGCCCTCAGCGGCTGCTCCTCAGGCGGCGGAGGCGGTGAGAGCAGCAGCGCGCCGCCCGCCACGGCGGCGCAGGCGGGCGACGGCCGCTACGCCGTCATCACCCACGCCGCCGCCGGCGACTCCTTCTGGGACGTCGTCAAGAACGGCGCCGAGGCCGCGGGCAAGCAGTACGGCGTCACCGTCAGCTACCAGGGCGACGACGACCCGGCCAGGCAGTCGCAGCTCATCGACCAGGCCGTCTCGGAGAAGGTGGACGGCATCGTCGTCTCCATGGCCAACCCCGACGCGCTCAAGGAGTCCATCGGCAAGGCCGTCGCCGCCGAGATCCCGGTGGTCACCATCAACTCCGGCGCCGACTCCTCCAAGGAGTTCGGCGCGCTCACCCACGTCGGCCAGTCGGAGGACGTCGCAGGGCGCGGCGCGGGCGAGCAGCTCAAGGCGGCCGGCGTCACCAAGCTGCTGTGCGTGATCCACGAAGCCGGCAACGTCGGGCTCGACCAGCGCTGCAAGGGCGCGGAGGAGACACTCGGCGGCACGGTCGAGCGGCTGCAGGTCAACGTCAGCAACCTCGCCGACGTCACCTCCAAGGTCGCCGCCAAGCTCCAGACCGACCAGCAGGTCAACGGCGTGCTGGCGCTGAACCCGGCCGTCGCGGTCGCCGCCAGGGACGCCATCAGGGACGCCATCAGGGACGCCGGCTCACCGGCCAGGCTGGCCACGTTCGACCTGTCGGCGGACGTGGTGAGCGCGATCAACGACGGCGAGATCCTGTTCGCCGTGGACCAGCAGCAATACCTCCAGGGCTACCTGCCGATCACGTTCCTCACCCTCTACAAGTCCAACCTCAACACGGTCGGCGGCGGCCTGCCGGTCAACACCGGGCCGGGGTTCGTCACCAAGGACAACGCGGCGCAGGTGGCCGAGCTGGCGGAGGCGGGCACGCGATGACGGTGGCGGCGGACGAGCGGGTGGCCCGGGTCGGCCTGGCCCGCCGCCTGCTCATCAGGCCGGAGCTCGGCGCGGTGGTCGGGCTGGTGGCGGTCTTCGTGTTCTTCGCCGCGCAGTCGCCGGTGTTCCGCTCGCCGGATGGCATCGCCAACTGGCTCGACCCGGCCGCGACGCTGGGCATCATGGCGGTCGCGGTGGCGCTGCTGATGATCGGCGGTGAGTTCGACCTGTCGGCGGGCGTGCTGACCGGGACGAGCGGGCTCGTGCTGGTGACGCTGGCCACCAGGTTCGGCTTCGACGTCTGGACCGCCATGCTCGTGGGGCTGGTCGTGGCGCTGGCGGTCGGGTTCGCCAACGGGCTCGTGGTCACCAGGACCCGGCTGCCCAGCTTCATCGTCACGCTGGGCATGTTCCTCATGCTGCAGGGCGTCAACCTGGGCGTCACCAAGGCCATCACCGGCACCGTGCAGGTCAGCGGCCTGCGCAGGGCCGAGGGCTTCGAGGCGGCCAACGCGATCTTCGCCGGCACGATCGACGTGGGCGGCACCTCGTTCCGGGTGGCGATCCTGTGGTGGATCGTGGTGACGGCGGTGGCGACCTGGGTGCTCATGCGGTCGCGGGCGGGCAACTGGATCTTCGCGGTCGGGGGCGACGAGCAGGCCGCGCGGGCGGTGGGCGTGCCCGCCGCCCGTACGAAGATCGCGCTGTTCATGACGACGGCGTTCGCCGCCTGGCTGGTCGGCTCGATGCTGGCGCTGCGCTACACGTCGGTGCAGGCCAACATCGGCATCGGCCAGGAGTTCATCTACATCATCGCGGCCGTCATCGGCGGCTGCCTGCTCACCGGCGGGTACGGCTCCGCGATCGGCGCCGCCATCGGCGCGCTGATCTTCGGGATGGCCGACAAGGGCATCGTGTTCCTCGGCTGGGACGCCGACTGGTTCACCTTCTTCCTGGGCGCGATGCTGCTGCTGGCGACGCTGGCCAACCGGCTGGTCCGGCGCTACGCCGAGGAGGTGCGGCATTGACCCCGATCCTGGAGACCCGTGGCATCGGCAAGACGTTCGGCTCGGTGCTGGCGCTGCGCGAGGTGTCGATGAGCGTGGCGGCCGGCCAGGTGGTCTGCGTGCTGGGCGACAACGGCGCGGGCAAGTCCACGCTGATCAAGATCCTGTCGGGGGTGCACCAGCACGACGCGGGCGCGTACCTGGTGGACGGCGCGGAGGTGCGGCTGACCGGCCCGCGCGACGCGCTCGACCGCGGCATCGCCACCGTCTACCAGGACCTCGCGATGATCCCGCTCATGTCGGTCTGGCGGAACTTCTTCCTCGGCTCGGAGCCGCGCAAGGGCCTGGCCTTCGACGTGGCGAAGGCCCGCAGGGTGGCGCGCGACGAGCTGCGCGCGATGGGCATCGACATCCGCGACGTGGACCAGCCGGTCGGCACGCTGTCGGGCGGCGAGCGCCAGTCGGTCGCCATCGCCAGGGCGGTGTACTTCGGCGCCCGCGTGCTCATCCTCGACGAGCCCACCTCGGCGCTCGGCGTCAAGCAGGCGGGAGTGGTGCTGCGCTACATCGCCCGCGCCCGCGACCGGGGGCTCGGCGTCGTCTTCATCACCCACAACCCGCACCACGCCTACCCGGTGGGCGACCGGTTCCTGCTGCTCAACCGGGGGACCGCCATCGGCGAGTACGGCAGGGCGGACATCACCCCACAGGAGCTGACCGCCCTCATGGCGGGCGGCGCGGAGCTGGAGGAGCTGGAGCACGAGCTGCGCCGCGAACCACCTTTGGGAGACATTTGACGCGATAGGGCGATCGCCTGGAGGAAAAGGCAGGCAGAGACATCTGGCATGCCGAACACGAGAGGCGCAGGTGATCGCCATGACGACCGGCACCGGCAAGGTCGTACTGGAACGGGCGGCCCAGGAGTTCGCCGAGGGCACCGCCACGCCGCCCTTCATCTACGAGCTGCCGCCCCAGCAGGGCCGTGACCTGCTGGAGAAACTCCAGTCCGGCACCGGCGTGCACAAGCCGGACATCGACGAGGAGTGGATCCAGGTCGAGGGCGGCCCCACCGGGACGGTGCCGGTGCGGATCGTCAGGCCGAAGGCCGCCACCGGCACGCTGCCGGTCATCTTCTACATCCACGGCGCGGGATGGGTCTTCGGCTCCGCCCGCACCCACGACCGGCTCGTCCGCGAGCTGGCCGCACGGGTCCACGCCGCGGTCGTCTTCCCCGAGTACGACCGGGCGCCCGAGGCGAAGTACCCCACCCAGATCGAGCAGAACTACGCCGCCGCCCAGTGGGTGATGCGGCACGGCGCGGAGAAGCACCTGGACGCCTCCAGGATGGCGGTCGCGGGCGACTCCGTCGGCGGCAACATGGCGATCGTGCTGGCCATGATGGCCAAGGAGCACGGCGACGTACGGCTGCGCGGCCAGCTCGCGTTCTACCCCGTCACCGACGCGGCCTTCGACACCGGCTCCTACCAGCAGTTCGCCACCGGCTACTACCTCAACCGCGACGGCATGAAGTGGTTCTGGGACCAGTACACCACCGACCCGGCCGAGCGGGCCGACCCGCACGCCTCGCCGCTGCGGGCGAGCACCGAGCAGCTGCGCGGCCTGCCGCCCGCGCTCATCATCACCGACGAGGCCGACGTGCTGCGCGACGAGGGCGAGGCGTTCGCGGCCCGGCTGCGCGAGGCGGGCGGCGACGTGACCACCGTGCGGATGGCGGGCATGGTGCATGACTTCGTCATGCTCGACGTGCTGCGCGACACCAACGCCGCCGGGGCCGCCATGGCGCTGGCCACCGGCAAGCTCCGCCGGTGGCTGGAAGCTCCGCGGTAGGGCGGCCGGCATGACCCTGTGGCAGGGGCCACCCCCGGGGCCGTTATTACCCGGGCGACCGATGCGGCGGACCGCTCCTGGAGGGCGGTCCGCACAGGTCGCGGAGGCCGGATAAGGCGGCGCGCACAGCCGCGCCGGCACAGGCCGGACGTAAGGTGCCGCCAGCATTCCGCCCCCCTCCGAGGAGCATCCATGACCGCCACCCAAGCGCGGACGCTGCCCATCGGCGCGGCGTTCGACCGCATGCCGTTCACCCGCCGGCACGTGCTCATCGCGCTCGCGCTCTTCGTCGCGTTCGTCATCGAGTCGTGGGAGCAGCTCGCGCTCGTCTACGTCTCCGGCGACCTCGGCGCTCAGCTGGGCATCGGCGAGGCGGGCATCGGCGTGGTGCTGTCGGCGGTGGCGTTCGGCATGATCCCCGGCGTGCTGGTCTGGGGGCCGGTGGCCGACAGGATCGGACGCCGGCCGACCGCGTTCTGGTCGCTGCTCGCCTACGGGGTGCTCGCGCTGGCCTCGGCCTTCGCCACCGGCGCGGAGGCCCTGGTGGCGCTGCGGGTGGCGTCGGGGCTGGCGCTGGCCGGCGTCTACACGATCACGTTCCCGTTCTTCCTGGAGCTGCTGCCGACCCGGCACCGTGGGCGGGCCGCGGTCTACCTGTCGATCGGGTGGCCCATCGGCATGCTGGCCGCCATCGGCGCGTCCGTGCTGCTCGGCGACCTCGGCTGGCACGTCGTGGTGATCGCCAGCGCGGTGGCCGGGCTGTGGGCGTTCGCGGTGCGGGCCTGGGTGCCCGAGTCGCCGTACTGGCTGGCCGCGCGCGGCCGGCAGGAGGAGGCACGGGCGGTGCTGCGCGAGCTGGGCAGCCCCGACGCCGATGCCACGTTCACCGTGGCGAGCGAGCGGGTCGGGCGGCCGCTCGACCTGTTCAAGGGCGGGCTCGGCCGGATCACCCTGGCCATGCTGGCGCTCAACTTCGTCTTCAACTGGGGCTACTGGGGGCTGCAGACGTGGCTGCCGACGCTGCTGCAGGAGCGCGGGCTGACGCTGTCGGCCTCGCTGGGGTTCGCGGCGCTGAGCGCGCTCATGATGATCCCCGGCTACGTCAGCGCCTCCTGGCTGACCGGCCGCTACGGCCGCAAGAAGGTCTTCCTCGTGTACGTGGTCGCCGCCGCCCTCGGCGGCCTGTGGTTCGCCACCGCCTCCTCCACGACCGGCCTCTACCTCGGCAACTTCGTGCTGTCGTTCTTCAGCCTCGGCGCGTGGGGTGTGTGGAACACCTGGAACGGCGAGTTCTACCCGACCGCCCTGCGCGGCACCGGCTACTCGTGGGCCACGGCCGCGCAGCTCGTCGCCACCACCGTGGCGCCCTCCGCGGTGGGCGCGTTGCTCGCGGGCGCCACCGGCTTCACCGCTACCATGCTGATCATCAACGCGTTCATGGTGGCCACGGCGCTGCTGGCGCTGCCGCTGCCCGAGACGGAAGGGCGCGAGCTGGAGTGATACTCGGCGTCGCGCTGGAGGCGGCGGGCGGGCCGGGCCCGCCCCCGATGCTGGTGGCGGCGGACGAGGGCGGTCCGGTGTGGCCGGTGTCGCGCGCGGCGGCCCGCACGGCGGCCCGCGTGTGCGTGGCGCTCGACCTGACCGGCGCGCCGGTGGCGCCGGTGGCCGCGATCCGGGTGGGCGGCCGCTGCCCCGAGGCGCTGCGGCCGGTGGCCGACCCCGGCGTGGCGACCATCGTGCGCGGCGGGCACAGCGTGACGGGGCGGCGGCTGGCGCCGCTCGACACCGAGGCCGTACGCCGGTTCGCGGCGGAGTGCGGGCTGCTCGACTTCGCGGTGACCGCCACGGGCTCGCCGGTCCTGCCCGAGCACGAGCTGGAGGTGGCCGCGATCATCGCCGCCGAGGTGCCGGGCGCGCGCATCACCCTGTCGTACGAGTTCGGCCATCCCGGGCTGCGCGAGCGCGAGGCCGAGACCATCCGCAACGCCGCCCTGTCGGCCGAGGCCGACCGCATCGCCGACGACGTCGCCAGGGAGCTGCCCGGCGTGCCGGCCTACTTCGCGCGCTCCGGCGGCGGGGTGGTGTCGGCGCACTACTTCCGGCGCTTCCCGCTGGCCTGCGACCTGGGCGCGACGGCGAGCTCCGCGCGGGGCCGCGCGGAGCTGGGCCCCGACGTGCCCGACGGAGTGGCGGCGGCGTACGGGGCGCTGCTGGGCGAGCCGGCCGCCCAGGTGGAGCGGATCGTGCAGGCCCGCGGCAGGGCCGAGCTGGACCGCATACTGCAGGACGCCAGGGACGAGGCGCTGACCAGGGTGGTGAGCGCGGGCGCTGCGCCGGGGTCGGCCCGCATCGCGGAGACGACGGTGAACCCGCTGTCGTACCTGCCCGACGGGCTCTACCGGGTGCGGGTGACGGCGGGCGGTCAGCTGTGGTCCGGCTGATCGACCCCGCCGGTCTCGACCGCCTCTCCGCCGGGTCGCGGGTGCTCGCGACGGGAGCGGCGGAGTCGTCGTACAACCTGGCGCTGGACTGGGCGCACTCGGTGGTCGGCGGCGGCGTGGAGCTGGCGGCGGCCGGCGAGCTGCCCGATGAGACGGTGTGCGTGGCGGTCAGCCTGGTCGGCTCGACGACCGCGCTGGGCGAGCAGCTGCCCGCCGGTGACGAGCCCGAGCGGGCGGTGCGGGCACTGGAACGGCGGCTGGGCGAGCGGGTGGGCGCGGTCGTGGCGCTCAACCTGGCCGCGGAGAACGCGCTGGTCCCGCTGATCGCGGCGGCCGCGCTGGGCGTGCCGCTGGTGGACGGCGACGGGACGGGGCGGGTGTTCCCGCTGGTGGAGCAGACGACGTACAGGCTGGGCGGGGTGAGCGCGGCGCCGCTCGCGCTGGCCGGCGGCTCGGGGGAGCTGGTGGTGCTGGAGACGGCGGCCGACCGGGTGGAGGAGTTGCTGCGGCCCGTCGTGCTGTCGGTCGGCGGCTGGGCGGTGGCCGCCTGCTACCCGATGACGGCCCGTGACCTCGCGCGGGTGGTGGTGCCCGGCACGGTGAGCCTGCTCATGCGGGCGGGCGAGCCGGGCGTGCCGCGTGCGGCGGCGGCCCCGTACGGCGCGCGCACGCTGTGCCGGGGCCGGATACTCGCGGTGGAGGGCAGCACCGGGCACGGCTCCGACATGGGGCTGCCGTCGCAGCCGTCGTCCATCGTGCTGCGCGAGTCGGAGGGGCTCGGCCGGCTGGTTCGGCTGGAGGCGCACAACGAGGTGGTGCTGGCGCTCGCCGACGGCGCCGTGGTGGCCGTCGTGCCCGACCAGATCTGCATGATCTCGCTGCTCGACGGCATGGTGGTGGACGTGGACAAGGCCGAGCCCGGCCTGGAGGTGGAGATCATGGTGGTGCGGGCGGCGCCGGTGTGGCACACGGAGCGGGGCCTCGCGCTCGGCGGGCCGCGCGCGTTCGGGATCCCGCTGTGAGCGGCGTGCGGACGGCCGGCTGGGAGGCCCCCGTCACGGTGGCCGAGCTGGTCAACGCGGGGCCGCTGGCGGGGGCCCGCATGTACGGCGCGGGCGAGCATCCCGTACGCGGCGTGCGCATCGTGGACGAGCTGGCCGTCTTCGCCACGGTCACGCCGCACACGGCGGTCGTGCTGAGCGGGGCGGCGGCCGGCGGCGGCTGGGCGGTCGAGATGGCCATGCGCCGGGCCTGGGAGCAGGCCGCCGCGTGCGTCATCGCGCCGTCGGGCGGGCTCAGCGAGGGCTCCGGCGAGGTGCTGGCCGAGCGGCTCGGCGTCACGCTGGTCTTCGTGGACGACGACCCGCTGCTCGTCGCGGTACGCGTGGCGTCGGCGGCGGCACGTCCCGACGCGGCCCGCACCCAGCTCGTGGCCCGCTGCGCGACCCGGCTGGCCGAGGCGGGCACCTCGCCGCGGCGGGTGCTGGGCGTGCTGAACGCCGAGCTGCCCGGCACCGCCGTGGCCTTCCTCGACCGCTACGGCCTGCCGCTCGCGGGCCGCCGCGACGCCCTCGACCCGCAGACCGGGCGCGGCCGGTGGTCGGCCGAGGTGGAGGTGCCCGACCTGGCGGGCGAGGCGCTGGGCCGGCTGGTGGCGGCCGGCTCGTCCCGCTCGCCCGGCTGGCCCGCCGTGGTGCGCACGGTGCTGGGGCTCGCGGTGGCGCCGCTGACCGCGTGGGCGGCCGGCGAGCGGCTGCGCGCCTCGCACGACTTCGCGCTCCAGACGTCGCTGGCCGAGCGGCTGCTGCGGGAGGCGAAGCGGCCTGGCGCGCCGATCGAGGAAGAGGAGGAGGCGGCGGCGGTCGCGCTGGGCTGGGCGGTGCGGGGCCCGCTGACCGCCTACCACGTGCGCCCGCTGGCCGAGGCGCCGGCCGACCCGGTGCCCGCCGGCACGCTGATCGCCGCCGCGCTCGGTCAGGTGCCGGTGCTGGTGCGGGCCGGCGGCTGGGCGGGCTGGTCGGCGCTGTCGCCGCAGGACGTCGCCGAGCGGCTGCTGCGCTGCCTCCCCGCGATGCCGTGGCCGGCCGCCGCGGGCGTCGGAGCCCAGGTGGACGGGCTCGCCGCGGCGGAGGAGTCGCTGCTCGGCGCGCAGGCGGCGGCGTTCGTGGCCGCGCCCGGCACGGTGGCGCGGGCCGACCGCATGGGCCCCGCCGAGCTGCTGGGCGCGCTGCCGGTCGGCGGGCTGCGGGCGCCCGCGGAGGTGGTGCTGCGCCCGCTGCTGGCCGTCGACAAGGACGGCACGCTGCTGGAGACGCTGTCCGCGGTGCTGGACGAGGGCGGCGCGCTGCGCGCCGCCGAACGGCTGGGCGTGCACCGCAACACGATCACGACCAGGCTCGAACGCATCAAGGCGGCCGGCTTCGACCTCGACGACGCCCCCGCCAGGCTGGCCCTGCAGCTCGCCTGCCACGTGCTGCTGCGATCACCGGGGACGCCCGACGTGACATCCTCTTGAGAGCAGCAGGAAAGGAGACCCCCGTTGCCGGACGCCAGACTGCTCGCCGTCAGCGACCTGCACGTCGCCTACCCCGAGAACCGCGCCATCGTGGAGGAGCTGAAACCGCTCGCGCCCGGCGACTGGCTGCTGGTGGCCGGCGACGTGGGCGAGCGGCTGGCCGACATCAGGTGGGCCCTGGGCCTGCTGGCCGGCCGGTTCGAGCGGGTGGTGTGGGTGCCGGGCAACCACGAGCTGTGGACGCCGCCCGGCGACCCGCCCGAGCTGCGCGGCGTGGCCCGCTACGACGAGCTGGTGCGCATCTGCCGTGAGCTGGGCGTCGTCACGCCGGAGGACGACTATCCGTTATGGCAGGGTGCGGGCGGCCCGGTGCGGGTCGTGCCGCTCTTCCTCCTGTACGACTACACGTTCCTCCCCGAAGGCCACCCCACCAAGGAGAGCGCGCTCGCCTACGCCCACAGCACCGGCGTCGTCTGCACCGACGAGTTCCTCCTGCACCCCGACCCCCACCCCACCCGCGACGCCTGGTGCCGCGAGCGCGTGGCGCGCACCGAGCGCCGGCTGGCCGAGCTGGACGACGACGTGCCGCTGGTCTTCGTCAACCACTACCCCCTGGTACGCGAGCCGACCGACATCCTGCGCTACCCCGAGTTCGCCCAGTGGTGCGGCACCACGGCCACGGCCGGCTGGCACGTACGCCACCCCACGGCCGCGATGATCTACGGCCACCTGCACATCCCGCGCGTCACCCGCCACGACGGCGTGCGCTTCGAGGAGGTGTCGCTCGGCTACCCGCGCGAGTGGAAACGCCGTCCCGGCGGCCGGCGGCTGCTGCGTGACGTGCTGCCGGAGGCGCAGAAGGGGGAGGCGCAGAAGGGGGAGGCGTAGAAGAGCGAGGCGTGGAAGGGGGAGGCCCGCCGCCCCGATGCCAGGGGAAAGCACCGGGACGGCGGGCGGGTCTCATCCGGTGACCATGCCTTCCGCGCGGTCCTCCGCCACCGCCTCGGGCGCGCGCTCCTCGGGCGGCCCGTAGCCGCCGCCACCGCCCGACTCGCAGCGCAGCACGTCACCGGCCTTGACGGGCAGCGCGTTGACCTTGAGCATGTGCCGTTCGCCCGGCGTGCCGGGGTTGAGCGTGACGTGCGGCGGCGCGCCGTCGGCGCCGCCCGCCAGGCCCCACGCGGGCGTCACCGACCGCTCGAACCACAGCGACAGCGAGGTGTCGCCGCAGAACTCGTACTCGCGCACCACGCCGTTGCCGCCCCGCCAGCGCCCCGCGCCGCCGGTGTCGGGGCGCACCTCGTAGCGGGTGACCCGGACGGGGAACAACGTCTCCAGCACCTCGATCGGCATGTCGCGCAGCGACCCGTTGACGTTGTTGATCAGGCAGCTCTCGCCGTCGCCGCCCTCCCAGGCGCCCCAGCCGCCGACGGTGGCCTCCTGGGAGACGTACAGCTTGCCGGTGCGCGGGTCGGTGCCGGTGAACTGCACGATCATCGAGTCGCCGTACGACGCGGCGGCCGCCTTGTCCGGCAGCACCGGCGCCAGTGCCCTGACCACCAGGTCGATGAGCAGCCCCAGGTGGGAGTAGTAGTACTGGCAGGCGGCCGGCGACTCGGCGGCCAGCATCGAGCCCGGCCTGGTGCGCACCGACAGCGGCCGGAACGAGCCGCCGTTCAACGGCACGTCGCCGGAGACCAGCAGCTTGTAGCCGACCCGTACGGCGGCCACCGCCTGCGCGGCGCCGCAGTTGACCGGGCCGGTCGCCTGGTCGGCGCAGTCGGTGAGGTCCACGTGCATGCTCTCGCCCGACACCGTGACCGCCACCGTGACCGGCAGCGGCGTGTCCAGGTCGATGCCGTCGTTGTCGAGGAAGCCCGAAGCCCGGTAGACGCCGTCGGGGATGGCCGCGATGGCCGCGCGTTCCATGCGCTCGGTCTGGGCGAAGATCTGCTCGCGCGCCTCGGCGAGCGTGGCGAGGCCCCACCGGTCGACGATCTCCTTCAGCCGCCGCTGCCCGGTCATCGCGCAGCTCACCTGTGCGCGCAGGTCGCCCAGCGTGGCGTGGGGGAAGCGCACGTTGCGGGCGATGAGCTCGTGCAGGTCACGGCAGGGCTCGCCGCCCTCGTACACCTTGACGGGGCCCATCCGCAGGCCCTCCTGGAAGATCGAGGTGGAGTCCATGGAACCGCCGGGGTCCTTGGAGCCGACGTCCAGCCAGTGGGCGCGCGACGCGGCGAACCCGGCCGGCTCGCCGCCCGCGAAGATCGGCCCGTAGACGGTGACGTCGTTGAGGTGGGTGCCGCCGATGTAGGAGTCGTTGAGCACCCACACGTCGCCCTCCCGCCACACCTCGGGCCCGTACAGGCGCTCGGTCTCGCGGGTGCACACCTCCAGGTTGCCGAGGAAGATCGGCAGCCCGGACGACTGGCCGAGGACGTTGTGGTCGCGGTCGAGCAGCGCGACCGCGCAGTCCTTGGCCTCGTAGATGACGGGGGTGTAGGAGCTGCGGATGAGGGTGGTGTTCATGTCCTCCGCCGCCTGCAGCAGCGCGCAGCGGATGATCTCGGTGGTGACGGGGTCGATCACGTGTTCACTTTCATGATGAGGAGGCCGTTGTCGTCCACGCTCGCCAGGCAGCCGGGCGGGACGACCGTGGTCGCGGTCTCCTCCACCACGATCGCCGGCCCGGCCAGCTCGCCGTCCAGGCCGGCGCGGCGCAGCACGGGGGTGCGGTGCACCGCACCGTCGAAGATCACATCCCGTACGCCGATCTCCTGAGGCGCCTCGGCCCCGGCCACGGGGGCGGCGGTGCGGGGGAAGGAACCGAACCCGGTGCTGCGCAGCATCACGAACTCCACCGGCGCCTCCGGGGTGGCGTGCCCGTAGCGGCTCGTGTGCGCCTCGGCGTAGCGGGCGGCCACGCACTCCAGGAACCCGGCCTGGGCGGGCTCGGTGGCGTCGCGCAGCGGGATGGTCAGCGTGTAGTCCTGGCCCTCGTAGCGCATGTCCACCGCGTGCTCCACGCGGCGCCGCTCCTCGGGCACGCCCTGCGCGTCGAGGGCGTCGAGCGCCTCCCGCTCCAGGGCCACCAGCCGCTGCGACATGTCGCCACCGTCGAGGACGTCCCGCGGCCGGAAGTACGGGTCCGTCAGGTCCCTGCGCACGTCCGCCTCCAGCATGCCCCAGGCGGAGAACGCGCCGGGGAAGCGCGGCACTACCACCTCGGAGATGCCCAGCTCCCGCGCGATGAATGCGGCGTGCATCGGCCCCGCACCACCGAAGGCCACCAGCGCGAACTCGCGCGGCTCCACCCCGTGCTCCACCGTGAGCGTGCGGATGGCCTGCGCCATCTTCGCGTTGGCCACCGCGCAGACGCCCTCGGCCAGCTCCAGCGGGTCCAGCCGCAGCCGTCCCGCCAGCTCCGCCACCGCCGCCCCCGCGGCCTCGGCGTCCAGCGTCATCAGCCCGCCCGCGAACCAGGCGGGATCCACCCGCCCGAGCGCCGCATTCGCGTCGGTGACGGTGGCCCGCGTGCCGCCCCTGCCGTAGCAGGCGGGCCCGGGATCGGCGCCCGCCGACTCGGGGCCGACGCGCAGCGCGTCCGCCTCGGCGTACGCGATCGAGCCGCCGCCCGCGCCGATCGTGTGCAGGTTGACGATCGGCATCAGCACCGGATGGCCCTCGATGCTCGCCTCCGCGCTCACGTCGGGCCGGCCGTCCACCACGAGCGACACGTCGAACGAGGTGCCGCCCATGTCGATGCAGATCGCGTTGTCGCGGCCCAGCAGCCGGGCCGCCGCCACGCCGCCCATCGTCCCGCCGACCGGCCCCGACAGCAGCGTCTGCAGCGGCCTGCGCATCGCGTACGAGGCGTTGACCAGCCCGCCCGACGACTGCATGACGTGTACCGGCACGCCGAGCCCGCGCTCGGAGAAGCGCCGCTCGATGCCCGCGAGGTAGCGCCGCACCACCGGCCCCGTGTACGCCTCCAGCACCGCCGACGAGGTGCGCTCGTACTCGCGCCACTCGCGCGCCACCTCGTGCGAGAGCACCACGAGCACGTCGTCGCCCAGCTCCTCGCGCAGGATCCGGCCCGCCCGCAGCTCGTGGTCCGGGTTGACGTAGGAGAACAGCAGGCACACCGACACCGCGTCGAACCCCTCGGCCCGCGCCCTGCGGCCCGCCGCGCGTACCGACTCCTCGTCGAGCGGCTGCAGCTCGCGGCCCCGGTAGTCCAGCCTGCCGCCCGCCTCCATCACGTCGCGGCGCGGCACCAGCGGCTCCGGCTTGCGGTAGCGCAGGTCGAACATGCGGTCGCGATTGCCGCGCGCGATCCGGTAGACGTCACGCGCGCCGCCGCTCGCCAGCAGCAGCACCCTCGCGCCCTTGCGCTCCAGCAGCGCGTTGAGCCCCTGGGTGGTGCCGTGCACGAAGAACGAGATCTCCGACGGGTCGTCCATCACCCGTCCGAGCGCGGCGAAGACGCCCTCGGCGAGGTCTCCCGGCGTGGTGGGCGCCTTCGAGGCGGTGACGGCACCCGTCGTGTCGTCGTAGCAGACGACGTCGGTGAAGGTGCCGCCGATGTCCATGGCGACGCGATAACTCATGTGCCGCACCGTACGCGGAAGCCCGCGCCGCCGTCCTGTGCGTCCCGCACACCCGCCACTCCGCACCCGTGCACCCCGCACCGCCCCTCAGGCCGGGGGCGAGGATGGGGGTGCTGGGAAGGCCGTCACGCTCCCGATCGGAAGGCGGGGGCCTCGCTCGCCGCGCCCCTCGTCAGGCGGGCGTGCGGGGGAGCATGGCCGCCACCTCGAAGCGCAGCAGGGGGTCGGCGCCAAGCTCTGCCGCGAGCGCCAGCCTCAGCGCGGTGCGGCAGGTCTCGTCGTCGGGCTTGGCGCCCGCCACCCGGCCGATCACCTCGCGGGAGGCGGCGTCGCCGCGGCCGAAGACCCGCTGCAGGATGCGCGCGCCCCTCGCCATCTCCGTGTCGGCGGCCAGCTCGCGAGTCCTGGCCAGCACGCCGGTGCCGTAGGCGTCGATCGCCGCCGTCACGTAGGGCATGACGGCGGTCGCGGTGTCGTTGGGACTGTCCATGAGACCCCTCCCGGTCCTGACGACCTGACGGCATGTTAGCTCTCGCCGGGGCCGCGCGGCGGGGGACTACCCTGTCGGATGTGCCAGCCCCGTACCTCACCCTGAACACCGTCGTCGAGCACGAGACCGAGGCGCGGCGCTCGCGCTTCATCTGCGCGCTGGCCCCGGCGCGCAGCGTCGACGAGGCCGCCGCGTTCATCGCCGAGCGCCGCAGGCTCTACTCCGACGCCACCCACAACTGCACCGCCTATGTCATCGGCGAGCGCATCCAGAAGGGCGACGACGACGGCGAGCCGGGCGGCACCGCGGGCACACCCATGGTGCAGGCGCTGGTGGGGCGGGGGTTCAGCGACATCGTGGCAGTGGTGACCCGCTACTTCGGCGGCACCCTGCTGGGCGCGGGCGGGCTCGTGCGCGCCTACGGCTCGGCCGTCACCGAGACGCTCGACCGGGCCGAGCCGGTGCGGATGGTGCCGGCCAGGCTCGTCCACGTCGCCGTCGCGCACGACCAGGCCGGGCGGGTGGAGAACGACCTGCGGGCCTCCCGTCACGCGGTGCGCGACGTGACGTACGCGGGCGAGGTGACCTTCACCGTCGCGGTGGGGGAGGACGAGGTGGCGGCCTTCACCGACTGGGTCGCCACGCTGACGGCCGGCCGCGCCCGCGTCGACCTCGGCGACCCCCTCCACGTCCCCGCCTGACCCGGGCGGTCAGCCCTCCAGGGCGTACTGCATGACGCGGAACTTCGCCTGGGCCTCGGCCAGCTCGGCGGCCGGGTCGGAGTCGCCCATGATGCCGCCGCCCGCGAACAGCCGGGCCCGGCGGCCCTGGACGAGGCCCGAGCGGAGCGCGATGCCCCACTCGCCGTCGCCGTGCGCGTCGATCCAGCCGACGGGACCGGCGTAACCCGCGCGGTCCATGCCCTCCAGCTCGCGGATGACCTGGATCGCCGTCGAGGTCGGGGTGCCGCCGACCGCCGCCGTCGGATGCATGGCGGCGACCACGTCGAGCACGGATGCCCCGTCGGCCAGCCGCCCGGTGACGTGGCTGGCCAGGTGCTGCACGTTGGGCAGCATCAGCAGCTCGGGCTCGTCGGGCGTGGTCAGGGACGAGCACAGCGGGGCCAGCGTCTGGCGTACGGAGGCGATCGCGCACTCGTGCTCGTGCCGGTCCTTGGCCGAGGCGAGCAGCGCGGCGCCGCGGGCGAGGTCGTCGGCCGGGCCGGTGCCCCTCGGGGTGGTGCCGGCCAGCACCAGCGACTCGATCTCCTGCCCCGTGCGGCGGATGAGCAGCTCGGGTGTGGCGCCGACGAGCCCCGCGACCGAGAACGTGTAGCACTCGGGGTAGCGGGCGGACAGCCGCGACAGCAGCAGCCGCACGTCGATCGGCCGTTCGGCGGTGGCGACCAGGTCGCGGGCCAGCACCACCTTCTCCAGCTCGCCCTCGCGGATGCGCTTGGCGGCCTGCGCCACCACATGCTCCCACTCGGGCGCGGACAGGCTGCCGTCGCCATAGCTGATGCGTCCGGGGTCGCGGATGGGCGTGAACCTCTCCAGCGGCGACTCGCCGACCGTGGTCAGCCACGCCCGGCCGCCCCTGCGGGCCAGCACGGCCCGGGGAACCACCAGCACGGAGCCGTGGGCGTCCTCGTCGAAGGTGAAGCTGCCGAAGGCGACCGCCCCGGAGCCCGGCGTGCGTACGGAGTCGTCGACCTGCGCCTCACCGAAGACGGTGGCCAGCCACTTGCGGGCCCAAGCGAACCGTCCTGGCCCCGGAGGGACGGCCACCCTGGCGGCCTCACCCCATCCGACGAGGCCCTCTCCGTTCCTGACCCAGGCGTAGGGGGCCGTGTGGGGGAGGGACGCCAGCAGGTCACCGGGGTCGCCTACAGGGGTGGTGCGAACCGGCAGCGGGCGGGTTGTTCCGAGCGCGACACTCACTCAAGACACTCTATGCGGGAACTGAACACGTTCGACTCGGACCCCCGTGAATGCATTGTTACCCGTCAAGAACCGGGAAAGAACCGGCCGCCGCCCGCTGTTGTGCACCGCCCCGGCCGGCCCCCGCCGTCAAGCCGCCCTATGAAGATGGTCCTGAACAGGCAGTACGCGCCTCGAGATCGTGGCAGGCCGGTCATCGCGTCCCTACCTTGGTGCCCATGATCGCTCGCCTGGGCTCCGTGCTCGCCGCCGCCGTCGTTCTCACCGCCTCGGGCACGGCCGTGCGGGCCGCCCCCTTCGCCCAGCCCGTGCCGCAGGTCATGGCCGCGCTCGGCGACTCCATCTCGACCGGGTTCAACGCCTGCGGCTGGTACGTCTCCTGCACCGCCCGCTCCTGGTCGTCCGGCGACAACAAGGACGTCAACAGCCACTACCTGCGCCTGTCCGAGCTGTCTGGAACGCTCCAGAAGAACAATCTGAACTTCGCCAAGCCCGGCGCGACCAGCGCCGACCTGCTCGGCCAGGTGAAGAAGGCGGTCGAGGCCAAGGCCGACTATGTGACGATCCTCATAGGCGCCCAGGACGCCTGCGTCCGCACCGAGCAGCAGATGACCCCGGTCGCCACCTACCGCCGCCGCATCGACGCCGCCCTGGCCGAGCTGCGCGCCGGCATGCCGGGGGCCAGGGTGTTCTTCGCCAGCGTTCCCGACCTGCGGCGGCTGTGGCAGGTCGGCAAGTCCAGCGCGCTGGCCAGGACGTTCTGGGGCGCCGGCCGTATCTGCCAGTCGATGCTGGACAACCCCGCCTCCACCCGCCGCGCCGACGACCAGCGCCGGGCCAGGGTGCGGGCCCGCGTCATCGCCTACAACAGGGCCGCCGCCGCGGCGTGCGCCGCGTACGGGCCCGGCTGCCGCACCGACGGGGGAGCGGTGTTCTCCTACCCGTTCACGCTGGAGCACGTCAGCCGCTGGGACTACTTCCACCCGAACTCGGAGGGACAGCGGGTGCTGGCCGAGCAGACGTACCGGCGGGGCTTCCGCTGGCTCGACCCGCGCTGACCTACCGGCACTGCTTCATCATGATCTTCTTGTCGGCCGGGCGGACCGGCACGTCGTACTTGAGCGCGACCTGCGCGAAGCGGGTCACGTAGGCGCAGCGGATGCCGCGTCTCGGGGGCAGCCAGCTCGCCGGCCCCGAGGCGTCCTTCTGCTCGTTGGCGTGCCCGTCCACGGGCAGCAGGTTGAGCGGGTCGTTGGCGAAGTCGAGCCGCTTGGACATCGACCAGCGCGGCGCGCCCATCCGCCAGCCGTAGTTGAGCGGCACCACGTGATCGACCTGCACCTCGTCGGCGTTGTCCTTGTGCCAGTGGATCACCCGGCCGGTGTAGGGGTCGGTCAGCTCCATGGAGACGACCTCGCAGTCGGAGCCCTTGCGGTACTTCACGTTCCGCCCGTCGCGGGCCAGCAGGTCGTCGCGGGTGCGGCAGCCGTTGCGGGCGTACGGGACGCCCATGGCCGAGTCGGCCCAGTTGCCGCCGTAGCGGGTGCGGGCGTAGCCGGTGTTGGGGCCGAAGCCCTTCGTGCGCAGCCGTTTGATGATCCCGCGTGCCTCGCCCTTCTCCGCGTCCGAGATGATGGGGGCCAAACCGGGCAACGTGCCGCTGACGTTGCCCAGCGGGCTGGCCGCGGTGGCGGGCGGGGTTCTGGCAGTGCCGACGAAGGAAGCGACGATGATGGCTCCGGCGAGGACGGCGATGGCGTCCTTGGTGCTCAAGCAGACCTCCATGAGCTCCGGGTTGTCTAGAGAGATTCCCGGCGCGCGGTATTTCGACACGGGGAGGGTTATGTGACTGATCGTCCCATCGATCCTGACGTCGATCTTCACGTCCCCGCCCAGCGCGCCGAGCTCCACTGGCCGGTCATCGCGGTGATCGCGGCCGGCGGGGCACTGGGGGCGCTGGCCCGCCACGGGCTGCAGACCCTGTTGCCGACGCCGCCCGGCGGGTTCCCGTGGTCGACGTTCCTCGTCAACGTGTCGGGCTGCCTGCTCATCGGGGTGCTCATGGTGGTCATCACGGAGGTCCGCACGGCCCACCGGCTGGTGCGGCCGTTCCTGGGGGTGGGGGTGCTGGGCGGCTACACCACGTTCTCCACGTACGTGGTGGACACGCAGCGTACGGTCGCCGCCGGAGCCCCGGTCACGGCGCTCGTCTACCTGGCGGCCACCATGGCGGCGGCGCTGCTGGCGGTCGCCTCCGGCATGTGGCTCACCCGCCGGGTGGCCGGAGGGCGAGCCCGATGACGGTGCTGCTGATCGTGATCGGGGCGGCCGTCGGGGCGCCGCTGCGCTACCTGGCGGACCGGGCCGTGCAGGCGCGGCACGAGACCGCCTTCCCCTGGGGGACGCTGAGCGTCAACGTCGCCGGGTCCGCGCTGCTGGGCTTCCTGGCCGCGCTGCCGGCGGAGGGCTCGGTGATGGCGCTGGCGGGCACGGGGTTCTGCGGGGCGCTGACGACGTACTCGACGCTCGGGTACGAGACGGTCCGGCTGGCCGAGGAGGGCGCCCGCTTCCATGCGATCGCCAACGCGCTGGCCAGCGTGGTCGCCGGCCTCGGCGCCGCCTACTGCGGTATGGCCGTCGCCCAGGCCCTGGCCTGACCGCCCGATTGTTTCCGCCCAGGCCCTGGCCTGACCGCCCGGTTGTTTCCGCCCCGGCCGTGCCCGTGAGGCGCGCTCCGGGAGTTAGCGTGTAAGCACGTAATCATCTCCTGGAGGGCGTGATGGCGGATCCCCTCGACGCCTACTCTCGCGTCGTGTCGTCCGTGGCGGCCGAGGTGCTGCCGAAAGTGGCCAGTGTGCGGGCCGGCCGGGGGAGCGGGTCGGCGGTGGTGTTCACCGCCGACGGGTTCCTGCTGACCAACGCGCACGTCGTCGGCACCGCACGGTCCGGCACCGTCGCGTTCGCCGACGGCGGTTCCGGCGGGTTCGAGGTGGTCGGCCGCGACCCGCTGTCGGACCTGGCGGTCATCAGGGCGCAGACCCCCATCCCGCCGCCCGCCGAGCTGGGCGACAGCGACGACCTCGTGGTGGGGCAGCTCGTGGTGGCCGTCGGAAACCCGCTCGGGCTGGCCGGGTCGGTCACCGCCGGTGTGGTGTCCGGTCTCGGCCGCTCGCTGCCCGCCCGCAGCGGGGCCGGCATGCGGCTGATCGAGGACGTCATCCAGACCGACGCCGCACTCAACCCCGGCAACTCGGGCGGCGCACTGGCCGACGCGCAGGCGCGGGTGGTCGGCATCAACACGGCCGTCGCAGGGGTCGGCGTCGGCCTGGCCGTGCCGGTCAACGCGACCACCAGGTCCATCATCGCCGCGCTCATCAGGGACGGCCGGGTCAGGCGGGCGTTCCTCGGCCTGGTGACCTCGCCGGCGCCGCTGCCCGAGCCGCTGCGCCGGCGCACCGGGCAGGACGGCGCGCTGCGCGTGGTCGAGGTGGTGCCCGGTTCGCCCGCGCAACGCGCCGGGCTGCGCGCGGGCGACCTGGTGCTGAGCGCGGGCCGTACCCCGGTGGGCGACGCGCAGAGCCTCCAGCGGCTGATGTTCGCCGACGCCATCGGCCGCCCGCTCCCCATCACCGTGCACCGCAACGGCGCTCTGGTGGACGTCATCGCCGAGCCGGTGGAACTCACCGGCACCGGCGTCTGACCGCAGGAGGCCGGCGGCGGCTTCGGACCTCCCGGCGATCGTGCGCTGCCTGACCGTGCGCTGCCTGACCGTGCGCTGCCTGACCGTGCGCTGGGCGTTCGGGAGCCCCTGACGGTGGCGGGCCCCCGCTACCACCCCTGCGAGCTCACGTGGCGGTGGGCGATGCCGGTTGCCGGGCGGCCACTTGTCTGCGGTAGCGGGCCTCGCGGTGGGTCAGCAGGTCGGCGAGGAGCTTGTCCCACTTCTGGCCGATCACGTGCACGTCGTACTTCTCCGCCTTCTCCAGCGCCCCCGCCGCCAGGTCACGCCGCAACTGCTCGTCCTCGATGACGCGGATGATCGCGGCCGCCAGGTTCGCGTTGGTGCGCGGCTTGACCAGCAGCCCGTCCGCCTCGTTCTTGATCATCTCCTTCGGCCCGTGCGGGCTGTTGAAGCTGACGATGGCCAGCCCCTTCGCCATGGCCTCCAGGATCGTCATGGGGAAGCCCTCATGACGTGAGCTCATCACGTAGATCGACGCCTTCTCCAGCTCGGCCCCGACGTCGGTGGTGGGCCCCGGCAGCTCGACCTTGCCCTCCAGACCGGCCTCCGCGATCTGCCTGGCCAGGTTCTCCTCCTGCGGCCCGGCCCCGAAGATGCGCAGCTTCCAGTCGGGGTGCGCCTGCGCGACCGTCTCCCAGGCGGTGATCAGCCGGTGGAAGCCCTTGATCCGGGTCATCCTGCCGACCGCGACGGCCACCTTGGCGTCGAGCTTGGACACCTCGCCGCTCATCGGCGGCACCGCGTTCGGGATGCGCACCAGCTTGCGCGGCGCCTTCTTCAGCGTGTCCTGATAGTCCTTCAGGTCCGCCTTGGTGAGCGTGACCAGCGCGTCCAGGCGGCGGTAGCGCCACTTGATCAGCTCCTGCACCGGCTCCGGCTGGGTGGCCAGGGCCACGTGCTCCTGCCCGATCGTGATGACGCCCGGTGGCGCTAACTGGGCGACCGCGAGATTCAGCCCGGGACGGGTGGCCATCAGCACGCCGTCGTCCAGCGAGCGGATGAACCGGGCCAGCTTGAGGTCGGTCCACAGATTGAACCGGTGGTACGCCGACTCCTCCTTCGGGATCAGCCGGCTAGGCAGCTTCGACAACATCGCGCGTACGGGGTCGTGCCCGGGGTTGAGACGATCGTCCAGATAGCGGAACGTCACCCGCGGGTCGACCGGGAAGAACGGCTGCTCGGCCTCCTTCAGGACGGAGACGATCTCGACCTCGTGCTCGTCGGCCAGGTGACCGGCCAGGTTGAACACGGTCCTGATCGTGCCGCCCATCCCGTGCGCGTGCAGGAGGAGGATGCGGATCCGCCTGGTCGAGGGCGGCGGCGCGGTGCGTGCCTTGCGCCGGTCGTACCCCCGATACAGCCGGACCATCGCCGACTTGCCCTTGCGTGCCAGTGCGCGCACCTGTCATGTCTCCTATCAGCGTCAAAAAAGCTGGACATACACATCGCCGGTGGTGAGGGCGTCAGCCTCACCACCGGCTCGGTCGTGCTCGGCGGGATACGCGTCCTTCATCCCCTGTGCGCTTTCCCCACCTATGATCATTAGACGCCGGGGAGGTGACTAAGGTTGCATTCCGGGCCGGTGCCGGGGGTCCGGGGTGTGCGGCGGATGCTCGGCGAGCAGCGCGAGAGCGGTGTCGATGGCCGTCTCCAGCTGCGTGTCCACGCCTCTCGCGTAGTCCTGCGGGGTGATGTCCACCTCGATGTCGGGATCGGTGCCGTAGTTCTCCACCTGCCAGCCCACGTCGTCGAACGCGAACGAGAACTCCGGCTGCGTCGTCACCGTCCCGTCCGCGAGCTGGTGGCGCGGCCAGATGCCGATCACGCCGCCCCACGTGCGCCTGCCCACCAGCGGGCCCAGGCCGAGCAGCTTGAACGTGTGGCTGAAGATGTCGCCGTCGGAGCCCGCCCACTCGTTGGTGACCGCCACCAGCGGGCCGCGCGGCGACTCCGGCGGGTACGGCTCCGCGTCGCCCCACCGCGGGTAGTCGTAGCCGAGCCGCCGCCTGGCCAGCTTCTCCAGCAGCAGCGCCGAGACGTGCCCGCCGCCGTTGAAGCGCACGTCCACGATGAGCGCGTGCCGGTCGTACTCGGCCAGGAAACCCCGGTGGAACTCCCCGAACCCCTCGGCCCCCATGTCGGGCACGTGCAGGTAGCCCACCCGGCCGCCGGAGCGCTCGTGGCAGCGGGCCCTGTTGAGGTTCACCCAGTCGCGGTAGCGGGCCGGGCGCTCGTCGGCGAGCGCGCGTACGGTGACCGTGAACATCCGCTCGCCGCGCCGCAGCGTCAGCTCGACCTCCTCGCCCGCCTGGTTGACCAGCCGCTCGTTCGGGGTGGCCGCCGTGCCGATCGGCGCGCCGTTGATCGCCAGCACCGCGTCGCCCGGCCGTACGTCGAGACCGAGCCGGTTCAGCGGCGAGGTGGCCTTCGGGTCCCACCGGTCGCCGGTCACGATCGAGCGGATGTGATAGACGCCGTCCCGGTGCTCCCAGTCCACGCCCAGCTTGCCCTGGCTGTAGTCGGGCCCTGGACGGTACTCGCCGCCGCTCTCGAAGGCGTGGCTGGTGGCCAGCTCGCCGTGCAGCTCCCACAGCAGGTCGGAGAACTCGCCGCGGGTGGTGACCCGGTCGACCAGCGGCTGGTAGCGGTCGTAGACGGCCGCCCAGTCCACGCCCGCCATGTCTTCGGTCCAGAAGTTCTCCAGCTGCAGCCGCCACGCCTCGCGGAACATCTGCCGCCACTCCGCCTCAGGGCAGACCGGCACCTTGACCCGCGACAGGTCGATCCAGCCGCTGTCGCGCCCCGGCGTGTCGCCGTCGCCCGGCACCTCGCCGGCCTTGACCACGCGCAGCCGGTCGTCCGCGCGGTACAGCAGCGTGCGGTGGTCGCGGCCCAGCTCGAACGCGGTGACGCCCTCGGCGAACGTCTCGCTCTCGCCCTTGGCGAAGTCGAACAGGTGCAGCGTGCCGTCGCCCTCCAGCGGGCTGGTGAGCAGCAGCGCCTTGTCCTTGCGCAGCCCGGCCACCTGCTCGTAGCGGCCCTCCGGCAGCGGGAAAGCGGTCACCCGGCCGGCCAGCCCGTCGAGGTCCACCCGAAGCGGCTCCTCGTGCTCTTCCTCTTCGTCGTCCTCGTCGTCCTTGTCCGTCAGCGGGTGCCGCCGGGGGACGAACGGGTCGGGCACGTCCGCGCGCAGCGCCACCGCGTACGGCCGGGTGCCCAGCGGGAAACCCAGGTCGAACTGGAGCTGGTCGTAGACCGGCGAGAAGACGCGCTGCCCGACGAAGTACAGGTATCGGCCATCCGGGTCGAAAGCCGGCATCGAGTCCTTCAGCACCGGCTCGCTGGCCTGCACCGTGCGGCCGGTCTCCGGGTGGTGCAGCTTGATCGCGGTGGTCTGGGCGTTGAGCGGGCTCGCGTACGCCAGCCACCGCCCGTCCGGCGACCAGGCGGGATCCTCCGGCGCGCCGTGCGGGTTGGCCTCCACCAGCACCGACCGGCCCTGGGACAGGTCGAGCAGGTACAGCTCGTGGCGGTGGTTGACGATCGCCACCCGGTCGTGTGCCGGGTCGGGCACCAGCTCGTTGATCCGCCCCAGCCGTGCCACCTCGACCCCGGCCCCCGCCCCCGCAGCCGGGTCCGCCCTCGCGCCCGCCCCCGCGTCTGCTCCTGCGCCCGCCTTCGCCTCCCGGGCGGCGCTCGCGCCGGCGTCGGCCGGCTCCAGGACCACCAGGCGCTCCTCGTCGCCGTCGTCGCTGGCCGCCGCGATGAGCCTGACGCCATCGTTCAGCCAGGTCAGGAAGCGGTAGCGGACGCCGTCGGTGGAGCCGTGCCGCCGCACGGGGCCCTCCCAGTTCGCCATCGCGTACGCCTTGCCGCGCGTCGTGAGCGCCACCGCGCTGCCGTCGGGGGCGAGGGTGGCGCTGTCGAGGAACTCGGCGGCGTCCACGAACCTGCGGTTGCGCTGCGTCCTGGAGCTGGCCAGCCGCACCTCCAGCCGGCGCGCACGCTCGCCCGGCTCCAGCAGGTACAGGTCGGCGCCGGCGTGGTAGACCAGGCGATGCCCGTCGCCCGACAGGTTACGGGCGTAATAGTCGTCGTGATGGGTGTGCTTGCGCAGATCGACACCGTCGGGGGTGCACGAGTAGACGTTGCCGACGCCCTCGTGGTCGGAGATGAAGCACACCCGGCCGTCGCTCCAGCAGGGCGAGGCCAGGTTGCCGGGCAGCCGGATCAGGCGGCGGAACTCGCCGTCGCCGCGCGGGTCGATCCACAGGTCGCCGACCGTGCCGCCGCGGTAGCGCTTCCAGCGGGCGGGGTCGGCGGTGTTGCGGCCCAGCACGATCATGCCGCCAGGCGCGTACGCGATCGAGTTCGCCGGCCCGTACGGCAGCCGCTCCGGCACCCCGCCGGGCGCCACCCGGTGCAGCCACTTGCGGCCCTCGAAGGGCTGGCCCTGGTCGCTGGCGTACAGGATGCGGCCGTCCAGGTCCCAGCCGGTCACCGTGCAGCGAGCGCCGTGGAAGGTCACCCTGCGGGCCGCGCCGCCGCCGGCCGGCATCACGTACACCTCTTCAGGACCCTCCTCGCGCCCCACGAACGCGAGCTGGTCGCCGCGCGGTGAGATGCGCGGGTAGCCGGCCTCGGCCAGCCCCGCGGTCAGCCGGAACGCCCGTCCGCCCTGGGCGGAGACCATCCACAGGTCGTCCTCGGCGGCGAACACCACCACGTCCTGGAACACGGCGGGGAAGCGCAGATAAGCCGACATGAGCGCAGCTCCACAGTCGATCGGACGGTCGAGGCCCCCAGCCTCGGCCGTCCGATCAGCTCACCGGACGGGCAGCCTGGGAGGGCTGCCCGGAAGATCACTCTTCGCCGGTCGGCTTGGTGCCTTCCCGCTTGGTCTCCTTGGCCTGCCGGCTGGTCTTGATGGCCTGCTTCTTGGACTTGCCGGACTTGGCCGTGGGTTTCTTCTTCGTGTCAGCCATGGAGATCATCCCCCCTGTACGGACGTGATGCACCTGATTGGTACACCAAGCCCCTTAATACCCATCGAACGACGAAACCCGACATGCCTCTTATGTACACTTCGTAACCCCGTAGCTACTCGGGCACGCAGCTCTCGAAATCGCTCACCGACGTCCGTCAACGGCCGCTCGCGACCCCTTGGCGGACCGGCCGGTCGCCGGACGCCTCCGACCACCACACCCCCTCGCCGTGCGACAACCCGGGCAGCCGCCGCTCGAAGACGTGCACCGCCGCCGCCGGGATCTCCCCGCCCAGCACCCACGTGTCCGCGCGCCGCGCCGTGTCGCGCAGCTCGCCGCCCAGCGCCGCGAGCTGCGCGGTCACCGGGCCGAACGTCTCCAGCGGCACCTCCACCTCGAACCGGTGGCACGGCTCGTGCACGATCGTGCCCGCCCGGCGCAGCGCCCGCGCCAGCACGATCGGGGTACGGCCGCGGAAGTCGGCCGCCACGGTCTCCGGCGCGCTGTAGCCGGTCCTGGTCAGCGTCACTGTCACGTCGGTCACCGGCCAGCCGTGCGGTCCCTCGTGCAGCGCCGCGCGCACGCTCTCCTCGATCGCCCGGTGGAAGGCCAGCGGCAGCGACCCGAGCGCCACCTCCAGCCGGTAGCCCACCCCCGAGCCGCGCGGCGCCGGGTCCACCCGCAGCCCCACCGTCGCGATGAACTCGTTGGGCCCGTGGCGCTGGATCTCCGCCAGCGCCTCGCCGGTGCCGGCGGGCCGCTCGAAGTAGACGGGGCGGCTCGGCTCGAACACCGCCTCCATGCCGTACTCCTTGGCCAGGGTCTCGCCGATGACCTCCTTCTGCACCTCGCCGTACAGCAGGACCGAGGTCTCGCCGCCCGCCACCGTGCGCGTGCCGATCAGCGGGTCCTGCTCGGCCAGCGCGAGCAGCGCCGCGTGCACGCGCGGCTCCTCGCCCGGCACGCGCGCCCTGACCACCGTCTCCAGGCTCGGCGGGGTGAAGTGAGCCCGCCCCGACGACCCAGGCCCGCCCAGGTGATCGCCGACCTGGAGCTCGGGCACGCCCCAGACCTTGACGATGTCGCCCGCCAGCGCCGTGCGCCGCTGCGGCGCGCCCGCCACGGCGAGCGCGGTCAGCCGCCCGTCGTAGGCGTGCGTCCCGTCCCGGTAGAAGCCGATCTTCTCGCGGGTGCGCAGCACGCCCTCGCGCACCCGTACGTACGCCGCCTTCTCCCCGGACGGGCCCCGCTCGACCGCGAACACAGGACCGCCCGGTCGCCCGCCCTCGGCGGGCTGGGGCACGGCGGGAAGCAGCTCGGCGATGCCGTCGAGGAGCTCGGGCACGCCCTGCCCGGTGATCGCCGAGCCGAACAGCACCGGATACGCCTCACCGGCGCCGCACTGGCGGGCCAGCGCAGCGCGCACCTGGCCGGCGCCCGGCTCGCCACCCTCGACCAGCAGCTCCAGCAGGTCGTCGTCGCGTTCGGCGAGCACCTCGGCGGCCGGCCGGAGCGAGGGGAGCGGCCGGGTGACGGCCGCGCGCCCGCCGATGCCCTCGACGGTGGTGATCGGCACGCAGGACGGCGACAACCGCCGCCGCATCTCGGCCAGCAGCTCGTGCTCGCGCGCGCCGGCCCGGTCGATCTTGTTGACGAAGATCAGCGTCGGCAGCCGCAGCCTGCGCAGGGTCTTCATGAGGACCCGGGTGTGCGGCTGCACCCCTTCGACGGCCGACAGCACCAGCACGGCGCCGTCCAGCACGTCGAGCGCCCGCTCGACCTCTGCCACGAAGTCGGCGTGCCCCGGCGTGTCCACGAGGTTGACCCGCAGGTCGCCGAGCGTGAAGGAGGCGACGGCGGCGCGGATGGTGATGCCGCGGCGCCGCTCGATCTCGCCGGTGTCGGTCTGGGTGCTGCCGGTGTCGACGCTGCCGAGCCGGTCGATGACGCCGGTCTCGAACAGCAGCCGCTCAGTCAGGCTGGTCTTGCCCGCATCCACGTGCGCGAGGATGCCGATGTTCAGGATGTGCACGGTTGAGGAACCCTCGGGAAACTCTCGAGCCAACAGGGCGCTGGGAGACTCCGAGGCACCTCATTCCGAACTCCTGATCTTCGACGTCGGGGTGCCCGCCATCCTGCCATCCGCCGGACGGCCGCCGCCAACCCTTTTCCCGCTAGAGCAGGCGGAGCTGCTCGGGCTCGGGCGGCTCAGGGGGAGTGGCAGGGCGGGCCGGTGGGAGGCGGCGGGCCACGGCGGGGGTGGCGCGGCCGGCGCCGTGGCGCCGGGCCAGCTCTTTCACCATGCCGACGACCCGCTGCTGGTACGCCTTCGGCGCGTAGGAGCCGCGGCCGTAGAGCTCCAGGTAGCGCGGCACCAGCCGCGGGTGCTCGCGAGACAGCCACGACAGCCACCACTCCCGCGCGCCAGGACGCAGATGCAGCACTATGGGCGAGATGTGGGTGGCGCCGGCGGCGGCGATCTCCTTGACCGTGCGGTCGAGCTGGGCGGGCGAGTCGGTGAGGTAGGGGAGGATCGGCGCCATCAGGACCCCGCACGCGATGCCGTTGTCGTTGAGTGTCGCGCACGTCTCCAGCCGCCGGCCCGGGTGCGGCGTGCCCGGCTCGACCGCGCGCCACGTCTCCGGATCGACGAACCCGACCGACACGTCGGCGCCCACCTCGGTCACCTCGGCGGCCTCGGTGAGCAGGTCGAGGTCGCGCAGGATCAGGGTGCCCTTGGTGAGGATGGAGAACGGGTTGGCGGCGTCGCGCAGCGCGGCGAGGATGCCGCGCATCAGCTTGTAGCGGCCCTCGGCGCGCTGGTAGCAGTCGACGTTGGTGCCCATGGCGATGTGATGGCCGCCCCAGCGCGGTGAGGCCAGCTCTTTGCGGGCCAGCTCGGCGGCGTTGACCTTGACCACGATCTTCGAGTCGAAGTCAGCCCCGGCATCCAAATCTAGATATTCGTGCGTTTTTCGGGCAAAACAGTAAATACAGCGGTGGGTGCACCCGCGATAGGGGTTGATCGTGTACTCGAACGGCACCCGGCTCGCGGCGGGCACGCGGTTGACGATGGATCGGGCCTGAATCTCGTAGAAGGTCATGCCGCGGAACTCAGGCGTGTCGAACGTTCGGGTGACCGCGCCGCGAGCGAACAGCGGCACGGCCGGATCGTCCCGGCCAGGCTCGGCCAGGCGCAGGTTGTCCCAGCGCATCCCATGATTAGAACAAGTATTCGAGGTTGATCGCAAACTGAAAGACGTCGCAATTACATGGTCAGCTTGGGGCTAATGATCTTCATGGTTGGGCAGAAAGACGCCACGGAGCTTGCGTTCGGGAGGTGCACCTATGGCCTGGTCGCAGGACGAGGAGCGGATGCTGGCCCAGATCGAGCAGCACCTCGTCGACGACGATCCGAGACTTGTGGCGCGGCTTGAGTCGTTCAACGAGCGGGTTCGTCGCAGCGAGGCGAGGTCCACGGGGCAATCGGGCCCCAAGCGCGGGCCGCGCCGCTCGACGGTCATCATTTTGATCAGCTGGGTGTTGATCGCCACTTTGGTCGCCACGTTGCTGATCATGGTTCTCCGCCACGAAGCCGCCGCCGCCATGGCTCTGTCCACCATGTTCTGAGCCCTGGCCGCAGACGGCCCACACGAAGATCTCCGGCGTCGAGCCTCCGTGCTCGTCGCCTCTTCTTGTGCGTTTCCGGCGATCACGGGATGGGGTCTGCCCGGAAAAGCCGCACAATCACGCGCCGCGGAGATTTCGCCTCAGCCGGCGAGACGAACCGTGGGTTCGTGCCGGACGGGGAAGTCCGCTCTCGCTCGGGGTGCGTCAGGGCTCAGGGCGAACGTGTCGAACCGCGAGCACAGGCCGCCGCGGGTCCTTGTCCCTCGGATACTCGCGTGCGTATACTCGCAGACGAGTATTCGATGGCGAGGAGCGGGTCATGGCGAAGCGGCGACCGGTGACGAACCTGCTGGCGCTGGCCGTGCTCACCGTCGTCGGCCGGCGCCCCATGCATCCGTACGAGATGGCCTCCGTCCTGCGCGCCCGGGACAAGGACCAGGACATGCCCATCAAGTGGGGCTCGCTCTACACCGTCGTCCGCAACCTGCACAAACACGGCTTCCTTGAGGCGGTGGAGAGCGGGCGGCAGGGCGCGCGGCCCGAGCGGACCGTCTACCGCATCACCGACGCCGGCCGCCACGAAGCCGCCGACTGGACGCGCGAGCTGCTGTCCACGCCCGAGAGGGAGCCGACGGCGTTCGAGGCCGGCCTGTCCGTGATGGGCGGGCTCGGTCCCGACGAGGTCGGCGCGCTGCTGCGGGAGCGGCTGGCCCGGCTGGAGGAGCAGATCGAGGCCGACCGGCGGGCGCTGGAGGCGGAGCGGGCGGAGCTGCCGCGCCTCTTCGTCGTCGAGTCGGAGTACGCGCTGGCGATGCGCGCAGCCCAGGCCGACTGGGTGCGTTCGCTGGTGGCCGAGCTGGACGGGGGCACGTTCCCCGGGATCGAGGAGTGGCGGGCCTTCCACCGCACGGGCGACCTGCCGGACGGGCTGGAGGACCTGGCCGCCCGAGGCACGCAGGACGACTGACCGGACAGGCCCGGCGGCGGTGCTGCAACACCGCCGCCGGGCGGATCTCGCACCCGAAGCGGAGCCCCGGCCACGAGATGGCATCGACAACGATAGCCGGGCTCCCCTTCACCGACCGATGAGGGAGCTCTCATGATCATGACCACCACAGGCGCCGTGACGTCCGATGACGGCGCGACGATCGGCTACCACCAGGTCGGCCGCGGCCCAGGGCTGGTGATCCTGCACGGCGCCATGCAGACCGGCCGCAGCCAGCTCGACCTCGCGCAGGCCCTGTCGGCCGACTTCACCTGCTACCTGCCCGACCGGCGCGGCAGGGGCTCGAGCGGTCCTGCCGGCACCGCGTACGGGCTGGAGCGGGAGGTGGCCGACCTCTCGGCGCTCATCGAGGCCACCGGCGCCCGCCACGTCGCGGGCGTCAGCTCAGGGGCGATCATCACGCTGCGCACCCTGCTCGTCCGTCCCGACCTGCACGGGGCCGTCGTCTTCGAGCCGCCGCTGCTCCCCGACGGCGCCGCCCTGGACGTCCATCTGAGCCGCCTCGACCAGGAGCTGACCGCGGGGAACGTCCCTGCCGCACTGGTCACCGGCATGAAGGCGGCCGAGCTCGGCCCGCCCGTCTTCAACCTGGTGCCGCGCAAGCTGCTGGAACTGCTCACCCGCAGGATGCTGAAAGGCCCGGGCGCGACGTTCGCCGAGCTGGCGCCCACCCTGCGCCAGGACCTCCAGCTCGCCAGGGAGGCGGCGGGCGACCTGGAGAGGTATCGGGCCGTGCGGCAGGAGGTGCTGCTGCTCGGCGGCACCAGGACCCGCCCCTACCTGCGCGCGGCCCTCGCCGGTCTCGAGGAGGTGCTGCCGCACGCCACCAAGGTGCTCATGGAGGGCCTCGACCACAGCGCCACCTCCAACACCGCCGACCGCGGCCGGCCCGGCCGCGCGGCCGAGGAGATCCGCCGCTTCCTCAAGGATCGGTGACGAGCGGGCCGATCAGTAGTTCTTCAGAAACGTGGCGGCGACGGGGGCGGCGACCGCGCCGCCACCGCCTCCGCCCTCGACGACCACCGCGAACGCCACGTCGCCCTTGAAGCCCATGAACCAGGCGTGCGACTCCAGCTTCTCGCCGGTGCCGAACTCGGCCGTGCCGGTCTTGCCGTGGGTGCCCGCGGGCAGGCCGGCCGAGCGAGCGGTGCCCTTGGTCACCACGGCCGACATCATCTGGTGCATCCCCGCCTTCACCTTGGCAGGCAGCTCGCGCTCTGACAGCTTCTGCTTCATCGACGGCACCAGCGTCGGCGGGCGCCAGGTGCCGTCGGCGATCGCGGCGGCGACCGAGGCCATCGACAGCGGGCTCGCGGTGATCCTGGCCTGCCCGAACGACTCCGCCGCCAGCTCGGCGTCGGACTGCGCCTTGGGGAAGCTGGCCTTGGTGGCCGGCACACCGATGGTCAGCGGCTGGTTGAAGCCGACGTCCTCCGCCGCGTCGAGCAGCTTCGCGGCCCCCAGCTTCGACTGGGCGAGCGGCGCGAACGTGGTGTTGCACGAGTGGGCGAAGGAGTCGAGGAACGAGATGGAGCCGAACTCCTCCTTGTCGGAGTTGCGGACCTTCAGGCCGCCGACGGTGGCGTACATGGGGCAGGTGACCTTGTCCTGCGGGGACACGCCGGCGGCGAGCAGCCCGATCGCGGTCACCGCCTTGAACGTCGAGCCGGGCGGGTAGCGGCCGTCGAGCGCCCGGTTGAACCCGCCCACGTTGTTGACCACGGCCAGGATCTCGCCGGTCGACGCCTTGATCGCGACCAGCGAGGTGGGCTTCTTCATGTCCTTGACCGCCGTCACCGCGGCGGCCTGGGCGCGCGGGTCGAGGCTGGTCTCCACGGGCTCGCCCTCGGCGCCCTCGATGGTCTTCAGCGTCTTGTCGCCGAGCTTGATCTCGGTCGTGGGCGTGCCGGCCAGCTGCTTCTGGAACGTCGCCTGCAGCCCGTGGCTCCCGACCGCCTGGCCGACCTTGTAGGACGAGCCGAGCTTGGCGACGTCCTTCTTGGTCGCCTTGACCAGGTAGCCCACGAGCTGCTGCACCGACCCGCCGGCCGTGCCGTCGTCGATGCGCGAGCCCTCGGCGTCGGTGATCGCGGCGCGCTCAGGCCAGCGGGTCTTGAGCGAGAACTCGGCGCCGGAGGTCAGCGACGGATGCAGCGTCGAGGGCTTCCAGTCGACCTTCCACGTACGGTCGGCCACCACGAGGTCGATCTTGCCCTCGTACGTCCACTCACCGATGTTCTTCAGCTCGAGCTTGGCGGTGTAGGGGACGCTGGCCCGGCCGTCGCCCTCGGTGACCCGGCCCAGCTCGATCGCGGTCGACTCGACGGCGAGCGCGTTGCGCTGCTGGTCGTAGGCGGTGAGCGGCTGCGCCTTGGCCAGCTCTTTCGTCATCGCGCCCTTGTCGCCCGCCTGCCACGCCGCAGCGAACCGCTGCGCGGTCTCAGCCGGCGTGCCGCGGGTGTGCAGCACATAGTAGGCGCCCCCGGCCGCGGCCCCCACCGCGAGCACCGACGCCACGGACACGATCGCGATGGTACGGCCCCGCGCCACTGATCAGCCCCCTGCTCCTCGACGACAGCTTCCGAGCCTAGCGGGAGCTCCCAATCAGGACATACCATTCTCAGCCTTGACGCTGGCCGCGTACTTCGGGACGTACTCCTGGCCGGAGAGCCGCTGGATGGCGGCCATGATCTCGTCGGTGACCCGGCGCCGGTCCTGCGCTTTGGTGTGGTCGCCGGTGAAGCGCAGGGGAGCGCCGATGGCGATGCCGATGGGCGCGGGCCGCGGCACCTTCGCGCCGAACGGCATCACCTTCTCGGTGCCGCTGAGCGCCACGGGCAGCACCGGGGCGCCGGTGCGCAGCGCCAGCCAGGCCACGCCGATCTTGCCGCGGTAGAGGCGGCCGTCGGGGGAGCGGGTGCCCTCGGGGTGGATGCCGAACAGCTCGCCCCGCTCCAGCAGCGCGGCGGCCTCCTCCAGCATGGCCTGCGCGGCGTGCGCGCTCTCGCGGTCGATCGGCAGGCTGCGGCCCAGACGCATGAAAAAGCCCGAGACGGGGTTGCCGGAGAAGTATTCGTTCTTGGCCGTGAACGTCACGTGCCGTGGCAGCAGCGCGGGCAGCAGGAACGAGTCGAGCACCGACAGGTGGTTGGCGGCCAGGATCGCCGGTCCGGTGCGCGGCACGTGGGCGGCGCCGGAGATGTGCGGACGGCACATCGCATGGACGAGTGGCGTCGAGGCGAACTTGGCCACGTGGTAAAGCAACGAGCTCTCCTGATGATCGGGCTGACGGCCACCCCACAATAAAGCAGGCGCCCCGCGGGTGTGCGGGGCGCCTGGGAAGCTGTTAGGCCGATGTGGCGGTCGCCTCCTCGGCGAGGTGCACAACACGGCTCCAGCCGAACGGTATTCCGTGAAGGCGGTAATTTGCGGCCCGGGGGACACAAACCACATCGGCAGTCTTGAGTTAAGCACACCAGGGGGCCCTGAAGGTAATCGTGGCGCGCTCTTGGGGGCCTGTTGGGAAGGGGTCCCGAGGCTCTGACCAGGCACTCCGTACCGTCCCGAATCACCCGGAATCGGGCGGTGTGCGAAGATCGGTCAGGTGCGGGTCCAGCGGGGCTGGGCGACGTCGAAGACGCGCTGCTCACGGCCCCGCAGCGCCACCTCGGCGAACTGCCACAGGATCGCCCCCGTCGGCGCGTGGATCACGATGGACGGGCCCAGCGGCATCTGCAGCAGGTCGCCCCGCCAGCGCGGCACCCCCGGCGCGAGGAAGCGCTCCAAGGGGACGGCGTGCACCGACGCCACCTCCCGCGGATCGCCCACCGGCTCCTGCCGCCCGCCGAAAGCCACCACCGGCGTGATCACGAACCCCGAGTCGGTGACGAAGTCGTCGAGCAGCCCGGCCACCTCGACCCCCGTGACGCCGGTCTCCTCGGCCAGCTCGCGCAGCGCCGCCGCCTCCGGCCGCTCGCCGTCGTCGGCCCGCCCGCCGGGCAGCGCCCACTGGCCGGCGTTGCGCCCGGCCGCCGCACGGCGGATCACCACGACGTACGGGCTGCGGCGGGCGTCCTCCAGCACGCATACCGTGACCCCGGCCCTGCGCAGCCCGTCGGCGACCGGGACCTCCCGCCGCCCGAAGGCGGCCAGCCGGGCGGTGACCTGCGGACGCAGCTCGTCGATGGGCGGAAGCATCCGTCAAGGATCTCACGCCTCACGGTGCCCGTTGCGGCGGCCGGACCGGGTCAGGTGGTGGTCAGGATGATGCCGAGCAGGGTGCCGATCAGCATGGCCGCGCCCGCCGCGGTGGCGGCCCACCGGCCGAGCGGCTCGCCGCGGGTGTGCCCGACGATGCCGAGCACCACCCCGGCCAGCCCGAACAGGATGGGGATGAACAGCAGGGCCATGGCCGCACAGGCGAACCCGATGATGGACAGCATCTGGTCGCCGGCGCGGGGCCGGGCGTCGGGCGGAGTGCGCGGGGCGCCGTCGGGCGGGTCATGAGGTGAGGTCATTGCCGGCTCTTCTCAAGGCGGTGACGGTCTGTTCGTTCCCGGCATCCGCCCGTCTCAAGCCGCGAGTTGCCGAGGGAGCGGGCGGGCGTGCAGGACGTCGAGGCGGGAGACGGCGCGGGTGAGCGCGACGTACAGGCGGTTGAGCCCGCGCCGCTCGGCCTCGGCGATGGCGGCCGGCTCCGCGACGACGACGTGGTCGTACTCGAGGCCCTTGCACAGCGTGGCGGGCATGACGCTCAGGCGCTCGTCCTCGTCGAGGCCCTCGTCCCTGAGCGCGGCGGTGAGTGCGGGGATGTCGGCGTCGGCGGCGATGACCCCGATCGACCCCTCGAACGTCATGGCCTCGCGCACCGCCGCGACCACCCCCTTGCCCAGGCCGGTGACGGGGATGACGCGCAGCCGCCCGTCCGACCGGTACGAGCGCGTCTCGGGCACCCGCACCTCCAGCGCGGCCAGCAGCCTGTTGGCGAGGTCCACCACGGCGGCCGGCACCCGGAAGCCGGTGGTCAGCGCGACGACCTGGCCGTCCGGCTTGCCGAGATGGGTCAGGCGGTCCTCCCACGAGGTGGCCGCCCACGGGGTGGTGCCCTGGGCCAGGTCGCCCAGCACGGTGAGCGAGCCGTGCTCGCTGCGCCTGGCGACGGCCCTGCACTCCATCGGCGACAGGTCCTGGGCCTCGTCCACGATGACGTGGCCGTAGCCGCGCGGCCGGTCGATGAGGCCGGCGACCTCGTCGAGCAGCACGAGGTCGGCCGCCGACCACTTCGCGGTCTTCACGCTCCGGGGCGGCCTGGCCCAGGTGAGCGCTTCGCGTTCGGCGTCGGTGAGCAGGCCGCGGGCGGGATCGGGGGCGTCGCCGGTGGGGCCGCGCAGGACCTCGTACAGGACCTGGACGGGTTTGACAGCCGGCCAGACGGTGTCGAGCCAGGTCGTGACGGCGCGGCCGATCTTGCGCAGCCAGGCGGCGTTCGGGATGGCGCCGCGCGACTCGGCCTGCCGGCGGACGGCCTCGACGACGCGGGCGCGCACGCGTTCGCGGCCGACCGCGTACGGCAGGGACGCGCGGCGGGTGTCGTCCACGATGCGGCGCAGCTCGTCCTCGTAGACCCGCCAGCGGTAGGAGCCGTCGGGGACGGCGACCGGCTCGACCGGCTTGCCGATGCGCCCGTAGAGCGCTTTGCGCAGCACCTCGGCCATGCGGACGTCGTGCTTGACGGCGGCCGTGGCGGGGGCGTCGGCGGCGGTGACAGGGACGGTGGCGAGCAGCCGTTCGAGTGTGGTCTGCTCGACGTCCATCTCGCCGAGCGCGGGCAGGACGGCGGAGATGTAGCCGAGGAAGGCGCGGTTGGGGCCGAGGACGAGCACGCCCGACCGTTCGAGCCTGCGGCGGTGGGCGTAGAGCAGGTACGCGGCGCGGTGCAGGCCGACGGCGGTCTTGCCGGTGCCCGGCGCGCCCTGGACGCACAGCGAGGTGTCGAGGCCGGCGCGGACGAGGTCGTCCTGCTCCGGCTGGATGGTGGCGACGATGTCGCGCATGGGGCCGACGCGGGGGCGTTCGATCTCGGCGGCGAGGATCCTGCTCTCGCCCTGCTCGCCCTGGCCGAGCCGCTCGTCCTCGAAGCTCGTCAGGGTGGTGCCGGACCAGCCGAAGCGGCGGCGTACGGCGACGCCCTGGGGGTCGCGGGCGCTTGCCCGGTAGAAGGCCCGCGCGACCGGCGCGCGCCAGTCGACCACCACGGGCGTCCCGCCGTGCTCGCCCGCGATGTGGCGGCGGCCGATGTGGTACGCGCGTCCCCGATGCTCGCCTGAGTCGTGGCCGAAGTCGAGCCGGCCGAAGAACGGCGGGCCTTCTGGCGCCTCGCTCAGCTCCTTGGCCAGGCTCTTGAGGTGGCGTCCCAGCCGCTCTGCGCTGTAGCGGTCGCCGGCCACGGTCTCGCCGACGATGACGTTGTCCCGTGCGTCCTTGAGCATCCTGCGCAGGCCGTCCTTGCAGCGTTCGACGTACGCGCGCTCCTCGTCGAGCGTCGCCATCACACCTCCCAAAGTGTTAACTCGGTTAAGAGATTAACCAGGTTAACACTTTTGCTAGGGTGGGCTTCATGACGGGACTGCGGGAGCTGCAGCGGCAGCGGGTGCGCGAGGCCATCTCCTCGGCCGCCATCACGCTCTTCCTGGAGCGCGGCTTCGACGAGGTGCCCGTGACGGAGGTCGCGGCGGCGGCGGGGGTGTCCAAGCCGACGCTGTTCAAGTACTTCCCGACCAAGGAGGACCTGGTCCTGCACCGCATCGCCGACCACCTGGGGGAGTCCGCGCGCGTCGTGCGCGAGCGGGCCTCGGGGGAGTCGCCCGTGCGGGCGCTGCGCCGGCACTTCCTCGACGGGCTGGCCGGGCGTGATCCCGTGACGGGGCTCAACGACGAGTCCGAGGTGGTGGCGTACCACCGGATGGTCTTCTTCACCGCGCCCGGCCTGCTGGCCCGGCTGCACCAGCACATGGCGCGCGACGAGGAGCTGCTCGCCGAGGCGCTGGCCGAGACCTCCGACGAGCTGACCGCGACCCTGCTGGCCGGGCTGCTGGTGTCCACCCAGCGGGTGCTGGCGCGGCGCAACTGGGCGATGCTGGCCGACGGCCGGCCGCTGGCCGAGGTGGAGGCCGAGGCGGTGCGGGCCGCCGAGCGCGCCTTCGCCCTGTTGCCCGCGTGATCGCCGAGAGCTTACTCGCGCGATGCCCGATTGGGGTGACGTTTAAGCAGGTGAGAGGGGGTGTAGTTGATATTCTGACAACCTCTTGACCGATTGCAAACTTCTGCAATTCGGGACATTCGCGGGGTTGTCTGGCACTCGGAGGGAGTGAGCGTGAGCGGTTCTTTCGCGCGCCAATGCCGTCACAGCAACGATCCGATCGGTAACTCGACGTGATGGCCGAGCCCGGGGGCGGCGGCCGCACCGCGCGATCCCGCCGCCTGTCCGCCGGGCTGTTCGGGCGCGTGCGGGTGGGGTTCCGCCGTCGACCTGGCGGGTTGTTGGGGCGCATACTGGCGTATTGCGGGGAATCCGCAGTGTTTCGGCGCGTTCGGGCGTTGTTGCCGCGGCGCGGCGATCTGGCGGAGATGCGGCGTCATCCGCGTACCGACCTGATGGCCGGGCTGACCGTGGCCGTCGTGGCACTGCCGCTCGCGCTCGGGTTCGGGGTCTCCTCCGGGCTGGGCGCCGCCTCGGGGCTGGCCACGGCCGTGGTCGCCGGGGCGCTGGCCGCGCTGTTCGGCGGGTCCGCGGTGCAGGTGTCGGGAGCGAGCGGCGCGATGACCGTCATCCTCATGCCGATCATGAGCGCCCACGGCGCCACCGGCGTGTTCACCGTCGGCCTGCTGGCCGGTCTGCTGCTCCTCGGGCTCGCCCTGGCCGGGGCCGGTCGCCACGTGTCCATGGTTCCCGCCCCCGTCGTCGCGGGGTTCACCGTCGGCATGGCCTGCGTGATCGCGTTGCAGCAGCTCCCGCACGCGCTCGGCGTGCCCGCGTACGACAGCGACAAGGTGGCCGTGATCGCCTGGCACGCCGTCGCCGGCTTCCTCGCCACGCCGCACTGGTGGGCACTCGGCACCACGCTCGCCGTCGCCGTCGCCCTGCTGGCCGGGGCCGCGCTGCGGCCCGCCGTGCCGTTCTCGCTGGTCGCCGTGGCCGCCGTCACCATCGTCGCCGAGCTGGCCGGGCTGCCGCTGGCCCGCATCGGCGCCCTGCCCGCCGGGCTGCCGGCGCCCTCGCTCGGCTTCCTCGACCTGGCCGCGCTGCCGTCCCTGCTCGCGCCCGCCGTCGCCGTGGCCGCGCTGGCGGCGCTGGAGTCGCTGCTGTCGGCGACCGTGGCCGACGGCATGACCGGGCGCACCCGCCACGACCCCGACCGCGAGCTGTTCGGGCAGGGCGTCGCCAACCTCGTCGCCCCGATGTTCGGCGGCATGCCGGGCACCGGCGCCACCGTGCGCACCGCCGTCAACGTGCGCTCGGGCGCGAGGTCCCGGCTGGCGGCGCTGGCCCACGCGCTCATCCTGGGCGCCCTCGTCTGCACCGCCGCCGGCCTGGTCGCCCGCATCCCGCTCGCCGCGCTGGCCGGGGTGCTGCTCGCCACGGCCGTCCGCATGATCGAGGTCGGCGCCGTACGCGCGATGGTCCGCTCCACCCGCGCCGACGCCGTGGTGCTCGTGCTCACCGCCGTGGCCACGCTGACCCTCGACACCGTGTGGGCCGTCATCCTCGGGCTGGTCGTGGCCGGGGCGCTGGCGTTGCGGGTCATCGCCGGGAACGTCCGCTTCGACCAGGAGCCGCTCCGCCACGACCTGCAGCCGCAGCACACCGTGGAGGAGCACGCCCTGCTGGCCGAGCACATCGTCACCTACCGCCTGGAGGGGCCGCTGTTCTTCGCCGCCGCCCACCGCTTCCTGCTGGAGGTGTCGGCGGTGACCGGCGTGTCGGTGGTGGTGCTGCGCATGAGCCGGGTCACCACCATCGACGCCAGCGGCGCGCTCGTGCTCGGTGACGCCGTCGCCCGGCTGGAGCAGCGCGGCATCGCCGTGTACGTGTCCGGCATCCCCGACGGGCACCACCGGCCGCTCGAGGCGCTCGGCGTGATCGCCCGGCTGCACCAGGCGAGCCGCGTGTTCGCCACCACCGACGTGGCCATCGCAGCCGCCCGCGAACGCCTCCACACCACCGGCATCGTCCCCCGCCTGGCCGGCTGACTCCCTGCGGCCCGCGCCGGGCGATGTTCAGCCGGTGTGGCCAGCGGGTGTCCAGGCGGCCTGGCGCAGTCGGGCTTCGGCTGTCCAGGGCGGCGGGTTCGGTGCGGGGTGGTTCAGGCGCGGGGCTGGTAGCGGGTGGCGATGGCGGTGGCGCGGGCGTGGAGGAGGTCCCGCAGCCATTGCGGCTCCAGGGCCTCCGCCCCGGCCGCGAGCTGCCACAGCGCCCAGACGGCGTGCCTGCGGTCCTGAAAGGACGCCTCCAGCCGCAGCCACCCGTCCTCGCCGGTCTCCTCGCTGCGTACGGACAGGGCGGTGCCCACCAGCTCCTCGCGCCGCTCGGGATGCACCCGTACGACCACGCCGACCTGGTCGTCGCCATGCCGGAACCGGGTGCTGCGCTCCTGCCACGCCCGGTCCAGGTCCACCCGGTCGGGCCGCTGCGCGGGCTCGGCCAGCTCCTCGACGGCCAGCACCCGCGACAGCCGGTACGTACGGTCCTCGCCCGACCGGGTCGCCAGCAGGTAGCCTCGCCCGCGCACGGTGACCAGCCCGATCGGGTCCACCGTGCGCCACGACGGCTCCCGGTCGGGCGGCGCGTAGCGCAGGCGCAGCCGTCGCCCGCCGAACACCGCCCGCAGCACCGTCGCCACCACCGCGTCAGGCACCTCGTCGGAGGGCTGACGGCGCGCGAGCAGGTCGGTCTCCGGCTCGATGAGCAGGCGTTCCGCCGCGCCCGCCGCGGTGTCGCGGTAGCTGTCGGGCAGCGCGTCCACCACCTTGAGCATCGCCGAGGCGAGCGCCGAGCCCAGCCCGAACGCCTGTGCGCCGCGCCGCGACCCGGCGACCAGCAGGGCCAGGGCCTCGTCATGATTCAGGCCGGTCAGCTCGGTACGGAAGCCGGGCAGCAGCGCGAAGCCGCCGTGCCGGCCGCGTTCGGCATAGACGGGGACGCCGGCGGCGGACAGCGCCTCGATGTCCCGCAGCACCGTACGCGTGGACACCTCCAGCTCGCGGGCCAGCGCGGCGGCGGACATCCGGCCGTGCTGCCGCAGCAGCAACACCAGGGAGACCAAGCGGTCGGCACGCACGCCGAAACCCTACAGAGATACACGACACAAGATGTCGTGATTTGCCGGAAAGCTGATCACTGACGCGAACAACCGCGCCGGCGCTCACCCGCGTCGGCCGATCTTGTAGAAGGAGCTGACTCCACGATGGAACGCACGGCGGTCAACCCGTGGCCGTGGTCGCTGAACCTGGGCTACAACCAGGGCGAGATCGTCTCGGGGGAGACCAGGACGCTGTACTGCTCCGGGCAGACCGCGATGGACGCCGACGGCAAGCCGCAGCACGCCGATGACATGGGCGCGCAGCTCGCGCTCAGCCTCGACAACCTGGAGGCGGTGCTCGCCGAGGCCGGCATGTCGCTGGCGGACGTCGTCCGGTTGAACGTCTACACCACCGACGTCGACCGCCTCTTCGAGCACTACGGCGTCCTGGCGGGCCGCCTCGGCGCGGCGGGCGTGGCTCCGGCCACCACGATGCTCGGCGTCACCCGCCTGGCCCTCCCCGGCCTGCTGGTCGAACTGGAGGCCACCGCCGTCTCCTGACCCTCCCGCGCCCGCCCAGCCCCGGCGGACGCGCGCTTTCGACCGCCCCCGAGCCACCTGACCCGTTCAGGGGGAAAGCGCGGTTCAGGCCAGGGGGCGGGGTTTGGGGAGGTTGAGGCGGTCGACGGCTTCGCGGCGGGTGCGCTCCGGGCGGCGGTCGTAGCGGGCCGTGGTGGCGGGGCTGGCGTGGCCGACCAGGGCCTGGGCGGTGGCGAGGTCGACGCCGGCGTCCAGCAGCTCGCCGATGAACGTGCGGCGGAAGTCGTGCGGCGTGCGGCGAGCCGCACCGGCCGCCCCGAACCGGCGGGTCAGGATGTCGGAGATGCCCTGCCCGGTCAGCCCCACCGGCCGCCCGTCGCGCATCCGCAGCCGCCCGGCGGTGCTGATCGGGCTGAACAGCGCCCCCGGCGCGGTGCCGCGCACCGCCAGCCACCGCTCCACCAGCCCGATCGCGTCGGCGGTCAGGTAGACCAGGCGCTCCTTGTCGCGCTTGCCGCGCACCCGCAGCGAGCGCGCGCCCGGGTCGTAGTCGGCCAGCGACAGCCCGCCCAGCTCGGCGCGGCGGCACCCGGTCGAGTAGAGCACCGCGATCAGCGCCGCGTCGCGCTTGCCGGCCGGGGAGTCGTCGCACGCCGCCAGCGCCGCCCCCACCACCTCGGGCGGCACGTGGTGCCCGGCGGGCAGTCGGCTCTGCCGCACCGGAGCCAGGTCGGAGGCGCGCGCCAGGTCCTCGGCGCTGGTCTGCCCGAGCCGCCACGCCTCCTTCAGCACCCGGCGCAGCGCCACCAGGTGCTTGTTGACGTAAGCCGCCGACCAGCCCTGATCGGTGAGCATCGTCCGGATGCGCACGGTGTGCTCGTAGCGCAGCAGATGCCACGGCTGGCCCGCGCCCGTGGCGTGCTCGTCGCCGGTCAGCATGCGGGCCAGCCGGTCGAGGCAGCCGCGCATCGTGCGGCGCGACTCGGGGCTGGTCAGGGAGTCGAGATAGACGTGGTACGGGTCGCGCGCCGGCTCGACCGGCGGCGCCCCCGCGGCGGATACGGCGGGCAGGCTCACCCGGACGATCTTAGAAGGGTCCGGTCAGCTCGCCCAGCTTGTCGGTCAGCCCGAGGTTCGCCGAGTAGTCGACGGGCACCGCGATCACCGACACCACGTCGTCGGCCAGCGCCTTGCGCAGCGTCGGCAGCAGCTCGCCCGCACTGGAGATCCGGTAGCCGCGGGCGCCGAAGCTCTCGGCGTACTTGACGAAGTCGGGGTTGCCGAAGGCCACATGGGAGTCGCGGCCCAGCTCGAGGTCCATCTTCCACTCGATCAGCCCGTACGCGCCGTCCTCCCACACCAGCACCACGAACGGGATGCGCTCGCGCACGGCGGTCTCCAGCTCCTGCGAGTTCATCAGGAACGCCCCGTCGCCGGTCGCCGCCAGCACCTTGCGCCGCGGGTGGGCCAGCTTGGCGGCCAGCGCGCCGGGGACCGAGAACCCCATCGACGACAGCCCGTTGGAGACCAGCATCGTGTTCGGCTCGTACGTCGGGTACATGCGCGCCATCCACATCTTCACCGCGCCCGTGTCGGCCAGCACGATGTCCTCGCGGCCCATGGCCGCGCGGATGTCGCTCACCACGCGGCGGGGCGACAGCGGGAACCCGTTCTCCTCGCGCCCCTGCTCCAGCTCCTCGCGCAGCATGCGGCGGATCTTCTCGCCGGTGCCGTTCATGGTGAAGCGGCGGTGGACGGCGTCGCCGAGCGCGTGCAGCGAGCGGGAGATGTCGCCGTGCACGCCGACCGCCACCGGGTAGTGGTCGTCCACCTCGGCGGGGAAGCGGTGCACGTGGATGATCTTCTTGTCGCGGGCCGGGTTGATCTTGACCGGGTCGAACTCCTGCAGCTCGTAGCCGACCGTGATGAGCACGTCGGCCTCGTCGAAGCCGAAGTTCACGTAGTCGTGGCGCATGAAGCCGACCGCGCCGAGCGCGTGCCGGTGGTCGTCGGGGAAGACGCCCTTGCCGTTGAACGTGGTCGCCACCGGCAGCCCCAGCTTCTCCGAGAACCGCACCAGCGCGTCGGACGCGCCCGCCCTGGTGGCGCCGTGGCCGGCCAGCACGATCGGGCGGCGCGCGGTGGCGAGGATCTCGGCGGCGCGGGCGACCTGCGAAGGTGAGGGGTCCTGGGGGCGTACGACGTTGAGCGGCAGCGGCGCGAGCCCCTCGGGCAGCGGCGCCGACTCGACGTCCTCGGGGATGGCCAGGTAGACGGCGCCCGGCCGCTCGGTCTGCGCGGTCTTGAACGCCTTGCGGATCAGCTCGGGCAGCGCCTGCGGCGACGGCGCCAGCTCCGACCACTTCGTGATCGGCCTGAACAGCGAGACCAGGTCCACCACCTGGTGCGACTCCTTGTAGATGCGGTCGAGCCCCACCTGCGCCGTGATCGCCACCACCGGCGTGCTGTTGGTCGTGGCGTCGGCCACGCCGAGCTGCAGGTTGATCGCGCCGGGGCCGAGCGTGGCCGACGCGACGCCGGCCTTGCCGGTCAGCCTGCCGTAGATCTCCGCCATGAACGCCGCGCCCTGCTCGTGGCGGACGAGGACGTAACGGATGGAGGAGTCGTTGAGCGCGTCGACGAAATGGATGTTCTCCTCGCCCGGGATGCCGAAGACGTATTCGACGCCCTCGGCCTCCAGAGCCTGCACGATGAGCTGGGCCGCCGTCCGTTGCGTGGCCTGCGCTGACATGCGAAACGCCTTCTTTCCTCTGTGGCTGCACCCGTCACAGCACGCCTCGCCGCCGGTTCATTCCGCCCCCTCCGGCCGGGCCTGTGACCGGCCGTCATGGCATTGACAGTGCCTGGAACGCGCTTCTCGCCCGGGAGGACAGTGGAGGCATGACGACGACTCACCTCGGTACGCGCCGGCTCGGCCGTACCGGTCCTACTGTCACCTCGCCGGGGCTCGGCTGCATGGGGTTGTCCGGCTCTTACGGTCCTGTGGACGACCGCCAAGGCGTCCGGGTCGTGCACGCGTACCTGGACGCCGGCGGCACGCTGCTCGACACCGGCGACTTCTACGGCTCCGGACACAACGAGCTGCTCATCCGGCGGGCGCTCGGAGAGCGGGACCGCGACGACGTCGTGCTGTCGGTCAAGTTCGGCGGTATGCGCGACCCGTCCGGGCAGATGAGCGGCATCGACGGGCGTCCTGCCGCCGTGGGCAACTTCCTGGCCTACTCGTTGCAGCGGCTCGGCACCGATCACGTGGACGTGTACCGTCCCGCCCGGCTCGACCCGTCCGTCCCGATCGAGGAGACGGTGGGGGCGATCGCCGAGCTGGTCCAGAAGGGATACGTGCGGCACATCGGGCTCAGCGAGGTCGGCGCCGGGACCATCCGCAGGGCCGCCGCCGTCGCGCCGATCTGCGACGTCCAGATCGAGTACTCGCTGTTCAGCCGGGGCGTCGAGGACGAGATCCTGGCCGTCTGCCGCGAGCTCGGCATCGGCGTCACCGCGTACGGCGTGCTGTCGCGCGGCCTGATCGGCGGCAGCGGCACCGTCGCGGGCCTCCGGGCCGGCTCGCCCCGCTTCCAGGGCGCCAACCTCGACCACAACGCCGCTCTCGCCGGCCGCCTCCAGGACCTGGCCGCCGCCAAGGGCGTCTCCGTCGCGCAGCTCGCCATCGCCTGGGTCGCCGCGCAGGGCGACGACATCGTCCCCATCGTCGGCTCCCGCACCCCGGACCAGGTCACCACCATGATCGCCGCCGACGCGGTGACGTTCACCGCCCAGGAACTCGCCCTGATCGAGGACCTCGTCCCCCGCAACGCCGCCAAGGGCGACCGCTACCCCACAGCCCTCATGGCCGCCCTGGACAGCGAACGCCCCAACCCGAACTGACCCGCCCCTCCGGGGACCGCGGGCGGGTTCAGCGGCGAGCGAATCCAAGACGCGCCGGCTCAGGGCGGGAGTTCCGGGCGCTCCCCTCCTTTCACGTGCCTCAGGCGGCTGGGCGGTCGGCTTCGGGGCGGCGGCGGAGGGTGGCGTCGGTGAGTGCGGGTGGGGGATGGGCGACGTCGATGGGGCCGAGGTCGGTGCCCGGGGGGACGATCTCGTCGATGCGGTCCAGCAGGTCGTCGCCCAGGGTGACCGAGGCGCCGGCCAGGAGGTCGTCGAGCTGCTCCATGGTCCGGGGGCCGATGATCGCCGAGCTGACCCCGGGGTGGGCGATCGCGAACGCCATCGCCAGATGCGTCAGCGGCAGCCCGGCCTCCTCGGCGAGCGGGATGAGCCGCTCGACGGCGTCGAGCTTGCGCTCGTCGGTCATGTGCCGGGGCACCCAGCGCAGCCGCGCCCCCGAAGGGCCGGAACCGCCCTTGCGGTAGCGGCCGGTGAGCAGCCCCATCGCGAGCGGGCTCCACACCAGCGCCCCCATCCCGTGGCGGCGGCACGCGGGCAGCACCTCGCGCTCGATGCCGCGGTTGAGGATGGAGTACGTGGCCTGCTCCGTACGCGGCCGGTGCAGCCCGCGCCGCTCCGCCGTCCACTGCGCCTCGACGATCTCCGACGCGGGCGTGTTGGACAGGCCGATCGCCCGCACCTTCCCGGCCCGCACCAGATCCGTCAGAGCGGACAGCGTCTCCTCGATGTCGGTGTCAGGGTCGGGGTGGTGGATCTGGTAGAGGTCGATGTGGTCGGTACGCAGCCGCCGCAGCGACTCCTCGACCTCGGCCACGATCCACCGCCGCGAGCTCCCGCCCCGGTTGGGCCCCTCGCCCATGACGCCGTTGACCTTCGTGGCCAGCACGACGCCGGCCCGCCTGCCCTGCAGCGCCCTGCCGACGATCTCCTCGGACTCGCCGCCGGGCCCGTACACGTCGGCGGTGTCGATGACGTTCACGCCCGCGTCCAGCGCCCGGTGGATCATGCGGACGCACGCGTCGTGATCGGGGTTGCCCGTCTGCCCGAACATCATCGTGCCCAGCGCGTACGGCGAGACCTGGATGCCGGTACGGCCGAGGGGTCGCGTTCTCATCACTTGTGTCCTTCGTGAAGAAGGGCGGGGGGGGGGACGCCCGCCGCCCTGGAAGCCGTGGTCAGGAGGGGATGTAAGGGGGGAGGACGTCCAGCACCCACGTGACGCCGAAGCGGTCCTTCACCATCCCGTAGACCGTCGCCCACTGGGCGGGCCCCAGCGGCTGCACGACGGTGGCGCCCTCGGCGAGCTTCTCCCAGAAGCCGGTGATCTCCTCGACGTCCCCGCCCCTGACCGAGACGAAGAACGGCTTCTCACCCGGCTCGTACGGCAGGTGCCCCGGCACGTCGTAGGCCATCACGCGGAACCCGTTGCCCGCGCTCACCTGCCCCCACATCACCTGGTCGGCCTCGGCCTCCTCCGTCACGTTCCCGGCGTCCTTGTAGGTGATCACGGCCAGGTCGCCGCCGAACACCGACTGGTAGAAGGTGAGCGCCGCGCCGGCGTCGCCCCGGAAGTTCAGGTGGGTCACAACATCGATGGACATGGACGTTCCTTCGTCGCTCGTTCCTGCTGGTGTGACCACCGTTCCAGGGGTAGCGGACAAGGTGTGGCCGCTACTTCCGCCGCAATTCCGGTCGCGTCCGCGCGGGCCGCTCCGCTACGATCCCCGGACCGTTGTGACGCCCGAAGGCCAGGAAACGGACTGTTCGGGGGTCTCTGACCGAAGGTGGGGTGTTGTCGCGTGGCGTCACGGATCAGCGAACTGGTGCTCGCGTGCCGCGATCCCGAGCTGCTGGCGCGGTTCTGGTGCGAGGTGCTGGACTTCGTGGTGCTCGACCGGGAGGACGACGGCGCCATCGAGATCGGGCCGCGTGAGGGGTTCGGCGGGGCGCAGCCGACGATCATCCTCAGCCCTCAGGAGGACCTGTCGCCGGCGCACACGTACCGGCTGCACATCGACGTCAACGCCACCGACCGCGATCAGGACGCCGAGCTCGAACGCCTGCTGAAGCTCGGCGCCCGCCGCGCCGACGTGGGCCAGAGCGGCGAGGAGCCGTGGCACGTGCTCGCCGACCCGGAGGGCAACGTCTTCTGCCTGCTCAGGCGCCGCCTCGACCCGCTCTGACGGCTCAGCGGACGGGCCGGTGACGGCGCTGGTAGGAGAAGGCCACCGCGTACGTCAGCGGCCCCCACGCCAGCAGCGGCAGGTAACAGACGATCAGGATCGCGTGCCCGGTGGCCGACAGGAACGGGAAACCCGAGCCGAGCCCCAGGATCGCGGCCAGTGCCGCGTACCCGCAGAAGAGCGTGATCAGCGTGGCCCCGGTGTAGGCGGCGGCGAGCACGGCGCGCGGGCGCATGCGCCGGCCGCCCACCAGCGGCACCCACCGGGGCGGCACGTCGCCCCAGGGCTTCACCAGCCCGATCGTCAGCAGGGCGGCCAGCTCGCTGACGACGCTGAGGCCGATGATGTACGCGGACTCGCCTGCGGGGATGGGGGGCCGGCCGGCGACGTACCCGATGGGCAGCCCTGTCACCAGGGCGACCCGCCACAGTCCTGACGGCAAGGTGACGAGGGCGATCGCGTGCGCGGCCCGTGCCGCCCAGTGCGGCACCGGGCGGATCGCCGTGGAGGTCATGGTCATGAGGACAGGCTCCTGGGCGCGGAGCGGGTGGCGCCTCCCCCTGCCGGGGGAGCATGGCCGCCCGGGCGGGGGAGGCCGCTGATACACGGCCGATACACCGCCGATACGGGGCCGAGCGGCAGCCGATGCTGAGAACAGTGCACTTCGCTGGATATCGTGCTTTTTCATGACATCCCTGCTGCTCGTCGAGGACGACGCCGTCATCCGCGAGTCGGTCGGCCTGGCCCTTGAGCGCTACGGCTACCGCGTGAGCACCGCCGCCGACGGGCTGAGCGGCCTGGAGGCGGCCCTGGCGGGCGGCCACGACCTGCTGCTGCTGGACGTCATGCTGCCCGGGCTCGACGGCATCAGCCTGTGCCGCAGGGTCAGGGAGTCCAGCCAGGTGCCGATCCTCATGCTGTCGGCCCGCGGCGACGGCCTCGACATCGTGGCCGGGCTGGAGGGCGGCGCCGACGACTACGTGGTCAAGCCGATCGACCTGCCGGTGCTGGTGGCCAGGATCCGCTCGCTGCTGCGCCGGGCCGCGGCCGCCCGGCCGGAGCCCGAGCCCGCCGGTGGGCGGCCTGCCCCGCTCAGCTTCGGTGACCTGACCGTCGACACCGCCGCGCTGGAGGTCAGGCGCGCCGGCGAGCGGGTCGAGCTGACGCCGACCGAGCTGCGGCTGCTGCTGGAGTTCGCCGCGCATCCGGGGATCGTGCTGGAACGGGCCACCCTGCTGCGCACGGTCTGGGACTACGGCTGGGACGGCGACAGCCGCGTGGTCGACCTGTGCGTCCAGCGGCTGCGCAGGAAGATCGGCACGGACCGCATCGAGACCGTACGCGGGTTCGGCTACAAGCTGAGCGCCACGTGAACCGGGCCGCGCTGACCTGGCGGATCGCCAACCCCGCCTCGCTGCGCTGGAAGATCGCCGCCCTCGTCACGCTCGCCTGCGCCGTCGTCGCCCTCGTGGTCGGGCTGCTGGTGCACCAGGCCACCTGGGACCGCTCCCTGGCGACGGGACGCGGCGAGGCCGAGATCGCGCTCGACCAGGCGCTGGCCGACCCGGCGGCGAACCTGGTGAGCGTCGCCGGGCTGCCCCGCGAACTCGCCGCCCAGGTGCGGCCCGGCCGGCGCGTCACCTGGTACGGCACCGACCATCGCGACGAGCCCTGGATGTGGGCCGTCCAGCCGTACGGCGACGGCGAGAACGCCGTGCTGGCGCAGATCTCGATGGGCTCCGACCTGCTCAGCCTGCACGCGCTCGACCGCGACATGATCAAGGCCGCGCTGCTCGCCCTGACCGGGGTGGTGCCGGTCTCGGTGGGCCTCGCCGAGCTGGCCAACCGGCGGCTGCGGCGCGTCGCGCGTACCGCACGGCGCATCGCCGACGGCGACCTGGACGCCCGCATCACCGCCGGCCCGCCGCGCCGGTCCGGCCGGGACGAGATCGCCGACATCTCGGCCGCCGTGGACTCCATGGCGGCCGCGCTCCAGCACCGGCTCCAGGCCGAGCAGCGCTTCACCGCCGACGTCGCCCACGACCTGCGCACCCCGCTGATGGGGCTGGTCGCCGCCGCCGGGCTGCTGGAGGAGGGCCAGGCGGCCGATCTGGTACGCGACCGCGTCCAGGTGCTGCGCTCGCTGGTGGAGGACCTGCTGGAGGTCTCCCGCCTGGACACCGGCGCGGAGGTCGCCGACCGCGTCCGCGTGCCGCTGGCCGAGCTGGCCGCCGAGTCGGCCGCCCGGGTGGGCGTGGAGGCGCGGGTGCTGGCCGAGGGGCGGCCCGAGGCGAGGACCGACCCGCGCCGGCTCGACCGCATCCTCGCCAACCTCGCGCTCAACGCCCACCGCCACGGCGCCCCGCCGGTCGAGATCGTCGCGGGGGACCACGTCATCGAGGTCCGCGACCGGGGGCCGGGGTTCCCGCCCGAACTCCTGGCCGAGGGGCCGCGCCGCTTTCGTACGGGCGCCGCGGAGCGCGGGCACGGCCACGGGCTCGGGCTGGAGATCGCCGCCGGCCAGGCCCGCGTGATCGGCGCCGAGCTGACCCTGACCAACGCCGCCGACGGCGGCGCCGTCGCCACCCTGCGCCTGCCTGCGTCCGAGGAACACCACCCGCCCGAAGGCTGACGCCTTGGCGCGCTCAGCCCCCGGCGAGGATGCCGGCGACCGCCTGGACGCTGTCGGCGCTGCCCACCACGACCACCACGTCGCCCGTGTCCAGCACGAAGCCCGGTGCCGGGCTGGCGACGATCTGCGCCTTGCGCACCACCGCCACGATGGAGGCCCCCGTGCGGGTGCGCACCTGCGCGTCGCCCATCGGCCGCCCCACGTAGGGCGATTCGGTGCCGATCGGCAGCTTCTCGCTGACCAGCCCCTCCACTTCCCGGTGCAGGTCGTCGAGCCGCCGGATGATGCGCGGCGCGCCGAGCAGCCCGGCCAGCGCGTCGGCCTCGTCGTCGTTGAGCGTGACGGTCTCGCACGCCTGGTCGGGGTCGTGTGGATCGTAGATCACCAGGTCGCGGCGGCCGGTGCGGTGGGAGACGACGGCGACGCGCCGCCCTGAGCTCGTCGTGAACTCGTGCCGCAGTCCGATTCCTGGCAACGCTGTCTGTTCGATCTCCACCGGTCACCTCACGTCCGTCCTGCGCCGCACCGTTCGGGAGCGCTCCGGCGCGTGGCGCGGGCGTCCCAGAACGATCCTTTCCGAGGATGACAGATTCGCGTAAGTGGACGGCAGGTGCGATTTCCGGAGCTTCGGACGTCTTTTCGGGGTACGACAGACCCCGCGCCCATCGACACGCGAATGCACCGGCCGCGCCGCACCCCCACCGGCCGGTCCGCCCGTGAAGATGGAGGAGCCGTCCCTGCGACAGGAGGAGTCCGCCGATTCAGCATGATTTGCGTGCAATGAGTAATGATCGCCACATAACTGCTCCAACGATGCCATGTGGGGGTTCACGATGAGTCTGCAGCAGCTCTACGGGGTTTTACTGGCCGGTGGCCTGGTGTTGCTGGCGAGCATCGCCGCGGCGCGCACGGCCAGCCGGCTCGGTCTGCCCGGCCTGCTGCTGTTCCTCGCGCTCGGGGTGCTGCTCGGCGAAGACGTGCTGGGCATCGACTTCGACGACGCGCAGCTCGCGCAGACCCTGGGGACGTCGGCGCTGGGCGTCATCCTGGTCGAGGGCGGTCTGAGCACCCGGTGGTCCGACATCAAACGGCTGATGGTGCCCGCCGGACTGCTGGCCACGCTCGGCGTGGCGGTCAGCGTGACGATCACCGCCGCGGGCGCGCACTTCCTGCTCGGCCTCAACTGGCAGCTCTCGCTGCTGCTGGGCGCGATCGTGTCCTCCACGGACGCCGCCGCCGTGTTCTCCGTGCTGCGCGCGCTGCCGCTGCCGCGCCGCGTGGCCGGGATGGTGGAGGCCGAGTCGGGCTTCAACGACGCGCCGACGGTCATCCTGGTGCTGGTGTTCTCGACGGCGTTCACCGACCTGCCCGACCCCGCCTCGATCGCCACGCAGATCTCGTACGAGCTGGCGGTCGGCGCCGCGATCGGGCTCGCTTGCGCCTGGGCGGGCACGCTCGCCCTGCGCTACGTCGCGCTGCCCGCCACCGGCCTGTACCCGCTGGCCACCGTGGGCATGGGCATCATCGCCTTCGCCGCGGCCGGGGCCGTGCACGCCTCCGGGTTCATCGCCGCGTACCTGGCCGGGCTCGTCCTCGGCAACGCCGTACTGCCGCACCGCGCCGCCACCCGGTCGTTCGCCGACGGCATCGGCTGGCTGGCGCAGATCGGCCTGTTCGTCATGCTCGGCCTGCTGGTCACCCCGCACGAGCTGGCGAGCGCGCTGATCCCCGCCGTCCTCATCGGCCTGGTGCTGATGCTGGTCGCCAGGCCGGTGTCCGTGGCCGCGTGCCTGACCTTCTTCCGTACGGGCTGGCGGCATCAGGCGTTCATCGCCTGGGCCGGGATGCGCGGCGCGGTGCCCATCGTGCTGGCCACCTACCCGATCGTGGCCGAGGTGCCGGGCAGCCGGCACCTGCTGAACATCGTGTTCGTCCTGGTCATCCTCTACACCCTGGTGCAGGGCCCCACGCTGCCGCTGGTGGCCAGGCTGCTCAAGGTCATCCAGCCGCACCAGGCCAAGGAGGTCGAGATCGAGGCCGCGCCGCTCGACGTCCTCGCGGCCGAGCTGCTCACGCTGACCGTCCCGCCGGGCTCGAAGCTGCACGGCGTGGAGATCTTCGAGCTACGGCTGCCGAAGCCGTCGATCGTCACCCTCGTCATCCGGGGCGGCGACACGCTCGTCCCCGAGCCGGACACCCGGCTGCGGGAGGGCGACGAAGTGCTCATCGTCACCACGCCCGCCACCCGTACCGAGGTCGAGCGGCGGCTGCGCGCCGTCGGCAGGGGCGGCCGCCTCGCCCACTGGCACGGCGAGGACGGCGAGCCCGACAACGGCCACGCACCCGCGACGTCCCCGGAATCGCGTCCCGCCCCCGCCGCCACACCGGCGCCCGGCCGGCGGCGGGCGGGCCTGCGCTGGCGTACCCGCCTCGCCGGCGGCCGCCGGCGCCACGTCCGCCCGGTCGCGCCCCCGCCCCCGGAACCGGGCGACGACCTGCTCCCCGGCACGGAATCGGAGTCCGACCCCGCCGTCACATGACACCACCCCGCGCCCGCCTGCCTGGGGCGAGGGGCACGCTCGCCCGAGACGCCGGCTATGCGCAGGCCCGTCCGTGGCGCCGGCTATGCGCAGGCCCGTCCGTGGCGCCGGGTATGGGGCCGTCGCCCACCCCCACCCCCGCCCCCCGCCCTCGCAGCGGGCGGGCGGGAGCTGGGGAGGTGACGAGCGGGACTTGTGGCGGTGTTTCGATGACATATCCGGTCCAGGCCTATTACCGTGTCGTGCTGAGCCGGACACGCCTTGTAACCCCCCGGAGACGCCACATGCGCATCGCAGCCGCGATCCTCACCTTCTTGCTCGGCCTCACCCTTCTCCCCTCCGGCCCGGCGGCCGCCGCCACGGCGCTGCCGGGCGGCAAGTCGACGTTCGTGGTCTCGCAGGGCCATCTCAAGGCCGCCTCCCAGCAGAACTGGCTACGCCTGGGCAACTACACCTTCGCCAGGAACGGCACCGTGAACGCCGGCTTCTACCTGTGGTGGCAGCGGAGCCCGAAGGCCAGGCAGAGCACCGGCACCGCCCCCGACGCGAGCTGCAGCACCAAGGCCGGCGGCAAGTCCACCCGGGTGCGCGGGTGCAAGGTGCTCACCGCCGGCGGCTTCACCGGCGGCCCGAGCGAGCGGCGCACCGGGACGTACTCGGTGGCGGGCGACGTGCTCACCATCAAGTGGAAGATCGCCCAGACCTGGACCGAGCAGTGGTACGTCCGCAAGTCGCCCGACGGCAAGCTCGCCCGCCTCGACCTCAAGCGCAGCACGCTCGCCACGCACGGCTACGGCTACGGCAGCAACGCCTCCTACGCCACCCGCCGCGCGATGAGCTCGGTGAAGGCGTTCCCCAGCTCGCTCAGGCAGGACCTGACGAGCTGGGCGGGCGGCAAGCTGGTCAGGTCGGCCAACCAGCCGTTCGGGCTCTCGTCGTTCCGCCAGTGCTCCGGCACGACCTCGTGCCTGACGTACCTGCAGCCCTCGTCCAACAGCGCCTGCCAGAAGGAGGGCGGCTGCCCCAGGTACGGCGGCGGGACGAAGGCCAACATCTCCTCCATCCAGTACTACCTGACGATGATCTCCAAGACCGACCGCCGCGACACGCTCTGGCACTGGTGCACCTGCCTGGCGATGGAGCGGGGCCAGTTCTGCTACACCGGGAACTCGCACGTCAAGCCGCTCATGCAGATCATCGACGACTCGGGGGCGTTCCGCGGCTGGGTCGGCGCCGAGGCGTCCTTCTCGACGGACGGCTCCCGCGCCAAGGACATGCTGGCGGTGCTGCGCATCTCCGACTTCCGCTGACCCCGGCGGGCGGCCGGGGGTTTTAGGCTGACCGGATGAAGTACCTGCTGCTGGTCTGCGGGGACGAAGAGTCCTACCAGGCGATGCTGGCCGATCCGGGCTTCCTGCCCGACTGCAAGGCGTGGGCCGCGGCGCGCGGCGACGGGCTGATCGCGACCGGAGGCCTCGAACCCCCGGCCGACGCCACCACGGTGCGGGTGCGCGACGGCGAGGTGCTGATGACCGACGGTCCCTTCGTCGAGTCGAAGGAGGTCGTCGCCGGGTTCAGCCTGATCGAGTGCGCGTCGCGCGAGGAGGCCATGGAGGCCGCGCGGACCCACCCGGTGGCCCGCCACGGCACGATAGAACTCCGCGCCCTCCAACCGTGACGCCACAGGAACCGGCGTCGGCGGGCGTCCAAGAGACGGTGGCGGCCCTGTTCCGCGAGGAGTGGGGCCGCGTCGTGGCGACCCTGATCCGGCAGACCGGCGACTGGGACCTCGCCGAGGAGTGCGCCCAGGACGCCTTCACCCAGGCGCTGACCCGCTGGCCGGCGGACGGCGTGCCGCCGGCCCCCGGCGCCTGGCTCACCACGACGGCCCGCAACAAGGCGATCGACCGCCTCCGCCGCGCCTCGACAGGCGCCGCGAAGCTCCGCGAACTGGCCGCCCTGCACGCCACCACCCTGCTCGATTCCGGCGGACCCGCCGGTTCGCGCGGCGGCGGCCCGGGGACCGTCGTCGAGGACGATCGGTTGCGGTTGATCTTCACGTGTTGTCATCCGCGCCTGCCGTTCGAGGCGCGGGTGGCGCTCACCCTGCGGACGCTGGCCGGGCTCACGACGGCGGAGATCGCGCGGGCGTTTCTCGTGTCCGAGGGCACGATGTCCAAGCGGATCACCCGCGCCAAGCGTGCTGTCCGCGACGCGGGGCTGCCCTTTCAGGTGCCGCCGGCCGAGGAACTGACGGAGCGGCTGCCGGCCGTGCTCGGCGTGCTCTACCTGCTCTTCTCCGAGGGGTATGCGGCCGGCGCGGGCGACGAGTCGATCAGGCGGTCGCTCACGGACGAGGCGATCCGGCTGGCGCGGCTGGTGCACGGGCTGCTGCCGGGCGAGCCTGAGGCGGGCGGGCTGCTGGCGCTGATGCTCCTGCACGACGCCAGGAGCGCGGCCCGCGAGGACGGCGGGGAACTGGTGCCGCTGGAGGAGCAGGACCGTTCACGGTGGCGGCGCGAGCAGATCGACGAGGGCGTGGCGCTGCTCGACGAGGTGCTGCGGCAAGGCGGCGCGGGCGCGGGGCCGTACCGGATCCAGGCCGCCATCGCCGCCTGCCACGCGACCGCGCCGTCGTTCGCCGAGACGCCCTGGACGGAGATCGCCGCCCTGTACGGCGCGCTCGAACGCCACGTCCCCTCCGACATCGTCCGCCTCAACAGGGCCATCGCCGCCGGCATGGCCGACCCCGCCCGTGGCCTGGCCATGACCGAGCCGCTCGGAGCCCGCCTCGACGGCCACCACGTGCTCCACGCCGCCCGCGCCGACCTCCTGCGCCGCCTGGGCCGTGCGGAGGAGGCCGCCGAGCACTACCGGCGGGCCGTGGAGCTGGCCCCCGACGGCCCCGAGCGACGGCACCTGACCCGTCGGCTCGGGGAGGTCGCGCACGTCTGAGCGGCACGCGATCCGCCGCCTGCACGAACCTTTTCCGGGAGGGATGTCCGTCTGGGCGGTTCCCGTTCGTAGGCAGGGCGGAAACAGTCGTCCTCTACGAAAGGCATGACCATGAAGACCACCCGTTCGGCCGACGGCACCCCCATCGCGTTCGACGTCATGGGCGACGGGGAGCCCGTCGTGCTGGTGAGCGGGGCGTCCTGCACGAGGGGCGTCCACGAGCCGCTGGCCCGGCTGCTGGCCGGCGAGCGTACGGTGATCAACTATGACCGGCGGGGCCGGGGCGACAGCGGCGACACCTCGCCCTACGCGGTGGAGCGCGAGGTCGAGGACCTCGCGGCGGTCATCAAGGCGGCAGGGGGCGCGGCGGCGGTGTTCGGGAACTCGTCGGGCGCGGTGCTGGCGGTGCGTGCCGCCGCGGCCGGCCTGCCGATCACGAGGCTCGCGCTGTGGGAGCCGCCGTTCCAGCTCGACCCCGGCGCGCCCGCCCGCGCCCGCGCGTACGCGGACGAGCTGGCGGCCTGCCTGGACGGCGGGCGGCCGGGGGACGCCATGGCGCTGTTCCTGCGCTCGGTCGGGATGCCGGCCGAGGCGATCGAGGGTATGCGTCGCGCTCCCATGTGGCCGTCCATGGAACAGATCGCGCCCACGCTCGCGTACGACGCAGCCGTCCTCGGCGACGGCGGCCTGCCGCCGGGCCTCGCCGCCGTCACCGCGCCCGTCCTGGTGCTGACCGGCTCCCGCACCGGCCCCTGGGCGGTCGCCGCCGCCCGCGCCCTGCTGGACGCGCTGCCCGAGGCGCGGCACACGGTGCTCGACGGTCAGGACCACAACGTCTCCTGGGAGGTCCTGGCACCCCATCTGATCGGCTTCCTCGGCTGACCCGGCTCGGGCGGGGGCGGTGCCTGAAGGGGCTGCCCGCGCCGGCTCAGATCACCTGCACCGGATGGGACACGATCGCGCCGAACAGATACCCCAAGGTATTGAAGGGCGTGGTTTACGGGCTGCACGGCGCCGGTCGAGTCAGCGGCGCGGGCCAGCAGCTCCGTGCGGCCTGGACGCGGGTGATCCGGCCGCGGCCCGACCACGACCTGCCGTGCAGCCGGTACGCCGCCGGTGCGGGGAGCGGGCGGAGCAGGGCGCGCCTGCCCGGCAGGTCCTCTGGTCCGTACGGCATGCGACCACACTTCCTAATTCCAGGTGGCCCTATCAGTAGACATGGAAAGTGTTCCGGTCAGGGAAAACGAGCGGAGATCACGGGTTCTGGAAGGTGACCTCGGGATTGGCGGCGGTCGGCCCGTCGAGCAGCGGCCGCTTCGCGCCCTGCAGATGACGGTCGAAGAAGGCGCCCACGTACGAGGTGGTGATCTCGCCCGACCGCTTGCCAGGCAGCGGCGCCTCCGGGTCGGTGATCCCGGCCTGAGCGCCCAGCACGGGCACGTCGATGAAGGTGAAGTGGCCGGAGTCGGCCACGGTCAGCCAGCGCTTCCAGCCGTCCAGCCGCCGCCAGTCGCGCGGCCAGGACGTGTCGGTGGAGCCGGGGGAGTGCCCCGCCTTCGTGCCGAGCATGAGGAACGGCCGCTTGGCGAGCCCGCTCTTGGGGACGGGCGCGAAGAACGTGCCGTCCATGTTCACCCCGGCGCGCACCCGGCGGTCGGCGGCCATGAGGGCGGCGGCGGCGTTGCCGCCGATCGAGTGTCCTGCCGCGCCGATGCGCTTCCCGTCGATCATCGCCGCGCGCTTCCACCCGGAGGCGCGGGTGACCCGGTCGATCACGAACGACAGGTCGGCCGCCCGGCCGGTGGCGACCTTGGCCATCATGCGCCTGCTCGCCGCGTCGGACGGGGCCTGCTCGACCGCGTCGCACGCGGCGCAGGTCAGGGTGCGGCCGCCGGGGAACGTCGTGCCGAACGACTCGTAGGCGTGGTCCACCAGCGCGACCACGTTGCCGCGCGAGGCCAGCTCTTCGGCGAGCATGGTCAGCGTTGCCCGGTTGAGCGAGAATCCGGGCGACAGCACCACCAGGGGGTGCCGTCCGGCGGCCGGCCGGGCGCCGGTCCGCGCGTTGGTGCGCACGCCGGTGACCTGCTCCGGCTTGAACACCTGGTCCAGCTTCTGTGACTTGAGCAGCGCCGCGGCTTCCGCGGTCGTCATGTAAGGGGCCGCGCCGCCGCCGGAACGTGCCGGGTAGTACATCGAGACCATCAGCTCGCGCGAGCGGGCCGACGGCATCCAGGGGTCGCGCCGCCCGGTGTCCTTCAGGTGCAGGACGTCCCGCCCGACCTGGTACGCGCCGGTCGGCCGGGGAATCGCGAAGGTCACCTCGGCGGTGCCGGCGGCCTGCGCGGGGAGCGCCGACGCGGTGAGGGGCAGGGTGAGCGCGAGCAGGGCAACGGTGGTTCTGTTCATGGCGAGTACGGTACGGACGGGCCCAGGCCGCTCGACATGCTCGAAAGACGGGCACGCACCCTTACTTTCGTCAGGGTCTGAGCCGCCCGGCCACCTCCAGCCACCGCGTCACCTCGGAGGCGCTGAAGTGGCGGATCGCCCAGTCCACCAGGCGCAGGCTCATGTGCGCCCAGCAGCGCAGCGCCACCCGCTCGGGCACGTCCACGTGCAGGCCGGGGGCGCGGTGCGCGAGGTCGAAGCGGAGCGTGAACAGGTCGAAGCCGGCGTCGCCGCGCGTCGCGCCGTCCCAGTCGATCACGCCGGTGATGGCGCCGTCCGCGTCGACCAGGACGTTCTCCGGGTGGAAGTCGGTGTGCACGAGGTCGTCGCCGTCGAGGACGTCGCCGGGGAACGCCCTGCCGACCTCTTCGATCTGGTCGAGCAGGCGGCGGGTGCGGCCGTCGTAGGAGCGCAGCGAGCCGTGCAGGCAGAAGCCGGGCCCGTCCTCCAGCAGGAACAACCGTAGCGGCGGCAGGTCGGAGCGGCCCGCGAGCACCCCACGGCACCGCCGGTTGATCTCGATCATCTGCTCGACCAGTTCCGCCGTGGCCTTCTCCGGGACACGGCCCGGCAGCAGCTCCTGGACCAGGAGGGGCGGGTGGACCAGCTCGTACGCGGGCGCCGGCACCCCCGCCGCCCGCGCCATCTCAAGCAGCGGGCCGACGTCGGGCCCCCGGGTCAGGACCGACCGGCGGCCGTCGGGCCAGCGGACGTAGGCCGCGCCTACCTGCCCGCCGGGACACGGCCCCTCGTAGGCGAGCGGCACGGGCAGGTCGCGCAGGGCCTGCTGGACGTCGAGCTTCGGTACGGGCGGCAGCGTCACGATCTCTCCTCAGCCGGGTGACCTCACTCACAGCCGTCACAACCGGGCGGGCCATCTCGTCTTTGAGTGCATGGAACGAACGAGTGTAGTGATCACCGGTGCGAACAAGGGGCTCGGCCTGGAGACGGCCAGGCGGCTCGGCGAGATGGGCTGGCAGGTCTTCCTCGGCTCCCGCGACGCAGGACGGGGCCGCGCGGCCGCCGAGAAACTGGCCGCCGACGGCATCGAGGTCGTCGTGATTCCCTTGGACGTGACCTCCGACGAGTCGGTCGCGGCGGCCGTGAGCCTGGTCCGTGAGCACACCGATCACTTGGACGTGCTGGTCAACAACGCGGGCGCGCCGGGCAACGTGCTGCCGCCCGCCCAGGCCACGGCCGATGAGCTGCACGCCGTCTACGACACCAACGTCTACGGGCCGGTCCGCGTCACCCACGCCTTCCTGCCCCTGCTGGAGGCGTCGGACAACCCGCGCGTGGTGAACGTCGGCAGCGGCGGCGGCTCCTTCGGCGTGGTCACCGACCCCGGCCAGCCGGTCTCGAAGATGCACGAGCTGGCGTACAGCTCGTCGAAGGCCGCCCTCAACATGATCACCGTCCGGTACGCGCAGGCGCTGCCGCACATCAAGTTCAACGTGCTCACCCCCGGCGAGATCGTCAACCGGGCCTACACCGCCACCGACATGAACCACCACACCGGCACGCTCACCGTCACCCAGGGCAGCGACCCGATCATCAGGCTCGCCACCCTCGACGCCGACGGGCCGAGCGGCGTCTTCATCGACCGCCTGGGACCGGTGGCCTGGTGAGCACCGGACATTTCGGGAAGGGTACGGATATGTCGCGAGCGGACGATGAGGGCTACCGGCCCCTGCTGTTCTCCATCGCGTACGGGATGACCGGATCCGTCGGCGACGCCGAGGACATCGTCCAGGACGCCTACCTCCGACTCACCAGGGCCCGCCAGGCGGGCACCACGGTCGCCGAGCCGAAGGCGTACCTGACGACGGCCGTGACCCGGCTCGGCATTGACCACCTGCGGTCGGCGCGGGTACGGCGGGAGACGTACGTGGGGGACTGGCTGCCCGAGCCGGTCGTCGTCCCCGGCCTCGGTGCGGGGCTCACCTCAGGCCCCGCCTCTGGGCCCGCCGAGCACGCCGAACTGTCCGACTCGCTGTCGATGGCGTTCCTCGTGCTGCTGGAGGCGCTCTCGCCGGTGGAGCGGGCGGTCTTCATGCTGCGCGAGGTCTTCGGGTACGGCTACCCCGACGTGGCCCGCGTCACCGGCAAGACCGAGGCGAACTGCCGGCAGATCTTCGCCCGCGCCCGCCGCAGGATCGCCGAGGGGGCACGGGAACCCGGCGGGCCGCTCGCCCCCGCGCGGCGGGCGGAGGGCGCCGAGCTGGCCCAGCGCTTCTTCGAGGCCGCGTCAGGCGGCGACCTCGACGCGCTGCTCGACATGCTGGCCCCCGACGTGGTGCTGCACGGGGACGGCGGCGGCAAGGTGCCCGCGCTCTCGTGGCCCGCGACCGACCGCCTGCGGGTCGCGCGGCTGCTCCTCGGCGGCCTGCGCCGGTTCAGGGCGCTCGGCGTCACGCTCAGTCTCGCCTGGGTCAACGGCCGCCCGGGAGCGGTCCTGCACGACTCCGAGGGACGGGTGGCGAGCGTGGTCGAGCTGTCGATCGCGGACGGGTACGTGCAGGCGATCCACTCGGTCGCCAACCCCGACAAGCTGCACCACCTCGGCCCGGTCTCCGACGTGGGCCTCCGGAACCGCTGACGCCTCACGGGTCAGGCGGGTCAGCGGGGCCGGTGGGGCCGGTGGCCTCCATGGCGGCGGGTGGGGCCGGAGCGGTGGCGGGAGCCGTCCAGAGGCCAGTCAGGGCGTCGATGAGGCTGGTCGCGGTGGCGTCCCAGGTGGGGCTGAGCGGGTCGCCCTCGTTGAGCGCCCGCTCCCGCTCGGCCAGCGCGTGCACCAGGAGGAGGCGGCTCATGTCGGCGCGGTGGCGGCGCGTCCCCTCCGGGACCCCGGGCAACAGCCGGAACATGCCGGCCAGGCTCGTCCGCATGGACGGCGTGGAGACGGCCTCGTCGATGACGATCTGCCGCATCGGAGGCACGGTGTTGATCTGCGCCATGCACTGGGCTCGCACGCTCGGCACGCCCAGCGCCGCCAGGTGGTCGGTGGCCGGGCGGACCAGGCACGAGATCCAGTCGCGCAGCTCACCCGACTCGCCCATCTCGGCCAGCAGCCGCAGCCGCCGCCGCTCCAGGTCGTGGGTGTAGCGGCGGACGATCGCGCGGACCAAACCGGCCTTCGACCCGAAGTGGTAGCCGACCGCGAAGTTGTTGGCCTGGCCCGCCGCCTCGCTGATCTGCCGGTTGGACACCTCGCCGACGCCGCGCTCGGCGAACAGCCGCTCCGCCGTGTCGAGCAGCGCCTCGCGCGTGTCCCTGGCCCGCACCCCGCGGCGCTCGGGCGCGGGCCCCGAGGACGTCACCATCGCACCGGTACCTCCTCCAGCCCCCCGACCACCAGCCCCTCGCGACGGCGCAGCTCGGCGGCGGGGACGGCCGGCTCCAAGCCGGGCAGCCGGTCCAGCAGCACCTTGAGCACGGCCTGCAGCTCCGTGCGGGCCAGCGCCTGCCCGAGGCAGGAGTGCGGGCCGGCGCGGAAGGCGACGTGGGGGTTGGGTGAGCGGTCGAGCCGCATCTCGTCCGCCTCGTCGAACTGCCGCTCGTCACGGTTGGCCGCGGCCATGCTGCACACGACGGTGGTGCCCTTCGGCAGCGTCTGGCCGCTCACGGAGACCTCTTCCGTGAGGTAGCGGGGCATGCCGAAGCCGGGGTTGGCGTCGAAGCGCAACGCCTCCTCCACGGCGGAGCGGATCAGTGTGCGGTCGGCCAGCAGCGCCTCCCAGCGCCCGCGGTCGGCCAGCAGCATCGACATCATCTTGCCGATCATATTGGCGGTCGTCTCGTGCCCGGCCACCAGCAGGCCCCTGGCGGTGCCGATCAGCAGCTGCTCGGTCAGCCTGCCGTCCAGGCCCTCGACGATCGCGAGCAGCTCGCTGATCAGGTCGTCGCCCGGCTCCTTCCGCTTGGCGTCCACCAGCGCCACCAGGTACGCGTCGAACTCGGCCTGTGCGGCGTCGATCTCCTCCTGGGTGAACCTGGTCATGCTGAGCATCGTGTCCGACCAGTACGCGAACCTGTCGCGGTCGCCGTCGGGCACCCCGAGCAGGTCGCAGATGGCCCACACCGGCAGCGGGAACCCCAGCGCGGACACCAGGTCCGCCGGCGCGCCGCCCGCGATCATCTCCTCGACCAGGTGCTCGGCCATCGCCTCGATGCGCGGCCGCATCGCGGTGACCCGCTTGGCGGTGAACGCCTTGCCGACCAACTGCCGCCAGGCGCGGTGCTCATCGCCCGTCATGCTCCTGCCCCGGTTGCCGAACACGCCGCCCGACTCGTTGGCGGTCACCCTGGCGGCGTCCGGCGCGTCGAGCTGGCGGGTGAAGCGCGGGTCCGACAGGACCTGCTTGACGTCGTCGTACCTGGTCAGCAGCAGCGCCTGGTCGCCGCTCGCGAGCCTGATCGGGGCGACGGGGCAGCCCGAGCGCAGCTCCGCCCATTCGGGCGGCGGCTCCAGGGCGGTGGGGTTGGCGAACGGGTAGTCGGGAACCTGCTGCGCGCTCACACGTCCTCCCAGAGGTGCTTGTGAGGCCCAGCTAAGTCAATCCGCTTAAGTAAATCAAGTGATTGAGAACGGTGTCCGTACGTGGCGGTCCCGGCGATGCGTGGGGCGGACGCGTGAGATGCTGCATTTGTGACCACGACTGAGCAGGCCGAACCGGCCCCACGCCGCCGGCGGGGCCGTCCCGGCTATGACCAGTCCGCGATCCTGCGCGCCGCCGTCGAGATGTTCAACCGCCGCGGCTACGACGCCACCAGCATGGGCGACCTGGCCAAGGAACTCGGGCTGACCAAGCCGGCCATCTACCACCACGTGACCAGCAAGGAGCAGCTGCTCGGCCAGGCGCTCGACGACGCGCTCGACGAGCTGACCGCCGTGGTGACCGAGGCGTCCCGTGAGCCGGGCGGGCGCAGCGCGTACGAGCGGCTGCGCGAGGTCGTGCGGCGCAGCGTCGAGGTGCTCGTCGCGCACCAGCCGTCGGTCACGCTGCTGCTGCGCGTCCGGGGCAACAGCGAGGTCGAGCTGGCCGCGCTCGAACGGCGCCGCTGGCTCGACGACCGGCTCGCCGCCCTGGTGGCCGACGCGGTCGCCGAGGGCGCGCTGCGCGACGACGTACCGCCCGCGCTGGTCAGCCGCCTGCTGTTCGGCATGGTCAACTCGCTCGCCGAGTGGTACCGCCCCGACGGCGCCTACGACCAGGCGATGGTCGCCGCCGCCATCACCTCCATCGCCTTCGACGGCCTGGCCAAGCACGAAACGTGACCGGCCGGCCTGATCAGGGGAGTGGCCTGGTCAGGCGGTGTCACCAGGTGTAGAAGCCCTGGCCGGTCTTGCGGCCGAGGTGGCCTGCGGCGACCAGGTCGCGCAGGATCCGGGGCGGCTCGAAGCGCGGGCCCAGCTCGCGGGCCAGGTGTTCGGCGATGGCCAGCCGCACGTCGAGCCCCACGATGTCCGTCGTGCGCAGGGGCCCCACCGGGTGGCGGTAGCCGAGGGTCATCGCGGTGTCGATGTCGGCCGCGCTCGCCACGCCCTCTTCGAGCATCCGCATGGCCTCCAGCGCCAGGCTCACCCCGAGCCGGCTGCTGGCGAAGCCCGGCGAGTCGGTCACGGTGATGGGCGTCTTGCCGAGCGCCGCCACCCAGCCCTGAGCCCGGGTCAGCAACCCGGACTCGGTCGTGGGCGCGGCGACGATCTCGACGAGGTCGCTCACCGGGACCGGGTTGAAGAAGTGCAGGCCGAGGAAGCGTTCCGGGGCGGCCAGCCCGGCGGCGAGCCCGGTCAGTGACAGGCTGCTGGTGTTCGTGGCGAGCACCGCGCCGGGCGCCCGCTTCTCGGCGACGGCCAGCACCTCCGCCTTGAGCGCGGCATCCTCGGGCACGGCCTCGATGACCAGCTGACAGCCCGCCAGGTCGCCCGGGTCGGTCGTGATCCGCAGCCGGGCCAGCACGGCCTCCTGCGGCTCACCGAGCGTGCCCTTGGCGGCGGCCTTGCCCACGCTGCCCTCGACCCTGGCACGAGCGGCGGCGGCCGTCTCCTCGCCGCTCTCCACGACGACGACGGCGCTGCCCGCGACGAGGAACGCATGCGCGATGCCCGCTCCCATGCGGCCCCCGCCGAAGACACCGACGTCACCCGGCAAGGCGCCGGGCCGGTCGGTCGGCCGGTCGGTGGGCTGGTCGGTGGGCCGGTCGGTGGGCGGGTGGGCGTGGTCCGGGTGGTCGGTGGTCATGGGCGCGGTCCCTTCCGCTCGCGGCGTTCCAGGAACGCCGTCATGCGCGCGTACTTCTCCTCGGTCTCGAACAGCACCGCCTGCGCCACGTCGTCCACGAACGGGTGCGCCTGGCGCGGCGCGTGGAAGACGGCCTTCATCAGGCGGGTCGCGAGCGGGGCCTGGGCGGCGATGCGGTCGGCCAGGCGGTGCCCGGCGGCGAGCAGGTCGTCCGGCTCGGCGACCTCGTGCAGCAGCCGCACGTCCCTGGCCTCCTCGGCCGTCAGTACGCGGCCGGCGAGCAGGATCTCCTTGGCCAGCGGCTCGCCCACCAGCTCGGCCAGCCGCCAGGCAGCGCCGGCGGCGGCGAGGATGCCGAGGCCGGTCTCCGGGTTGCCGATCCTGGTGCGGGGCGTGCCGATGCGGAAGTCGCAGGCGTAGGCCAGCTCGGCGCCGCCGCCCAGCGCGTACCCGTCGAGGAGGGCGATGGTGGGCATCGGCAGCCGGTGGACCCGGTCGAAGATCTTCGAGTTGATGCCGCGCAGCGCGTCCTCGCGGCCACGTTCACGCAGCTGGGCGATGTCGGCGCCGGCCGCGAACGTCCCGCCCTCGCCGACGAGCAGCACGACCTTCGGGTCCGCCTCGACGGCGGCGCACGCCTCGTGCAGCGCGGCCACCAGCTCGCGGTCGATGGCGTTGCGCACCTCGGGCCGGTTGAGCCGCCACACCACCCGGTCCGCGCCCTCCTCGATGAGAAGACTCGGCCCGCTCATGCCCGCTCCCCGCAGCTGGAAGTTGTCACGTGGGCTCCTGTTCAGGCGTCGTAGTCGACGGTGACGTGCTCGCCCACCGGATACGTCTGACAGGTCAGGACGAATCCGGCGGCCAGCTCGGACGGTTCGAGCGCGTAGTTGCGCCGCATGTCCACCTCGCCCGACCGTACGACGGCCCGGCACGTCCCGCACACGCCGCCCTTGCAGGCGAACGGCAGGTCCGCCCGGGTGGCCTGGGCGCCGTCGAGCAGCGTCGTCTCCCGGGAGACGGTCGAGGTGGTGCGCAGCCCGTCGAGCACGGTCGTCAGCTCGGTGGTGGCGCCGGGCGGGGCCGAGTCGTCCCTGTGCGGCGGGGGCGGCGGCGCGTCGGCGTAGAACAGCTCGACGTGCACCCGCTCGGCGGGCACGCCCAGCTCGGCGAGCACCGGCCTGGCCTGCTCGATCATCTCCAGCGGCCCGCAGAGCCACACGTGGTCGAACACCTCGACCGGGACGAGCGAGGTGAGCAGGCGGCGCAGCCGGTCGCCGTCGAGCCTTCCTGACAGCAGCTCGACGTCGCGCGGCTCGCGGGAGAGCGCGTGCACGACCTGGAGGCGGGGGCCGTAGCGGTTCTTCAGGTCGCCCAGCTCCTCGGCGAACATGACCGTGCGGCTGGTGCGGTTGCCGTACAGGAGGGAGACCTGGGCGCGGGGGTGGGTGAGGACGGTCGAGGCGATCGACAGCAGCGGCGTGATGCCCGAGCCGGCCGCCACGCACAGGTGGCGCTCGCCGCCGTCCGGGTCGGCCTGCCAGGAGCCGGTGGGCGGCTGCACCTCGATGACCGTGCCCGGCCGTACGTCGTGGACCAGCCAGGAGGAGAACAGGCCGCCGGGGATCTCCCTGACCCCGATGCGCGGCGCGGCGCCCGCCGGGGCGCAGATCGAGTACGAGCGCCGCTCCTCGCGTCCGTCGGCCATCCGGCGCAGGGTGAGCGACTGGCCGGCCTTGAACGCGTACGTGTCGCGCAGCTCGGGCGGCACCTCGAAGGTGATCGCGGCGGCGTCGTCGCACAGCCGGTCCACCGCCGCCACGGTCAGCGGGTGGAAGACGGCGGCCCTGGACGGCGCGGTCGCCGGCATGGTCATCGTTAAATCTCCTTGACGTGCTCGAACGGTTCGAGGCAGCCCGTGCAGCGGTAGAGGGCTTTGCAGGCGGTGGCGCCGAACTCGGAGGTGAGCCGGGTGTCCGCCGAGCCGCAGCGCGGGCAGCGCGGTGCCGCGCGCTTGGGGCCGAGGGTCAGCAGCACCGGCCCGGTACGCCGGGGCGCGGGGCCGGGCGGCGACAGCCCGGCGTCGCGCAGGGCGGCCCGGCCGCGTTCGGAGATCCAGTCGCTCGACCACGGCGGATCCAGCACCACCCGCACCTCCACCCGTTCGAACCCGGCGTCCTTGAGCCGGTGGACGAGGTCGTCGCGCATGGTCGCCATGGCCGGGCAGCCGGTGTAGGTCGGCGTGATCGAGGCGACCACCACCTCGCCGCCGCCGCCACCGGCGTCCCGCGTCACCTCGACACCGCGCAACACGCCCAGGTCGGCGAGGGTCAGCATCGGCATCTCAGGATCCCGCACCTGCCTCGCCACCTCGACCGCCGCGTCCGCCCGCGCGGCCGCGCCGTCACGCGCTCGCTCGGCCGTCTCGGCAGGCTGCCGCGTGGCCGCATCCTCGCGCGCCCGCCCAGCGGGCGGCCCGTCGCCCGGCGTGGACCCCGCGCGGGGCCGAGCGGGGGTCACCAGCGCCCCATCGGGTGGGCGCGGGCGACCACCTGCATCTCGGTGAGCAGTCTGCTCAGGGCCTCGGTGTGCAGGCCGTGTCTGCCGGTGCGTCCGGCGACGCCGGCCAGCGGCGCCCGCTCGGGACGGTCGACGCCGCTCACCGCGAGCACCTGGTCCAGGACGGCGTCCACCTCGCCCGCCAGGGACGACGGGTCCACGCCCACCCCGGCGTCGGCCAGAACCCGTTCGAGCGGGTGGGCGGTGACCAGCTCGGCCCGCAGCGGCCACAGCGCGTCGAGCGCGGCCAGCAGCCTGCGGTGCGACTCCTCGGTGCCGCGCGCCAGCGTGAGGAACCAGCGCCCGGCCCAGTCGCGGTGGTAGGCGACCTCCTTGACGCCCTTCCCCGCGACGGCGGCGAGCACCTGGTCCCGGCTGGCGCGCAGCCGTTCGAACAGGGCGAGCCGAGCCGCGGAGAACAGCAGCAGCCGCACCACCACGTGCGCGAAGTCCCCGTTCGGCACCTCACAAAGCCGCACGTTGCGAAAGTCGCGGTCGTCGCGGAAGAACGCCAGCGCGTCCTCGGCCGGCACCGGCGAGCCGTCGGGCAGCGCCGGCACCACGCCGGGGTCGGCCGCCGCCGCCCGCGCCAGCAGCAGCCGCGCCTGCCCGAGCAGGTCGAGCGCCATGTTGGCGAGCGCGATGTCCTCCTCCAGGTCGGGCGCGCGGCTGCACCACTCCGACAGCCGCTGCGACAGGACCAGGGCGTCGTCGCCGAGCATGAGGCAGTACGCGGCCAGCGCGGCCGGGTCCACCCCCTCGGGCACGGTGGTGTCGACCCCGGCCAGCGGGTCCTCGAAGTCGGTGCCGAAAGCCCACTGAGCGGAGTCACCGCCCTCGATCAGGCCGTCGAAGATGCTGCCGTGTTCGCTGCCGTGTTCGCTGCCGTGTCCGCTGCTGTGTTCACCGCTGTGTCCGCTGCGGGGTTCGTCGCTCATGAGCAGGTCCGATCAGATGTGCGGGACGTCGCCCGGGATCTTGTAGAACGTCGGATGCCGGTAGACCTTGTCGCCGCTGGGCGCGAAGAGCGGGTCCTTCTCGTCGGGGGACGAGGCGGTGATGGCGTCGGCCCGTACGACCCAGATGCTGACGCCCTCGTTGCGGCGGGTGTAGACGTCGCGGGCGTGCCGCAGCGCCATCTGGTCGTCAGGGGCGTGCAGCGAGCCGACGTGCACGTGGTTGAGCCCGCGCTTGCCGCGGACGAACACCTCGTACAGCGGCCATTCCCGGCGGTCGGCGCTCATCGGGCGACCTCCTGCTGTGAGCGCTCGGCGAAGGCGATGGCGGCCTCGCGTACCCAGGCGCCCTCCTCGTGGGCGGCCCTGCGGTGTGCCATGCGCTGGGCGTTGCACGGCCCGTCGCCGCGCAGCACGGCGGCGAACTCCTCCCAGTCGGGCTCGCCGAAGTCGTGGTGGCCGCGCTCCTCGTTCCAGCGCAGATCGGGATCGGGCAGCGTGACACCGAGCGCCTCGGCCTGCGGGACCGTCATGTCCACGAACTTCTGCCGCAGCTCGTCGTTGGAGTTGCGCTTGACGCCCCAGGCCATCGAGCGCGCGCTGTTGGGCGACTGGTCGTCCGGCGGCCCGAACATCATCAGCGACGGCCACCAGAACCGGTCGACCGACTCCTGCACCATGGCCCGCTGCTCGTCGGTGCCGCGCATCATCGTCATCAGCAGCTCGTACCCCTGCCGCTGGTGGAACGACTCCTCCTTGCAGATGCGGATCATCGCGCGGCCGTAGGGGCCGTAGGAGGTGCGGCACAGCGGCACCTGGTTGCAGATGGCGGCGCCGTCCACCAGCCAGCCGATGGTGCCGACGTCGGCGTACGAGAGCGTCGGATAGTTGAAGATCGAGGAGTATTTCTGCTTGCCGCTGAGCAGCAACTCCGTCAGCTCGGCCCGGGAGACGCCCAAGGTTTCGCACGCGGAGTACAGATAGAGCCCGTGCCCCGCCTCGTCCTGCACCTTGGCCAGCAGGATCGCCTTACGGCGCAACGAGGGGGCGCGGCCGATCCAGTTGCCCTCGGGCTGCATGCCGATGATCTCGGAGTGGGCGTGCTGGGCGATCTGGCGGATGAGCGTCCGGCGGTAGGCGTCGGGCATCCAGTCGCGCGGCTCGATGCGGTCGTGGCGGGCGATGGTCGCGTCGAACCCGGCTTGCAGGCGGGCCTCGAGGTCCGGCTCCGCTGGGGTGGTCGTCATCTTTCCTCCGACGCCTCGGGCTCATTTACTTATCGCTCGGTCAGTAATAAGGTCGCACACAGAGGGGTGCCCGCGCAAGGTCGCGCCCGGGGAGAGGAGACAGTGTGAGCACGCTGCTGGAGAGCTATGCCGCGGGACGGTGGTTCCGCGCGGCCGACGAGGGAGAGCCGCTGCTCGACGCGGCCACGGGCGAGGAGGTCGCGCGCATCTCCAGCCGCGGCCTCGACGTCGGCGCGATGGTCGCGTACGCCAGGCGGACCGGCGGTCCCGCCGTGCGCGCGCTCACCTTCCACGAGCGCGCCGCCCTGCTCAAGGCGCTCGCCAAGCACCTGCTGAAGCGCAAGGAGGAGCTGTACGCCCTGTCCGTACGCACCGGCGCCACCTCTCGCGACACCGCCATCGACGTGGACGGCGGCATCGGCACCCTGTTCAGCTACGCGAGCAAGGGCGTGCGCGAACTGCCCAACGACACGGTCTTCCTGGACGGGGGCCTCGAACGCCTCGGCAAGGGCGGCACGTTCGTCGGCCAGCACCTCTACACCTCGCGGCCGGGCGTGGCCGTGCAGATCAACGCCTTCAACTTCCCGGTCTGGGGCATGCTGGAGAAGCTCGCCCCCGCCTTCCTCGCCGGCCTGCCCTCGATCGTCAAGCCGGCGAGCCAGACCGCGTACCTCACCGAGCTGGCCGTCCGCATGATCATCGAGTCCGGCATCCTGCCGGAGGGCGCGCTGCAGCTCCTCGCGGGCAGCGCGGGCGGGCTGCTCGACGAGCTGACCGTGCAGGACTCCGTCGCCTTCACCGGCTCCGCCCACACCGCCGGCATCCTGCGCCGCCACCCCAACGTGCTGGACGGCGGCGTCGTGCTCGGCGTCGAGGCCGACTCGCTCAACTGCTCCGTCCTCGGCCCCGACGTGCGCGCGGACGACCCCGAGTTCGACCTGTTCATCAAGGGCGTCGTCACCGAGATGACGGTCAAGGCCGGGCAGAAGTGCACCGCCATCCGCCGGGTGCTGGTGCCCTCGGCCATGGCCGGGCAGGTCGAGGAGGCGCTGGCCGCCCGCCTGGCCAAGGTGAGCGTCGGCGACCCGCGCAACCCCGACGTGCGCATGGGCGCGCTGGCCGGGCTCGCCCAGCGCGAGGAGGTGCGCAAGGCCGTCGAGGCCCTGCGCGCGAGCGCCGACGTCGTGTACGGCGAGCCGGCGGGCGGCGCCTTGCTCGACGGCGACGCCACCCGCGGCGCGTTCATGACCCCGCTCCTGCTGCGGGCCAGGCCGGGCGCCACTGAGCCGCACGACGTCGAGCCGTTCGGGCCGGTCAGCACCGTGCTCGCCTACGACGGCCTGGACGAGGCCGTCGCCCTGGCCGCCCGCGGGCGCGGCAGCCTGGTCGCCTCCGTCGCCACCCACGACCCCGAGGTCGCGAGGTCCGTGGTGCTCGGGCTCGCGCCGTGGCACGGCCGGGTCCTGGTGCTCGACCGCGACGACGCCAAGGAGTCCACCGGGCACGGCTCGCCGCTGCCCGTCCTCGTCCACGGCGGGCCGGGCCGGGCCGGCGGCGGCGAGGAGCTGGGCGGCATCCGCGGGGTGCTGCACCACATGCAGCGCACCGCCGTCCAGGCCTCGCCCGACCTGCTCACCGCCGTCACAGGACGGTGGACGACCGGCGCCGCCCGCGCCGCGAGCGACGTGCACCCCTTCCGCAAGTCGCTGGCCGAGCTGCGGATCGGCGACACCATCGCCTCCGCGCCGCGCACGGTCACACGGGAGGACATCGAGCGCTTCGCCGAGTTCACCGGCGACACCTTCTACGCCCACACCGATCCCGAGGCGGCCGCCCGCAACCCGCTGTTCGGCGGCATCGTCGCGCACGGCTACCTGGTCGTCTCGCTGGCCGCCGGGCTCTTCGTCGACCCGGCGCCCGGCCCGGTGCTGGCCAACTTCGGCGTGGACGCGCTGCGCTTCCTCACCCCGGTCAAGGCCGGCGACGGCATCGCGGTGACGCTCACCGTCAAGCAGATCACGCCGCGCAGCAACGCCGACTACGGCGAGGTGCGCTGGGACGCCGTCGTCACCAACCAGGAGGGGCAGCCCGTGGCCACGTACGACGTGCTCACCCTGGTCGCCAAGACCTGGGACGGTGACGCCCGGTGAACGGCGCCGCCGTTCTCCTCGAACGCGACGGCGCCGTGGCGACCGTCACGCTGAACAGGCCCGAGCGCCGCAACGCGCTGGACGCCAAGACCAAGCTGCAGCTGCGCCTCGCGCTGGAGGACGTCGCCGGTGACGCGTCCGTCCGCGCGGTGCTGCTGGCCGGGGCGGGACGGGCGTTCTGCGCCGGCCAGGACCTGGCCGAGCACGCGGCGGCGCTGCGCGAGAACGCGGCGCACGCGTTCGACACCGTCGAGGAGGACTACGCGCCCGTGGTGCGGCTGCTCGCCACGATGTCCAAGCCGGTCGTCGCGGCCGTGGGCGGCACCTGCGTGGGCGCCGGGCTGGCCCTGGCGCTCGCCTGCGACCTGCGGGTGTTCGCCGAGGACGCGGTGCTCGGCACGGCGTTCGGCGCGATCGGGCTGACCTGCGACTCCGGGCTGTCGGCCACGCTCACCCGGTCGGTCGGCGAGTCGCGGGCCAGGGAGCTCGTGCTGCTCGCCGAGCCGTTCACGGCGCGGCAGGCCGTCGAGTGGGGCGTCGCAGGGCGGCTGGTGCCGCAGGACGAGCTGGCTCCGGCCGCGCGCGAGCTGGCCGAACGGCTCGCGGCCGGGCCCACCCTCGCGTACGCCGAGTCCAAGCGGCTCATCGCCGACTCGTGGGGGCGCGACCTCGGGGCGACGCTGGCCGCCGAGGCGCGCGCCCAGGCCCGCCTGGGCCTGACGGCCGACCACGCCGGCGCCGTGGCGGCGTTCCTGTCGAAACGCCGCCCCGCCTTCGACGGCCGCTGACCCCACCGTCCGAGCCACGGCCTGGGCCGCCGTCCGGGCCACGGCCTGAGTGACGGCCGCTCGCCGGGGCAGCGCTTCGGCAGGCGGCCACCTGGAGACCTTCGGCAAGGAGTGAGGGGCATGGAGAGCCATCCGTCCACGGCGACGAGCGTTCCGGCCGGTGAGGAGTGGCCAGAACGGGCCGCCGCGGCGCTCGACGACGTGGACCGCGCGATCATCGCCGAGCTGCGGCGCGACGGCCGCATGTCCGTGCGCACCCTCGCCGAGCACGTGCACATCTCCCGGGCCAGCGCGTACGCGCGGCTGACCCGGCTCATGGAGGACGGCGTGATCACCGGCTTCACCGCCGAGATCGCACCGGCCAAGGCCGGGCTGGGCACCAGCGCGTACGTGTCGATCACCATCGAGCAGAACTCCTGGCGGCAGGTGTCGGCCCGGCTGCGCGAGATCGCCTACGTCGAGCACTTCGCCATGGTCGGCGGCGACTACGACGTGCTGGCCCTGGTCAGGACGCCGGACAACGCGGCGCTGCGGCACGTCGTGCTCGAACGCATCCAGGACATCCCGGGCGTCCGCGCCACCCGGACCTGGCTCGTCTTCGACGAGGCCCGCGGCCAGGGCGCCCACTGGAGCCGAGCCCGGGGGTAACGAGGGCGGCGGGTGAGGGCCGGTGGATCAGGGGTGGCGCGGGTGGCGGCAAAACGTCCGGCTGGTCATGCTTCCTCCGCTGGCCAAATCGACAAATGGCCGCGAGAAGCGTGGTTTGCAGCCATTTGTCGCCTATCGCCGCCGATGTCTTGAACGAATGGCTCGCTACGCGGACGCTTCTCTTGTCCACCGTCCAGAGAAAGCGAGCGTCGCCATGTCTCATCCCCAGGTGGTCGACGGTCTCCTCCCCGCGCCCGTCCCCGTGCGTTTCGTCGCCGAGGACGGCACCGCCGTCGATCCCCCCGCCGCGTACCCGATGCCGGCCGGCGAGCAGCTCACGGAGGCCTACCGCCGGATGGTCATCGGCCGCCGCTTCGACCGCCAGGCGACCGCGCTGACCAAGCAGGGCCGCCTCGCCGTCTACCCCTCCAGCCTGGGACAGGAGGCCTGCCAGATCGGCGGGGTGCTCGCGCTGCGCGACGACGACTGGCTGTTCCCCACCTACCGCGACAGCGTGGCCCTCGTCTCCCGCGGCCTCGACCCCGTCGAGGTGCTCACCCTCCTGCGCGGCGACTGGCACTGCGGCTACGACCCCGCCGCCGTCCGCGTCGCCCCCCAGTGCACGCCGCTCGCCACCCAGACCATCCACGCGGTCGGCATGGCCGAGGCGCTGCGCCGCAAGGGCGAGGACGCGGTCGTGCTGGCCTTCATCGGCGACGGCGGCACCAGCGAGGGCGACTTCCACGAGGCGCTCAACTACGCCGGCGTGCTGCGCTGCCCGGTCGTGTTCCTGGTGCAGAACAACAAGTACGCCATCTCGGTGCCGCTGGCCAGGCAGACCGCCGCGCCCGCGCTGGCGTACAAGGGCGTCGGGTACGGGGTGCCGTCCGAGCAGGTGGACGGCAACGACCTGGTCGCCGTGCTGTCGGTGCTGACCGAGGCCGTCGGGCGGGCCCGAGCGGGCGGCGGCCCGTTCCTGGTCGAGGCGCACACGTACCGGATGGACCCGCACACCAACGCCGACGACCCCACCCGCTACCGCGACGCCGAGGAGGTCGCGCGGTGGGAGTCGGCCGACCCGCTGGCCCGCCTGGAGACCTATCTGCGCGGCCGGGGCCTGCTGGACGACGCCGGCGTCGCGGCCGCCGCGCAGGCCGCCGACGCCTACGCCGCCCACGTCCGCGACCGCATGAACGCCGACCCGGAGACCGACCCGTTCGAGCTGTTCGACCACGTCTTCGCCGAGCCCACGCCGCAGCTGCGCGAGCAGCGCGAGCTGCTGCGGGCCGAGCTGAGCGCCACGGAGGAGTGACGATGACCGCCATGCCCGTGTCCGCACCAGGACCCGTCGCCGCGTCCAAGCCGACCTCTGTGGCCCAGGCACTCAACGCCGCCCTGCGCGACGCGCTGCGCGAGGACGAGCGGGTGCTCGTCTTCGGCGAGGACGTCGGGCCGCTCGGCGGGGTGTTCCGCATCACCGACGGGCTGACCGGGGAGTTCGGCGAGGAACGCTGCTTCGACACCCCGCTCGCCGAGTCCGGCATCGTCGGTCTCGCGGTCGGGATGGCGATGGGCGGCTTCCGTCCCGTCGTCGAGATGCAGTTCGACGCGTTCGCCTACCCGGCCTTCGAGCAGATCGCCTCCCACGTCGCCAAGACCCGCAACCGCACCCGCGGCCGGGTGTCGCTGCCGATGGTGATCCGCATCCCGTTCGCCGGCGGCATCGGCGGGGTCGAGCACCACTGCGACTCCAGCGAGGCGTACTACGCCCACACCCCAGGGCTCAAGGTCGTCACGCCCGCCACCGTCGAGGACGCGTACTGGCTGCTCCGCGACGCCATCGACGACCCCGACCCGGTGATCTTCATGGAGCCCAAGAAGCTGTACTGGGCCAAGGACGACTTCTCGCCCGCCGAGCGGCGCGCCCCCGGCTTCGGGCGGGCCGTGGTGCGGCGCGAGGGGAGTGACGCCACGCTCGTCGCGTACGGGCCCGGCGTGCCCGTCGCGCTCCAGGCCGCCGAGACGGCCGCCGCGGAGGGCCGCTCGCTGGAGGTGGTGGACCTGCGGAGCATCGTCCCGTTCGACGACGAGACCGTGGTGTCGTCCGTACGCAGGACGGGGCGGTGCGTGGTGATCCAGGAGGCGCAGGGGTTCGCCGGGGTGGGGGCCGAGATCGCGGCCCGCGTACAGGAGCGGTGCTTCCACTCCCTGGCCGCGCCCGTGCTGCGGGTCACCGGCTTCGACATCCCGTACCCGCCGCCCAAACTGGAGCACACTCACCTGCCCGACGTGGACCGGGTGCTCGACGCGGTGGACCGGCTCCAGTTCGACGACCGGCCCGACCTGCTGCACCTCAGCAGGGAGGCGTCTTGACATCCTCCCGCTCTCGAAGGAGGGGGAGTCCCACGGTCGCCCACGGGTCTTCCCCGCTTCACAGCCGGTCGCCCGCGAGAGGACTCTCGTCGAGGTCTTACACCAGCTCCACAGGCGTTCCAGCTCTCCGCCAGCCCGGCGGCGAGCACGTTCGACACGGTCACCGTGGACGGCTCGCCGCCCTGCGGCAGCGGGCGCGACCACACGATGTCCGACGGGGCGTCCATCTTCAGCCACCGATCGCGCACGTGTTCGATGATTCCGGTCTGTCCGGCAGCCGATCGCCTCTCCCCGTCCTGTTCCGCAAGCATCCAATTCCCTCCTCGCCTGCGGGCGGGGGCTTCCCCGGAGGTTTCTGATGACGGCCACCGGTACGCGGCAGGTGTTCCGCCTGCCCGACCTCGGCGAAGGGCTGACCGAGGCCGAGGTGCTCGACTGGAAGGTCGCCGTCGGCGACACCGTCGAGGTGGACCAGATCGTGGTCGAGGTCGAGACGGCCAAGGCGGCCGTGGAGGTGCCGGTGCCGTACGCGGGGACCGTCCTCGCCCTGCACGCCGCCCCCGGCGCCGTCCTGTCGGTGGGCGAGCCGCTCATCGAGATCGGCGGCGCAGCACCGGCCGAGGACCCGGCGGCGTCCCGGTACCGCGAGGAGGAGCGGGCCGGCAGCGGCAACGTCCTCATCGGCTACGGCACCGGCCACCACGGGACCTCCCGCCGCCGTCGCCGCCCCGCCCAGCTCAAGGCGCCGGCCCCCGACGCCCGCCCGCTCAAGGCGCCGGCCGAGGACGCGCGGCCGCTCAGGAGTGCCGCAGGAGAGGCGCGCCCGCTTCAGCCCTCGGCTGCGGACGCGCGCCCGCTCAAGACGTCCTCGGCGGGCCCGCGTCCGCTGAGGCAGGAGGCGGCGAGCTCCCGGACGCCGGGGCAGGCGCCGCGGGTCATCTCGCCGCTGGTGCGCAGGATCGCCCGCGAGCACGGCATCGACCTCGCCCAGGTCACCCCCACCGGCCCCCGCGAGGTGATCCTGCGCCGCGACGTCGAGCAGGCCATCGAGCGAGCGGGCGCGGCGAGCCCCGCCACCCCGCGACCGCTGGAGCGCATCCCGCTGCGCGGCGTCCGGCGGGCCGTGGCGGAGAAGATGAGCCGCAGCCGCACCGAGATCCCCGACGCCACGACCTGGGTGGACGTGGACGCCACCGACCTGGTCGCGGCCAGGGACGCGCTCCGCCGCACCCGCCCCCAGCTCGGCATCGGCCTGCTGGCCCTGCTCGCCCGCATCTGCGTGGACGGCCTGCGCCGCTTCCCCGAGCTGAACTCGACGGTGGACACCGACCGCTCGGAGATCGTCAGGTACGGCCACGTCAACCTCGGCTTCGCCGCCCAGACCGACCGCGGCCTCGTCGTCCCGGTGGTCCGCGACGCCCACCTGATGACCACCGCCCAGCTCGCCGCCGAGCTGACCCGGCTCACCGGCCTGGCCAGGGAGGGCAAGCTGCCCCCCGAGTCGCTGACGGGCGGCACGTTCACGCTCAACAACTACGGCGTCTTCGGCGTGGACGGCTCCACCCCGATCATCAACCACCCGGAGGCGGCGCTGCTGGGCGTCGGCCGGGTGATCGACCGCCCGTGGGTGCACGGCGGCGTCGTCACCGCCCGCAAGATCGCCCAGCTCTCCCTGACGTTCGACCACCGGGTCTGCGACGGGGGAGCGGCGGGCGGCTTCCTGCGCCACGTCGCCGACTGCGTGGAGAACCCGGCCATCCTGCTCGCCGACACCTGACCCCCGCCGACCCCCGGGGGGTCAGCGCCGTACGTGCTCGCGGACCGCCAGGCCGGCCGCCATCACGTACGGGCCGAGCAGCAGCGCGACGCAGAGCAGCGCGTACCAGAAGGCGGGGTTGAGCGGCCCGAGCACGAACCGGCCGGCCGCCCACCCCAGCACGCTCACCACCACCGGCAGGACGAAGACCACGAACCAGGCCAGCACCACGGCGAACCCCGCCAGCCACACCCACCGGAACCACCGCCCCGCCCTGAGGTCGGCGGGCGAGGCCCGGACCACCTCGGCCGCCTGCGCCCGGGTGAGCCGGCCGAACGCGTGCCGCAGCAGCAACGTCTTGACCCGCCACAGGTCGCGGCAGCCGAGGGCGTGGACGAGCACCCCGTACAGGTCGGTGCGCAGGAAGATCATGCACTGCCACAGCAGGCCCGCCAGCTTCACGAACACCCAGGCGGCGAGCGTGGCGTCCACCACCGGCTCCGGCGACCACACCCCTTTCTGGATCAGCAGGCGGGCGGTCAGCAGCGCGGCGAGCACCACCACGTCCACCGCCATCCCGCCGAGCAGCGGCCCGAAGCGGCGGCGGCGCGGCACCGACCACAACTGCGACAGGTCGGTCTCCAGGACGAGCAGCATCATCCGCCGGTCCACCCCGAACCTGGCCGTGAGCCCCGCCGCACGGGCGGCCAGCCAGTGCCCGCCTTCGTGCAGCGCCGTCGAGACCAGCACGAACGGCATCAGCAGCAGCGCGCTCAACCCGACGTCGTCCAGCACGAACGCGTCCTCGGCCGGGTCCGGCAGCAGCGACGGCGAGGTGATGAAGACCGCCAGGCAGAACAGCGCGAGCACGACGTAACAAGCCCACGCGACCTCCCCGAAGAAGGGACGGGCCACGCGCGTGCTCACCCCCGCCAGCCAGCGCCGCATCTGGATCGGCGCGGTCCTGACGGCTCGGCGCTCGTCGTCCGGCCGGTCGTCCAGGAACCCCAGCTCGGCCAGGGTCGCCATGAACGCGGGCAGATCGACGGGCTCGCCGGCGAACGCGGCGGCCTCGGCGGCGGCCTCCTCCTCGGTCGCGCCGCGCAGCAGCGCCGCGACCACCACGCCGCCCACGGCGGGCATCGCCACGAACATGCCGGTGGCCGGGTCGCCGACCAGCACCTCCTCGCCCTCCCCGACCACCGTGAGCGGGCGCAGCCGTACGGTGGTCACGGGACGCGCCCGGCGTCGTTCTGCGGGGCCGCCGCGCACGCCGGGCAGGCGGGGTCGCGGGGGAACGGCTGCCGCACCGGGACCAGCCCGTCCAGCAGGTCGAGCACCACGCGCGCCCCCGCCGCCCGCGGCGGCTCGACCTTCGTCAGATACCGCATGACCTCGTACGCGACCAGCGACCCGACCTGCATCGCCATCGGGCCGGTGAGCCCGTTCGCCAGCCGCAGCCCGCGGGTGAGCCGCTGGGCCACCGCCGCGGTCGTCCGCTCGCCGGGGTTAGGCAGGTCGGACTCGTCGCAGCGCAGGCAGGCGCTCCTGCCGGGATCGACCGAGAAGTAGATGAGCTGGGTCCGCGTCATGCCACCGGCCACCAGCGGGACGCCCGCGCGCAACGCGGCCTCGTTGACCCAGAGGTTCGCGTCGGGGGCGCCGTCCAGGCCGCCGGCGATCACGTCGGCGTCGCCGGTCAGGTCCTTGAGGTCGTCTGGGCCGGAGATCCACCGGTCCACGGCGCGGACCTCGATGTCCGGGTCGTACTCGCGGACCCACTCCGCCGCCCGCTCCACCTTCGACCGGCCGACGTCGGCGCGCCGGTAGAGGAACTGGCGGGCGAAGTTGCGCGGCTCGATGTCGTCGCGGTCCACCAGCGTCAGCGCGCCGACGCCGAGCCCGGCCAGGCACTGCACGAGGGCCGAGCCGCCGCCGCCCGCGCCGAGCACGAGCACGTGGGACGCGCGCAGCCGCCGGACGAACTCCGCCCGCGACGTCCCCAGCCGGGCGAACGCCCCGAAGAACGTCAGATTGGAGAAATGCCGCTCGTCGGCCTCGGGATCGCCCAGCAGCCGCTCGTCGGCGTCCTCGACCAGCCCCAGGGAGTCGAGCCCGGCCAGCCCGTCGCGCACGTCGTCCGCCGTGACGGGGACGCCGCGCGCGGTCAGCGCCGCGCTCAGCTCGTCCGCCGTGGCCGGCCCCCTGGCCAGCTCATCGAGCAGCGCCGCGACCCGCCCGCCCGGGTCGGCCAGCGTGTACGCCTCGCGCGGGTCGTGCACGACCACGAGCTCGTCGCCCAGGGACTCCCAGGCGCATTCCTTCACCATCACCCGCATCGTTTCCCACCGGATCGTTCGTCATCGGCCGGCGGCAGCTCGGCCGGCCGTCATCGGTCGTCGGGATGGAGCCGCCGGGAGGCGGCGGACCGCCTCCCGGCCGGCTGAGAGGCGATGCCTCAGGTCACGAACTGCGTCGCCTTCACGGCCTCGACCTTGCGAACCTCGATCTTCATCTACGGCACCTCCTTCCTGGCTCCCCGGCGGGATGTCGTCGATCAACTTCCTCCTCTCGCCGACAGAAAGCCCATAAAGTCGCCATAGAGAAGGACGAAACGGCTGATCGTGGCAGGGAGGACGGTGGACTTCACGATCCTCGGACCGGTCAGGGTCCTCGACGAGGGACGGCCGATCCGGCTGGCCGCCAGGGCGCGCGCCGTGCTCGGCGTCTTCCTGCTCCACCCGGGCACCGTCCTGTCCAGGGACCGGCTGATCGCCTCGGTGTGGGACGACCCGCCCCGCTCCGCCGTGCCGAACCTGCAGCAGTACGTGACCGCGCTGCGCCGCGCCGGGATCGGCGTCGAGTCGGCGCCGTACGGCTACCTGCTGCGGCTCGACCCCGACCGGCTCGACCTGCTCACCTTCGACGAGGCCGCGCACCGGGCGCGGCTGGAGGCGGCCCGCGGCGACCTGGCGGCCGCGCACCGCCTGTTCGGCCGGGCGCTGGCGCTGTGGCGCGGCCGGCCCGCCGAGGACGTGCCGCTGGCGGCGACCGTCCAGGCCCGCATCGCCGAGCTGGAGGAACGCCGCGAGAACGCCAGGCTCGCCTGGATCGACGTCCGCCTGCGGCTCGGGCTGCACGACGAGCTCGTGGGCGAGCTGGCCCCGCTGGTGGACAGCGCCCCGCTCAACGAACGCCTGTGGCACCGCCTGATGCTCGCGCTGCACCGCGCCGGCCGCCGCGCCGAGGCACTGGAGGCGTACCGCCGCGCCCGCTCGACCCTCGTGAACGAACTGGGCATCGAGCCGGGCCACGACTTACGCACCCTCCACACCGCCCTCCTCAACGACACCGACCCCATGCCTCCAAGCACCGTCCGCGCCGTTGGCGAGGCCGGTGAGCCTGGGGGCGCCGCCGGCCACCGTGCGGGCGCTTCCTGCGGTGCCGGCCGCGCCCTTGGCGAGGATGGTGGTGTCGTCCGTTCCCGCGACGCAGGCGTTTCCTTGAGCCGGGAGCCCTCCTGGGCGGGGGCCTGCTCGCTTCCTGCGGACATCGCTGACTTCGTCGGGCGTGAGCGGGAGAGCGCTGAGCTGGTCGCGGCGCTCAAGGGTGGTGGGGGTGCGCCGCCGATCGTCACCGTCTCGGGGCAGCCGGGCGTGGGCAAGAGCACGCTGGCGGTGCACGTCGCGCATCGGCTGCGCGAGCGGTATCCCGACGGGCAGTTGTTCGTGCGGCTGGCGGGGGCGTCGGCGGCTCCGCGCGACGCGTCCGACCTGCTGGCCGAGCTGCTGCGGGTGCTCGGCGCCGACTTCGCCGCCCTGCCCACCGGCGTCGAGGAGCGGGCGGCGCTCTACCGGGCCAGGCTCGCCGACCGCGCGGTGCTCGTGCTGCTCGACGACGCGGCCGCCGAGGACCAGGTGCAGCCGCTGATCCCCGGGACACCCAGGTCCGCCGTGCTCGTCACCTCCAGAGGCCCGCTGCCCGCACTGCCCGGCGCGACGTCGTACGCGCTGGACGTGCCCCCGCTCGCCGACGCGCGCGACCTGCTGGCCGGCGTGGCGGGGGCGCAGCGCATGGCCGGCGACCCCGAGGCGGCCGAGGCGATCGTGCGCTCCTGCGGGCGGCTGCCGCTGGCGCTGCGCATCGCCGGCGCCCGCCTGGCCACCCGCCCCGCCTGGCCGCCGGCCGAGCTGGCGCGCCGGCTCCGCACCGCCTCACCGCTCAACGAGCTGCGCTCCGGCCCCCTGGACGTGCGCGCCACGTTCGAGGCGAGCTACGCCGCGCTGTCCGAGCCCGCGCGCAGAGCGTTCCGCCTGCTGGGTGCGGTGCCGGCGGACGGGGTGGCGGCCTGGACGGTGGCCGCGCTGGCCGGCGTCTCCGCGCACGACGTGGACGCGTCCCTGGAGGAGCTGGCCGCCGCCGGCCTGATCACCGCCGGTGACGGCGACGCCGCGGCCGCCCCCCGCTACCGCATGCACGACCTGCTGCGCGGCTTCGCCGGCGAGCTGTTCGCGACCGAGGAGAGCGCGCGGAGCAGGACGGCGGCGCTGCGCCGCGCCACCGCCGAGGCGTGCGCGCGCACCACGGAGGCGGCCCGCGAGCTGCCGCCGGCCTTCGCCCCGCCGCCGCCCGGGCTGCCCGCGAGGACCCCGCCCTGCCCCGAGGGCGGCGCCTGGCTCGCCGCGGAACGTGCCGTGCTCGTCGCGCTGGCCGTGGCCGCGGCCCGGACCGGCCTCGTCCGGGAGGCGGCCCTGCTCGCCCAGGCGCTGGCGCCGTTCCTCATCGTGCGCGGCTTCCACGACGACGCCGTACGCCTGCTCGGCACGGTCGCGGAGGCCGCCGCCGAGGCCGGCGACACCGCCGCCGAGATCAGGATGCGCCTGATCCGCGGCGACGCCGAGGTGGACCGCAGGCGAGCGGGCGCGGTCGCGGAGGAGTTCAGGATGCTCCTCGCGCGCGGCTCGGAGACGGGCGACCGGCACGCCGCCGCGTACGCGCTGCTCGGGGTCGCCGCCACGCTGGAGTCCGACCTGGGCTCCGCGCTGGCCGCCGCCACGATGGCCGCCGAGCGGTTCGAGGCGCTCGGCGACGAGCACGGCCTGCTGGCCGCCTGGACCGAGATCGCCGGGATCCAGTTCTACCTGTCCCGCTACGACGCGGCGGCGGCGACCCTGCGGCGGGCCCTGGCCAGGGCCGAGGGCCACAGCGCCGTCAAGAGCGCCATCAAGAGCGCCGTCAAGAGCGCCGTCCACAGCGCCGTCCATCGGGCCCGGTTCCTGCGCTCGCTCGGCATCGCCTGCTACGAGACGGGCCGCGCCGACGAGGCGATCGGCCACTACCGGGCCGCCATCGACCTCAGCAGGGAGCTGCGCTGGAGCTACGGCGAACGGGTGACGCTGCGCCGGCTGGCCCAGGCCGAGGCCGCGCTCGGCCACTACGACACCGCCGTCGCCCGGCTGGCCAGGTGCGCCGAGATGTTCGAGGACGCCGGGGACGCGCAGGGGCAGGCGATGGTGGCGTACGCGCTGGGCGAGATCAGCCGCCGTCGCGGCGACGAGCGGGCCGCGCTGGCGCACTTCACTGCCTGCCTCGACCGGCTCGACCCGCTCAACGAGCCGGTCTGGACGGCCCGCGCCCGCGACCAGGCGGCCCGCTCGCGCGCCGCGCTCGGTTAGCCGGGCGGCTCGCTCAGGGCCAGGTCGAGGGCGGTCTCCACGTGGATCCGGGTGGAGTCGAACACCGGGACGGGGCTGTCGTCCTGGCCCACCAGCAGGGTGATCTCGGTGCAGCCGAGGATGACGCCCTGCGCGCCGCGCCCGGCCAGCTCCGCGATGATCTCCCGGTACGCCGCCCGCGAGGCGGGCTCCACCCGGCCCAGGGTCAGCTCCTGGTAGATGACGTCGTGGACGAGGGTGCGGGCCGGCTCGTCCGGCACCAGGATGTCGATGCCGTGATCGCGCATCCGCGCCCGGTAGAAGTCCATCTCCATGGTGAAGCGGGTGCCGAGCAGGCCGACCCTGGTGAGACCTGCCGCTGCGACGCGACGCGCGGTGGCGTCCACGAGGTGCAGGAACGGCACGCCGACGGCGCCTTCGACGGCGTCCGCCACCTGGTGCATGGTGTTCGTGCATAGCAGCACGAGGTCGGCGCCCGCCGACTCCAGGCTCTTGGCCGCCCCCGCCAGCAGCTCGCCGGCGCGGTCCCACGCGCCCTCGCGCTGCATCGCCTCGATCTCGGCGAAGTCGACGGTCAGCATCACGCTCCTCGCGCAGTGGTGACCGCCGAGGCGGCGGCGGGTCTCCTCGTTCAGGATCTTGTAGTACTCGGCGGAGGACTCCCAGCTCATGCCGCCGATCAGGCCGATGGTTCGCATCACGCGTCCCACCTTGCCGCGTGCTCCTGCTCTTAGGAAGGCTTGAACTTCTTGGCGCTGACCCAAGTAATACTTAAGGCATGGACGCGAACCGGTTGCTCATCTTCCGGGAGATCGCCCGTACCGGGTCGATCGCGGGCGCCGCCAGGGCGCTCGGGTGGACGCAGCCTGCCGTCAGCCAGCACCTGCGCCACCTCGAACGACAGGCGGGGGCGCCGCTCGTGCTGCGCCGCCCGCGCGGGGTGCAGCTCACCGAGGCGGGCAGGGCGCTGCTGCGCCACGCCGACGCGATCGCCGCCCGGCTGCAGGCGGCCGAGGAGGACCTCGACGCGCTGGGCCAGCGGCGGGCCGGCACGGTGCGGCTGGCGGTGTTCCCTTCCGCGGGGGCGACGATCGTGCCCGACGCCATCAGCCTGCTCGGCCGCCGCCACGCCGGCATCGACGTACGGCTGCGCGAGGCCGAGCCGCCCCAGGCCCTCGCGCTCCTGGAAGCCGGCGAGGTGGACGTCGCCGTCACCTTCACCCACACCGCCGACCCGATCGCAGGGGAGCAGGGCGCGGGGCCCGGGTTGGTGCGGGTGGTGGTCGGGGGTGATCCCGTGCGGCTCGTGCTGCCTGACGATCATCCCCATGCCGGCCCGCCCGGGGCGCCGGTCGACCTGAAAGTGCTGGCGGGGGAGAAGTGGATCGCCGGGTGCGAGCGGTGCGCCGCGAACCTGCGCGAGGCGTGCGGCGCGGCCGGGTTCGCGCCGGACGTGCGGCACGGCACGGACGACTACGTGGCGGCCCAGGCGCTGATCGCCCGCGGCCTGGCCGTCGGGCTGCTGCCCCAGCTCGCCCTGGACGCCGCGCTCCACCCCGGCGTCGCCGTACGCCCGGCGCTCCAGCTCCGCTCGCGCACCCTGCACCTGACCTATCACCGGGAGGCCGGCCAGATCCCGGCGGTCGCCGGCGCCCTGCGGGCCCTGCTCGACACCACGGCCGGCCGGCGAACCGCCTGACCTCAGCCGCCGGCCTCGCCCAGCGAGTCCTCGGGCAGCGCGGGATCGCCGCTGTCGTTCAGCGGATCGTCGCCCTGGTCGGTCGGCGTGTCGTCGGGCTGACCCGAACAGGCCGGGTCGTCCGCGCAGGCCGGGTCGGTGGGGGCGTCGTCGATGCCGTCGTCCACGTCGTCCTGGACGCCGTCGTCCACGGAGTCGTTCACGCCGTCGTCCACGCCGTCGTCAGGACCGTCGGTGGGCTCGTCCGACGGGTCCTTGGTCGGCTTGGGGTCGGGCGCGGTCACCAGGTCGTGCTCCTGCCCGGTGAACGACGGCGGCGGGAACTCCTCCACCGGCTTGCCGGCCATCGCCACCGCCATGAAGTCCCGCCAGACCTTGGTGGGCGTGCCGGCCCCCTCGATGCTGCCCAGCGAGACCTCGCGCTGCAGCACGTACCCGTTGGGATCCCGCAGGGCCTTCCCGGTCTTCGGGTTCGTCTGCGGCACCTCCTTGTACATCCCGACCGCCGTGGACAGCTGCGGAGTGTAGCCGACGAACCACGCCTCCTTGTTCTCGTTGTTGGTGCCGGTCTTGCCGGCGATCGGCCGGCCGCCGGGCAGCGCGGTGCCCCTGGCCGTGCCCGACCTGACGACCTGCTGCATCGCGTACGTCGCGTCGGCCGCGCTCTCCGGGCTGATGACCGGCTTGGGCGGGTCGACCTCCTTCATCACGGTCTTCCCGTCGGCCGTCTTGACCGCGACGACCACGTGCGCGTCGTGGTGCACGCCGCCGTTGGCGAAGATGCCGTACCCCGTCGCCTGCTGCACGGGGGTGACCAGGCCCGCGCCGATGGACATGCCGTACGCGTGGGTCTCGATCGCCTCTTCGAGGTTCTTCTCGCTGATCCCGGCGTCCTCGGCGATCTTCGCGACCTGTTCGAGCCCCACCTCCTGCGCCATGGTGGCGAACGCGGTGTTCACCGACTGGGCGGTGGCCTGGTCGATGGTCACGGCCGCGCCGAGGTCGTGGGAGTTGCGGATCGGCTTGGTGCCGGGCAGCGTGACGGGGCCCTTGCCGGAGACGCGGCTCTTGAGGCTGTAGCCCCGCTCCAGCCAGGCGGCCAGCACGTACGGCTTGAACGCCGACGCCGCCTGCTTGTAGGCGTCGAAGGCGTTGTTGGTGAAGCTCTTGAGGTAGTCGTGGCCGCTGTAGAAGGCGATCACCCGGCCGTTGCGCGGATCGACGGCGGCCATGTTCGCGCGGATGTGCTTGTCGCCGAGCGCCCGCAGGTTGCTCTCCACCGCCTTCTTCGCGGCCAGCATGAGCTTCCTGTCGAACGTGGTCGTCACCCGGTAGCCGCTGATGCTCAGCGCCTTCTTGTCGATGCCCCGCGAGGCCAGCTCCCGCTGGACGATGTCGACCATGTAGCCCTTGATGCCCTTGAAGGTCTCCACCTTCTGCTGCCGGGCCAGCTTGGGGAACTTCGCCGTCTTCGGCAGGTCGCCGTACCGCGCCGGGTCGACCTTCGCCATGCCGTCGATGGTGTACGCGAACCGCTCCCGCGTCAGCGCCCAGTTCTTCTCCTGCTCGGCCTTGTCGAAGCGGTCCGGCTGCTGGGTGCGTCCGGCCAGGTAGGCGGCCTCGGCGGGGGTCAGCTCGTCGACGTCCTTGTCGAAGAACGCCTGGGCGGCGGCCTGGATGCCGTTCGCACCCCGCCCGATGTAGATGGTGTTGAGGTAGTTGGCGAGGATCTCGTCCTTCGACATCTCCTGGTTGGCGCGGATCGAGACGAAGATCTCCTTGACCTTCCGCTGCACGGTCCGCTCCTGGCTGAGGCCGTCGTAGTAGCCGCGCGCCATCTCCTGCGTGATCGTCGAGCCGCCCTGCACCTGCTGGCCGGTGAGCGTGCTGTACGCCGCGCGCATGATGCCCGAGATCGAGAAGCCGGGGTCGGTGCGGAACGACCGGTTCTCGGCGGCGATGAAGGCGTCCTGGACGTGCCGGGGGATCTTCGAGATGGGGACGATCTCGCGCTTGGTGCCGAGCCTGGCCAGCTCGGTCTTGCCGTCCCGGTAGTAGAGGATGCTGCCCTGCTCGGTGGCGTGCTCCTGCGTGTCGGTCGGCAGCGGCGTGTTCGCGTACGCCACCATGATCATCCCGAACAGGCCGGTCACCAGGACCATGATGCCGAGCACCACGGCCTTCCACCCGGGCACGAACCGCCGCCACCCGGTACGCCGCCGCCCGCCACCGCCACCGTCACCGCCACCGCCGCCGTCACCCTGCCGCGGCTCCTCGCCGGCCGCGTCCGCCCGGCTCGGGGCGGACGCGCGAGAGGGGGACGCACCAGGGGACGCACCAGGGGCGGAGGCAGGAGAGGCGGACGTAGGTGGGGTGGACGGGCGGCGACTGGACGGGCGCCGCCGCCTGCTCTGACGCGCCGCGGGCCGGGGCCGCTCCTGGGCGTCGTCCGGCCGTCCGGACGGCTCCGGTTCGTAGCTGTCGTAACTCACAGGTCCCTATTCACTCATCCGGCGACAAGATCCGCAGGAGAAATGCGACATTTTGCCTACCCCCCCTAACGGTTAGCCAAGAAATAGCGGTCACCCCTCCAGGTGTCAACTCACCCGAACGGAGGATGCCGGGTGACGTGACGGGCGATGCCGCCGCGAGCGGGGCGGCGGGAGCCTTGAGGCATGGAAGCCATCGAGGTCAAGGACCTGCGCAAGGTGTACGGGAGCACCCCGGCCGTGGCCGGCGTGACGTTCACGGTCCACGCCGGTGAGATCTTCGGGATCGCCGGCCACAACGGGGCGGGCAAGACGACCACCGTCGAATGCCTCATCGGCCTGCGGAGGCCCGACGGGGGCAGCGTGCGGGTGCTGGGGGAGGACCCGGCGCGCCGGCGCCGCGCCGTGGCGCAGCGGATCGGCGTGCAACTCCAGGAGGGCGCGCTGCCGGAGCGGATGAAGGTGGCCGAGGCGCTGCGGGCGTACGCCGCCTTCTACCGCGCCCCCGCCGACTGGCGGCAGGTGATGGAGCGCTGGGGGCTGGGCCCGCTGGCGCGCCAGGCGTACGGCGACCTGTCGGGCGGCCAGAAGCAGCGGCTCATGCTGGCCCTGGCGCTGGTCGGCGACCCCGAGGTGGTGGTGCTCGACGAGCTGACGACCGGCCTCGACCCGGTGGCCAGGCGGGAGACCTGGCGGCTGGTGAACGACCTGCGGGCGTCCGGCACCACGGTGGTGCTGGTCAGCCACTACTTCGACGAGACCGAGGCGTTGTGCGACCGTCTCGCGATCCTCGCGCGCGGCCGCGTCCAGGCGGCCGGCACCCCTGCGGAGATCATGGCGGCCACCGGCACGGGGTCGCTGGAAGAGGCGTACTTCGCGCTGGAAGGAGCGGACCGATGAGAGCCTTCACCGCACTGGTCACGACGGAGCTGCGGCTGCTGCTGCGCGACCCCGCCTCGGTGTTCTTCATGATGGCCTTCCCGCTGATGCTGCTGGTGCTCAAGCGCGGCGACAGCGGCGCGGTGCCCGGCTACGTCGCGATGATCGCGGCCATCGGCGGCATGGGGGCGCTGCCGGGGGTGGTGGCCTCCTACCGGGAGCGCAAGGTGCTCAAGCGGCTGGCCACCACGCCGGTCTCGCCGCTGCTGCTGCTCGGCGCGCAGCTCGTGGCCCAGGTGACGGCCGCGCTCGCCGGGTCGGCGCTGCTCATCGTCACCGCGATCACCGCGTTCGGGGCCGCGGCGCCGCGCAGCGTGCCGCTCCTGGCGCTGGCGTTCGTGCTCTGCTCGGTGACGGTGTGCGCGCTCGGCTTCGTCATCGCCGCCGTCGTCGGCAACGCCAGAGGCGCGAACCTGGTCGGCATGCTGGTCATGTTCCCGATGATCTTCCTGGCGGGCGCGGCGGTGCCGCGCAGGGCGCTGCCGGACTCGCTGCGGCAGATCGGCGACTTCCTGCCGCTGACCCCCGGCGTGGACGCGCTCACCAGCGCCTGGTCGGGCACCGCCGCGCTCTTCCCGATGATGATCCTGGCCGGGATAATCGTCGCGGGCACGGCTGCGGCCGCGGCGCTGTTCCGATGGGAGTGACGAGGTGAACGTCTGGGAGGCGCGCTGGCTGCGCGCCTTCCACGTGCTGTTCTACGCCTGCCTGGCGCTCGGCCTGGTGCTGTCGTTCGGGGCCGGCTCCGCCCCTGGCCCGCTGCCGCTGGCGCTGCTCGCCGCACTGGCCGGCTGGCACTGGTTCTTCGTCGGGCGCAGGCCCGAGCGGCTCGGCCGGCTCAACCCCATGGCGCTGCACGTCGCGGTGCTCTGCGGGCTGTACGTCGCGCTGGTGACGGCCGACCGCTCGTTCGACGTGGTGATCTTCGGGCTGATGCCGCAGCCGTACCTGATGCTGCCCGCGCCCTGGTCCTACGCGGGCGCGGTGGCGACGATCCTGTGCACGTTCGCCGCCAGGGGCTACCTCGACGACCCCGGCGCCCTGTGGCAGCTCGCCGGCAGCTCGGGCCTGGTGGTGGCGATCGGGCTGTTCGTCGCGTACGTCTCCCGCCAGAGCGCCCAGAACCGCACGGTCGGCGTCCTGGAGGAGCGGGCCAGGCTGGCCAGGGAGATCCACGACACCATCGCCCAGGGCCTGAGCGGCATCATCACCCAGCTTGAGGCCGCCGAGCAGGCCATCGAGGACACCCCCGACCTGCCGGCCGTACGCCGCAGGATCGCCCTCGCCAAGGAACTCGCGCGGGACAACCTCCGCGAGGCCCGCCGCTCGGTCGACGCGCTGCGCCCAGGCCCGCTCCAGGACGCCTCGCTGGAGACGGCGCTGGCGGAGGTCGCCGCGCGGTGGTCGCGCGCCCACGGCACGACCGCCGGCGTGGCCGTCGAGGGCACGCCCAGGCCGCTGCCGCCCGAGGTGACCGCCACCGTGCTGCGCACCGCGCAGGAGGGCCTCGCCAACGCCGCCAAGCACGCCCGCGCCGGCCGGGTGGCGATCACGCTGACCTACATGGACGACGAGGTGACGCTGGACGTGTACGACGACGGCACCGGCTTCGACCCAGAAGCAGGCACGCGGGGCTACGGCCTGGCCGCCATGCGCGAGCGGGCCGACGGCGTGGGCGGCACGCTGACGGTCGAGTCGGCCCCGGGAGAAGGGACGGCCCTGTGCCTGCGCATCCCCTCAAACTGATGATCGTGGACGACCACCCGGTGGTCCGCGACGGCCTGCGCGGCATGTTCGACGGCATCGCCGACATCGACGTGGTGGCCGAGGCGGCCGACGGGTTCGAGGCGCTGGCCATGGCCAGGCGGGCCCGGCCGGACATCGTGCTGATGGACCTGCGCATGCCCGGCCTCGACGGCCTCGGCGCGATCCAGCGGCTGCGCGCCGACCATCCGGAGATCAAGGTGATCGTGCTGACCACGTACGACACCGACGCCGACGTGGCGCGGGCCATGGCCGCGGGCGTGGCCGGTTACCTGCTCAAGGACGCGCCCAGGGACGAGCTGCACCGCGCCGTGCGCGCCGCGGCGGCCGGCGGCGCCGTGCTCGCCCCCTCGGTCGCCTCCGCCCTCATCGGCCGCCCGCCCGCGCAGGACCCGAGCCCGCGCGAGCTGGAGGTGCTGCGCCTGGTCGCGCGGGGCGCGGCCAACAAGGAGATCGCGCGGACCCTGCTGATCAGCGAGACGACCGTGAAGACCCACCTCAAGCACGTCTTCGCCAAGCTCGGCGTGGACACCAGGGCCGCCGCCGTGGTCGTGGCCCTGGAACGCGGCCTGATCGGGCCCCCGCGCTAGCGTGGAGGTGTGCTCCTCGGGGGAGGCGACACGATGACGAACCGCGTCCGCACGCTCGGCCACTCCAACCGCACCTTCGGCGAGGTGCTGGAGATGCTGCGCGCCCACGACGTCACCTGCCTGGTGGACGTCAGGTCGTACCCGTCGTCGCGCAAGTTCCCGCAGTGGAACCAGCCCGCCATCACCGCCGCGCTGCCCCCGGACATCGGCTACCGCTGGATCCGCGAGCTGGGCGGGCGGCGGCACACGCCGCAGGGCGTCCCGAGCCCCAACGGCGCGTGGGAGGTCAAGGCGTTCCGCGACTACGCCGACCACATGGCCACCCCCGAGTTCCGGCGCGGCCTGGACGAGCTGCTCCGGCTCGCCGAGCACGAACGACCGGCGATCATGTGCAGCGAGGCCGTGCCATGGCGCTGCCACCGCCGGCTGATCACCGACGCGCTGATCGTGGCCGGCGTCGAGGTCGTGCACCTCATGTCCGCCACGTCGGTGCGACCCGCGCAGCTCAACGAGCACGCGCGGGTCCGCGACGGGCTGCTGACGTACCCGCCGCCCGGCGATCAGGGCACCAGCGCCGCCAGCGGTACGTGATGCTGGCCCGCGTGGATGTCGCGATCCAGCGGGCTGCCCTGCGGGGTCGGGCGGGGGAAGGAGATCTTCACCACGTTCAGCGCCGGGATGCGGAAGATCCGCACGTCGGCCGGGACGAGGGCGTAGAGGCGGGCGATGACCTCCTCGTTGAGGAAACCCTCGTCGGCCACGATCGCGTAGCCCGCCGCGTCGCGCATGAACAGCTCCATCGTCACCCAGAACGGGCCCGCGTTCTTGGAGCGCACCTCCAGGGCGAGGTCGCCCAGCGTGGGCCTGCGGTCGTCGGTCATCGGGAGACCCCCTCGGGCAGCTCGATGCGGAACATCTCGGTCGGATCGTCCACGGCCACCACGTGGTTGAGCACGAACGCGTACGCGGGGCCGCGCTCGGTCTCGGCCGGCGACGTGGGGAAGGCCAGGCTCGGCAGGTAGTCCATGCCGGGCGTCGGCAGGTGCAGCATCAGCGGGTTCGCCACCTTGGCGATGGCCGTGGCCGTCGCCTGGTCAGGCGCGTTGACCAGCAGCATCACCCCGACCTCGCGGGGCGGCGCGGACGAGGGGTCGAGGTCGCCCAGCACGGCGTTGTAGCCGTAGGGGCGGATGTCCACGACGTAGGCGTCGGGGTCGAGGCCGAGCGTCTGGCGTACGCGGGCGGTGAGCACCTCGTGCAGCAGCGCCAGCCAGGCGTCGATGTCGCCGAGGATGAGCGGGTCGCGGATCGCGGTGAACGACATGGTCTCGTAGCCGGTGACGCGGGCCCCTTCGAGCTTGATCGTGTGCGGGGCGGGCTCGAATCGCGACCCCTCCACGCGCACCCGGCGGTCGTCCAGAGCCGTGTACGTGGCCTCGTCCACCACCAGCGTCCCCGCGGGCTCCCGCATCCGGTACGGATCCACCGTCTCGTACAGCATGTGCGCCGCCACCGACGTCGGCGTGCACGCCACGGCCGGGTCCAGCGGCTCGATCGTGAAGCCGCCGTGATCGACGGTGGCGAGCACCCCGCCGGAGCGCGGGTTCGTGGTGCACTGCCCGCCGCATTCCACGATCTTGGCCGCGTGCCAGGCCGGGCCCGCCGGCAGGCCCTTCATCAGCGGGTACGCCGCCGCGAGCGCGGTGTCGGTGGCCCGCCCGGCGAGCACGACGTCCGCCCCCGCCGCCAGGGCCGCCACGATGGGCTCGTGCCCCATCATGCCGACGATGTGGGTGCAGCCGTCGAGCGTGGCGGCGTCCAGGTCGCCCATGGGCGGCAGCGGATGGACGCGCCCCTCGTTGAGCCGCTCCTTCAGCGCGTCGGCCCGCTGCTCGCTGTAGACACGGGCCACCTTCAGGCTCAGCCCCTCCTCGCGCAGGATCGTCCCGGCGATGCCGGCGACCCAGTCCACGCCCGAGTCGGTGCCGCTGGTGCCGCACGAGCCGACGATCAGCGGGATGCCCGCGCCGGCCGCGGCGCGCAGCAGGATCCGCAGGTCGCGGGCGACGGCCGCGGCGGTCGTCTTCGGCGTGCCCGAGCCCAGGTAATAGGGGCCCGAGTCGGTGGAGCCGGCGTCGAGGGCGATCACGTCGGCCCCGAGCTCGATCCCGCGGTCGATGGACTCCGGCGGGAATCCCGCCCCCAGCATTCCGCTGGGCGCCAGGACCCTGATCGCCTCGGTACTCGTCATGATGTCCTTTCTGTAAGCACATGGGCGTTGAGCGAGGAACGGGGATGTCCGCGCAGCGCGGCCACGAGTTCGCGGGCGCCGTCGACGCCCGCGGCCCTGCGCGCCTCGGCGGTCTGCCCCGCCAGGTGGGAGTAGACGGTGATGCCGGGCACGCCGCGCAGCGGGCTGCCGGGCGGGAGCGGCTCGGTCTCGGCGACGTCGAGCGCCGCGCCGGCGAGGCGGCCCGCGCCCACGGCGGCGGCCAGGGCCGCCTCGTCCACGATGGGGCCGCGGGCGGTGTTGACGAGGTGCGCGGTGGGCTTCATCAGGGCGAGCGCGGCGGCGTCGATCAGGTGCCTGGTGGCGGGGGTGAGTGCGGTGTGCACGGACAGGAAGTCCGACTCGGCCAGCAGCTCGGGCAGGGCCACGAAGCGTACGGAGGGGTCGAGATCGTCCTTGACGCCGGTCGTGCAGAGCACGCTCATCCCGAACGCCCGCGCGAGCGGCGCCACGGCCCTGGCCGCCGCGCCGTAGCCGAGCAGGCCGAGCGTCTTGCCGCGCAGCTCGCGACCGTCGTCGCGGGGCCAGCGGCCTTCCTGGACGCCGGTCGCCACGGGGACCAGCCGGCGCGCCTGGGCCAGCAGCAGGCCCATCGTGTACTCGGCGACCGCGTTCGCGTTGACGCCGGGCAGGTTGCTCACCGAGACGCCCGCGCGGGTGGCCGCCTCGACGTCCACGGAGTCGTACCCGACGCCGGTGCGGACGACCGCGCGCAGGGCGGGCGCGCGCGCGAACACCTCGGCCGTCATCGGCTCGTTGGCGATCAGCGCGCCCGCGCAGCCGGCCAGGATCGTGACCAGCTCGTCCGCACTCCGGGGGCCGCGCAGCGGATGGTGCCGGGTGGTGTGGCCGGCGGCGCGCAGGAACAGGTCCACCTCGTCGCCGGGCGCCAGGTAGTCGGTGGTGATCAGGATCGTGCTCATCGTGCGCCTTCCTGTAGGCCCGCCGCCCGCCGCCGCCGGTCGATGTGGACGACCAGCACGGCGGCGGCGGCCGACAGGATCGCGATGTGCAGGAGCAGCAGGTGCCAGCCGGTGAGGTCGACGGCCAGGCCGACGAGCCCGGGCCCGGCGATGCCGCCGCTCGCCCAGCCGACCGTGTAGAGGCCGCTGTACGTGCCGAGCACGCGGCTCGACGGCGCCAGGTTCCACAGCACGACGACCGCGTTGATGGTGAACGCCGCCGCGCCGGCCGCGGCCACGCACATCGCGACCACGGTCACCGTGGGGTCGCGGAACAGGGACGCGAAGGCCAGGGCCAGGGTGAAGACCGCGATCCCGGCGGCGATCACCCGCAGCCGCCCGAACCGCTCGGCGAGGAACGCGGCGGGGAAGGCGGCCGCGATGTACGCGATGCCGCTCGGCAGTGTCAGCCCGCCCGCCTCGCCGTCGGACAGCCCGAGCACCTGCACGCCGTACGGGGTGAGCAGCGAGCGCGAGGAGAACCAGGCCGAGGCGAAGACGAACACGGCGACGATCAGCAGCACCCGGCTCCGGTCGGGATCGACCAGGACGTCACGGATGATCGACCACATCCGCACCTTGACGGCCGCCTCGCCGTTCGCCGCCTTGCTCGCTTCGGCGTCCTCGGCCAGCGCCGCCTGGTAGGCGGGGGAGCGGCTGTCGCGCACCCGCCAGACCAGCACGCCCGCCGCCATCAGCATGAGCGCGGCGGGGACGGCGAAGGCCAGCTTCGGATGGTCGTCCACCAGCAGCAGGCTGACCAGTGCGGCCACGATCGTGGTCAGCGCGGAGGCGGTCTTCACGGCGGCGTTGGCCCTGCTGCGGCGTTCGGGCGCGATGAAGTCCGGCATGAGCGACTCGCTGACCGGCCGGAAGCTGTTCATCACCAGCGCGTACAGGAAGATCACCAGGATCAGCCAGCCGAGCGAGGTGGCGTGCGGGATGAGCAGGAACAGCCCCGCGCCCACCGGCATCAGCACCGCCAGGTACGGGATGCGGCGCCCCCAGGAGGTGCGGGTGTTGTCGGACCTGTTGCCCATGTAGGGCTGGATGAAGACGCCGAGCAGGTTGTCCATGCCCATGAGCAGGCCGATCACGGCGGCGCTGGCGACGTGGTCGCGCAGCAGCTCGGGGACGCGGTTGTCGTAGAAGTTCCAGGTGGACTCCTGCGCGAAGACCGCTAGAGCCACATAAAAGGTGATTCTTCGGGTGCTTGTGGGACGGCCTTCGGCTCGCGTGACGCCGGCCATGACGTCCTCCTCGGGGGTGGGGGCAGGAGTCACGATGACTTGCTATAGCAAAAATGTCAACGATGGCATTTGGTTTTGCCATAGCGATGTTAGGGTGATCGCATGAAGGTCAACGCGACCACCGGTGCCGAGACGCGGGCCGACCACGCCTACCAGGCCCTGCGCGAGGCGATCGGCAGCGGCGCGCTGCGCCCCGGCCAGAAGGTGACCGAGCGCGGCCTGGCCGAGCGGCTCGCGGTCAGCCCCACCCCCGTGCGCGAGGCGCTGCGCCGCCTGGAGCAGGACGGCCTCATCGAGCGCACCGGCCCCCGCACGGTCGTCGTCGCCGAGATCGCCGAGCGCGCCATCGACGACCTCGCCGAGGTCGAGATCGGCCTGCGCGGCCTGGTGGCCAGATTCGCCGCGAGGAACGCCACTCCCGAGCAGCTCGACGCCCTCGACGCGATCCTCGACGCCGCCGACGACCTGCTCATCGTCATCGTCACCCGGCACGGCAAGGGCGAGGACGTCGAGCGCCACCTGACCGCGCTGCTCGACCGCATGCAGGAGTTCAACGACACGGTCAACGCCTGCGCCCACAACCCGGTGCTGATCAGGCTGCTGGAGCAGACCCAGGTCTTCTCCCGCTCCGAGCGCCGCGCCCTGCGCCTGGAGCGCATCGCCGAGGACCACCGCTTCGGCCTCGACCGCTACGCCACCCACCGCGCGCTCGTCCGCGCCCTGCGCGAGCGCGACTCCGCGACCGCCGAGCGCCTGGTCATCGAGGACGCCCAGGGCGGGCTCGCGGCGCTGCGCACCCGGCCACGAAAGGAGCAGGCATGACCCACCGCATCGCGGTGATCCCCGGCGACGGCATCGGCACGGAGGTCGTCCCAGAAGGGCTGCGCGCGCTGGAGGCCACCGCCGCCGTCTTCGGGCTCGACCTGCGCTTCGACCACTTCGACTTCGCCAGCGCCGCCTACTGGCAGCGCCACGGCACGATGCTGCCCGACGACTGGCAGGACGTCCTCGGCTCCTACGACGCCCTCTTCTTCGGCGCCGTCGGCTGGCCCGACGTCGTGCCGGACCACGTGTCGCTCTGGGGCAGCCTGCTGCAGTTCAGGCGCACGTTCGACCAGTACGTCAACCTGCGCCCCTGCCGGCTCATGCCCGGCGTGCGCAGCCCCCTGGCCGGCCGCGAGCCGGGCGACGTCGACTTCCTCGTCGTCAGGGAGAACACCGAGGGCGAATACTCCTCGATCGGCGGCCGCATCTTCGAGGGCACCGAGCGCGAGACCGTGCTGCAGGAGACCGTGATGACCCGCGTCGGCGTCGACCGCGTCCTGCGCTACGCCTTCAGGCTCGCCGAGCGGCGGCCCGCCCGCCACCTCACCTCGGCCACCAAGAGCAACGGCATCTCGATCTCCATGCCCTACTGGGACGAGCGCGTCGAGGCGATGGCCGCCGAGTTCCCCGAGGTGAGGCACGACAAGTGCCACATCGACGCGCTGGCCGCGAACTTCGTGCTGCACCCCGACCGCTACGACGTCGTCGTGGCCAGCAACCTGTTCGGCGACATCCTGTCCGACCTCGGCCCGGCCTGCACCGGCACCATCGGCATCGCCCCGAGCGCCAACATCAACCCCGACGGCGCCCACCCGAGCCTGTTCGAGCCCGTCCACGGCTCCGCCCCCGACATCGCGGGCCGCGGCATCGCCGACCCCGTCGGGCAGATCTGGTCCGCCTCGATGATGCTCGACCATCTCGGCCACCCAGACGCCGGCGCCCACCTGCTGCGCGCCATCGAGGACGTCCTCGCCGCCGGTCCCGCCGACGCGCCGCTCACCCCCGACCTCGGCGGCCACGGCACCACCGTCGACCTCGGCCAGGCCGTCGCCGCCCGCGTCAGGGAACGCCGCCCCGATACGCCATCAGACTCTCCCGAGGGGACCGTCGCCTTCAGCGGACGGGGGAATCGGGAGCGGGAGCGCCGTCAAGGCCCGAGCGTGCAATGACGCGTCAGGTCCCTGCATCAGAGATCTCCGTTCGTCGCGCGTGGGATGGATGACACGGTGATAATGATCGTGTGGCTCGTCAGGTGCGCACTTCCCCGGGCGCGGTGTCGGCCGAGACGGTGCAGCGCTGCATCGAGACGTGGTACGAGCGGCCGTCCAAGGGTGGTGGCCGTGCGTAGGTCGTACAGGTTCCTGCTGCGCCCCACCAGCAAGCAGGCCGCCGCGCTGGTGGCGTGTCCGGAGGATCACCGCGCGCTGTACAACGCCGCGCTGGAGCACCGGCGTACGGCCTATGCCAAGGCCGGGGTGAGGGTCCGGTACGGTGACCAGTCGGCCGAGTTGAAGCACATCCGTGCCGACGATCCCGGTGGGCAGGGCCGGTGGTCGTTCTCCTCTCAGCAGGCCACGCTGCGGCGGCTGGACAGGGCGTTCCGCGCGTTCTTCGACCGCGTCAAGGCCGGGCGTACACCGGGCTTCCCCCGGTTCAAGGGCCCGGGCCGGTTCGACAGCGTGGAATGGCCGAAAGACGGTGACGGCTGCCGGTGGGACTCCCAGCCCGAGCACCCCACCGCGACCTACGTCCGGCTCCAGGGCGTCGGGCACGTCCGCGTCCACCAGCACCGCCCGATCCGGGGCCGGGTCAAGACGATCAGCGCCAAGCGGGAAGGCTCCTGCTGGTATGTGGTCCTGTCGTGCGACGACGTGCCCGCCGAGCCGCTGCCCGCCACAGGCGCGACGGCCGGCATCGACATGGGTGTCGCCTCGCTGGTCACCACCAGCGACGGCGCGCATCTGGCCAACCCGCGCCATCTCGCCACGACCTCCGGTCGCCTCGCGGAAGCGCAGCGCGTCCTGGACCGCAAGAAACGCGGCTCCAAGCGCCGCCGCAAGGCCGTCGCACGGGTGGCCGCCCTGCACGGCAAGGTCCGCCGCCAGCGGCTGGACCACGCGCACAAGGCCGCGCTCGTGCTGGTCCGCGGGTACGACGTGATCGTGCACGAGGACCTGCGTATCAGGAACATGACCCGCAGTGCGTCCGGCACGATCGACCAGCCCGGCCGGAACGTGGCCGCCAAGTCCGGCCTGAACCGGTCCATTCTCGACGCGGGTTGGGGGGTGTTCCTGACGGTCCTCGCGTACAAGGCTGAAAGCGCCGGTCGAGAGCTGATCGCGGTGAACCCCGCCGGCACCTCCCGCACGTGCTCGCGCTGCGGGCATGGTGCGAAGGAGAACCGCGTCAGCCAGGCCGTGTTCCGATGTCAGGGGTGCGGGCATGCCGCGCACGCCGACGTGAACGCGGCCACCAACGTCCTCAGGGCAGGGCTTGCCCTTCGCCAGGCTGCGGAAGCGGCTTAGCGAGAAGCCGCTCCCTTCAGGGAGCGGAGGAGTCACGATTTCCTCGCCACAGCAGCAGCACGCCGCCTGGGTGCTGGAGAAAGGAGTTCCGCCATGGACGCGGACGTCATCGTCGTGGGCGCGGGCCTGTCCGGACTGGTCGCGGCCCACGAGCTGACCAGCAGGGGACGCAAGGTGGCGCTGGTCGACCAGGAGAGCGCGGCCAACCTGGGCGGGCAGGCGTACTGGTCGTTCGGCGGGCTGTTCCTCGTCGACTCGCCCGAGCAGCGCCGGCTGCGCGTGAAGGACTCCTTCGAGCTGGCCTGGAACGACTGGCAGGGCAGCGCCCGCTTCGACCGCCTCGACGACGAGGACCTGTGGGCGGCGCGGTGGGCACGCGCTTACGTGGAGTGGGCCGCGGGGGAGAAGCGCTCCTGGATCGACGGCCACGGCATCAAGCTGACGCCCATGGTCGGCTGGGCCGAGCGCGGCGGCCTGCGCGCCGACGGCCACGGCAACTCCGTGCCCCGCTTCCACGTGGCCTGGGGCACCGGCACCGGGGTGGTGGCGCCGTTCGTGCGCGCCGCGCAGCGGGCCGCCGACGCCGGGCTGCTCCGCTTTCACCACCGCCACCGGGTGGACGAGCTGATCGTGCAGGACGGCGTCGTCACCGGGGTGCGCGGCAGCGTCCTGGCCGACGACTCCTCGCCGCGCGGGGTCGCCTCCAACCGCGACGTCACCGGCGCCTTCGAGCTGACCGCGCAGGCCGTCATCGTCGCCAGTGGCGGCATCGGGGCCGACCTCGACCTCGTCCGCCAGTCGTGGCCGCAGCGGCTCGGCGCGCCGCCGCAGAGCATGATCACGGGCGTTCCGGCGTACGTGGACGGGCGCATGCTCGCCATCACCGCCGACGCCGGCGCGCGCATGGTCAACCGCGACCGCATGTGGCACTACACCGAAGGCGTCCAGAACTGGGACCCCATCTGGCCCGGCCACGGCATCCGCATCCTGCCGGGGCCGTCGTCGCTGTGGTTCGACGCGCTCGGCCGCCGCCTTCCCGATCCCTGCCTGCCCGGCTACGACACGCTCGCGACTCTTCGCCACCTGCGCACCACGCCTGACATCGCCGCGTACGACCACTCGTGGTTCATCCTCACCCAGCGGATGATCGAGAAGGAGTTCGCGCTGTCCGGCTCCGAGCAGAACCCCGACATCACCAACGGCGACCGCAAGGCGGTGCTGCGCAGCCGGGTGTTCGGCAAGGGCGCGCCCGCGCCGGTCGAGGCGTTCAAGCGGCACGGCGCCGACTTCGTGGTGGCGGCCACCCTCGAAGAGCTCGTCGCCAAGATGAACGACCTGACCGACAAGCCGCTGCTCGACGCCGCCGAGCTGCGCCGCCAGATCGAGGCCCGCGACCTGCAGATCGCCAACCCCTACAGCAAGGACGTGCAGGTGCAGGGCATCCACAACTCGCGGCGCTTCCTCGGCGATCGGCTCACCCGCACCGCCGTGCCGCATCGCGTGCTCGACCCGGCGGCCGGGCCGCTCATCGGCGTCAAGCTGCACATCCTGACTCGCAAGACGCTCGGCGGCATCCAGACCGACCTCGACTCCCGCGCGCTCGCGGCCGGCGGCTCACCCGTCCCCGGCCTGTACGCGGTGGGCGAGGCGGCCGGGTTCGGCGGGGGCGGCGTCCACGGCTACAGCGCCCTGGAGGGCACCTTCCTCGGCGGCTGTCTCTTCTCCGGCCGCCAGGCCGGCCGCGCCGCCGCCGCCGCGATCGCCTGACCCCTGACGTTCTGTTCGGCCGGCCGCCTGGGCCGCTGCCCTAGCCGGCGGGCTCGGGCTGTGACGACGTCGGGCCGGGCGCCGGGGGGAGGATGCCGGTCTCGCGGAGGTGGTGGCGGGCCGCGGCGATGGCTTCGGGGGTGGAGGCGAAGACCTGGCCGGCCTCGTCCAGGCGGGCGATGACGCCATGCGCGTGCAGCGGCCGGTGGTGGTCGTCGCGGATGCCGGAGACCAGCACCGTGACGCCGCGCCGTTCGAGGCGGGTGATCGCGTCGCCGAGCACCAGCGCGCCGCTGGCGTCGATCGTGGTCACCCGCGACATGCGCAGGATCACCACCGAGACGTCGGCCACCTCCGACAGCTCCAGCAGGAAGCGGTGCGCGGCGGCGAAGAACAGCGGCCCGTCGAGCCGGTAGGCCACGATGTGCTCGGCGAGCAGCGCGTGCTCCTCCGCGTCGTGATCGCCGGGCAGGTCGGGGTGGAGCGGCACGGGGTCGAGCCGCACGTTGCCCGCGATGGCGCGCAGCGCGAGCGCCCCCGCCACGATCAGGCCGAGGATGACCGCCGCGACCAGGTCGAGGGCGAGCGTGGCGACCGCCGTCAGCGCCAGCACGACGCCGTCGGAGCGGGTGGAGCGCAGCATCGCGCGTACGGAGCCGACCTCGACCATCCGCACCGCCGTGGCCAGCAGCACGCCCGCCAGCGCCGCCAGCGGGATCCGCGCCACGAGCCCCGCGGCGGTGAACACGATCACGCCCAGGATCACCGCGTGCGCGATCGCGGCCAGCCGGGACGCGGCCCCCGCCCGCACGTTGACCGCCGTACGCGCGATCGCCCCCGTGGCGGGCACCCCGCCGAACAGCGGCGCCACCAGGTTGGCCAGCCCCTGCCCGAACAGCTCCCGATCGGGGTCGTGCTTGTGGTTGACGGTCATGCCGTCCGCGACGGCGGCCGACAGCAGCGACTCCAGCGCGGCCAGCGCGGCGACCGCGATCGCGGGCGCGATGAGCGAGGGCAGCGCCGAGACGTCGAGGAAGCCGAGCGAAGGGGCGGGCAGCCCGGCGGGCAGGGCGCCGATGCGGGCCACCGGCAGGCTCGCCAGCTCGGCGACGATCGTCGCGGCGGCCACCGCCAGCAGCGAGAACGGCACCGAGGGCCGCCACCGCCCGCCGGCCAGCATCACCGCCGCGACCGTGCAGGACACGGCGAGAGCGGTCCAGTGCGGGCGGGCGGCGAAGGCGAGCACCGCCTCCCAGGCCACAACGAGCACCTTGTCACCCTCGGGCGTCGGCACGCCGAGCGCGGCGGGCACCTGCTGCAGCCCGATCACGCAGGCGATGCCCAGCGTGAAGCCCTCCACCACGGGGGCGGGCACCAGCGTCATGAACCGCCCGGCCCGCGCCAGCGCCAGGCCGAGCAGCAGCAGGCCGGCCAGCACGCCGACTGTCAGCACCCCCGAGGCGCCGTGCGCGTGCATGATCGGCACCAGCACGACCGTCATCGCCCCTGTGGGGCCCGACACCTGCAGCGCGGAGCCGCCGAACGCGGCGGCCAGGACGCCGGCCACCACGGCGGTGGCCAGGCCGGCCGCCGCGCCGAGCCCGCTGGAGATGCCGAAGCCCAGCGCGAGCGGCAGCGCCACGATCGCCACCGTCAGCCCGGCCAGCAGGTCGCGGCGCGGGTGGCGGCCCATGGCGGCCAGGTCGGAGCGGGCGGGCAGGATCGAGCGCAGGCGGGCCCAGCCCGACGAAAGCACGGTGCTCACTTCTCCTCGGCCTCCGCCTCGAGCAGCTCGTTCAGCAGCTCGTGCCGGCCCGACAGCTTGGCCTGGAGCAGGTGGCGGGCCGCGCGCAGCAGCTCGGCCACGTCGCCGCCGGACATCGCGTAGACCACGGTGGAGCCGTCGCGGCGGGCGGTGACCAGCTCGGAGCGGCGCAGCACGGCCAGGTGCTGCGAGAGCCCGGTGGGCTCGACCTCGATCTCGGCCAGCAGGTCGCGCACCGGTTTGGGGCCGTCCTGCAGCAGCTCCAGGACGCGGATGCGTACGGGGTGCCCGAGCAGCCGGAAGAGCTCCGCTTTGGCCTCGTACAGGGGCACCGACATGGGCACGCGCGTCCTTTCGCCGGGGAGCCATCGGGGGGGACGGGGATAAGTTTCCTATGAATTGCGATATTTCGCAATTTCGCGGGTTCTGGTCGGCTGGCGATAAGGGATGCTTGGCCGCCTTTCCTGGCGTGTCCCGGTTGGGAACCGGCGTCCGATGGTTACCGTGTTGCTTCGGGTCATAACTCTGCGTGATGGGGTCAGCTCCTCCTGAAGACATTCGAACGGCGACAAGGAGCTGTGTGCATGGACACGGTGACGGCGCGGACCGGCCACGTGAAGGAGCTGGTCGACCGGCACTTGGAGCGCCTGCTCGAACGGCAGCTCGGCCGGCTCGCCTTCCTGGGCGAGGAGGAGGCCGGCCTGATACGCGAGCACCTCGTCGCCTTCGTGCTCGGGGGCGGCAAGCGGCTGCGTCCCGAGTTCGTCTACTGGGGCTACCTGGCCGGGGGCGGGGAGCGTCCCGAGGACGTGCTGCCCGCGGCGTGCGCCGTGGAGCTCGTGCACGCGGCGGCGCTGCTGCTCGACGACATGATGGACGAGGCAGGCACCCGGCGTGGCCGCCCGGCGGCCCACGTCGCCCTGGCCGGCCTGCACCGGGCGAGGGGGCGCCGGGGCGACCCTGACCGGTTCGGCGAGTCGGCGGCGACGCTGCTCGCCCTGCTCGCGCTGACCTGGGCCGACGCGGCGCTCCTGGAGTCGGGCCCGCACCTGCCCGCCGCCCTCGACCACCTCACCAGGCTCCGCGTGGAAGCGATCGGCGGCCAGTACCTCGACCTGACCCGCACCTGGGGCGCCCGTCTCGCGGGCACCCCCGCCTCCGGGCCCCGCGCCGACCGCGAGGCGCGCGGGGCGGACACCTCCGCTTCCGGTCCCCGCACCGACTGGGAGGAACGCGGCGCGGACACCCCTGCCTTCGGGACCCGCGCCGGTCGTGAGGCGTGCGGGGAGGGCTCGTCCGAAGGCGGCGAGGAGGAGCAGGCGCGGCTCATCTCGCTCTACAAGTCGGGCAAGTACACCGTCGAGCGGCCGCTGCTGCTCGGGCATGCGGTCGCGGGCGGGTGCGCGCCGACGCGCCGGCTGCTCAGCGCGTACGCGCTGCCGCTGGGGGAGGCGTTCCAGCTCAGGGACGACGTCAACGGCGTGTTCGGCGACCCGGCCGAGACCGGCAAGCCCGCCGGGGCCGACCTGCTCCAGGGCAAGGCGACGTACCTGCTGGCCGAGGCGCGCAGGCGCACCGGCGGCGCGGACGCGCTCGACGACATCAAGGACGCAGATGGGGTGGCGGCGGCCCGCCGGCTGATCGTCGAGTGCGGCGCCCTGGACGCGGCGGAGCGGCGCATCACCGGCCTCGCCGCCGAGGCGGTCGCGGCCCTCGCCCACCCGCCCGGCCTCCCACCGCAGGCCAGGAAGGCCCTGACCGACCTGGCGGCCACTGCGACGGCCACTGCGACGGCCACTGCGACGGCCACTGCGACGGCCACTGCGACGGCCACTGCGACGGCCACTGCGACGGCCACCCCGGCCGCGACCGAGCCGGCTACGGCGCCCGCGACCGAGCCGGCGGTGAGCGAGCCTGCGGTCACCGCGACGCGGCAGGAAGGGCAGGGGCGATGAGCGGGGTCGTGGTCATCGGGGGCGGGCTCGGCGGGCTGGCGGCGGCGGTGCGGCTGGCGGCGGCGGGGCGGGAGGTCACCCTGGTCGAGGCCACCGCCGAGCCCGGCGGATGCTGCGGCGTCGCCAGGGTGGGGCCGTACCGGTTCGACGCGGGGCCGTCCGTGCTGACCATGCCGGACGTGCTCGCCGACGTCTTCGGCGCGGCCGGCGAGGAGCTGCGCGACTGGGTGCCGCTGCGCCGCCTCGACCCGGCGTACCGGATGGTGTTCGAGGACGGGTCGCGGCTGGACGTGCGGGCGGCGCCGGAGGCGATGACCGAGCAGGTCCGTACGCTGTGCGGCCCCGCCGAGGCGGCCCGCTACGCCCGCTACCGCCGGCTGCTCGGCGAGTTGTTCAGGGTGGAGTGGCCGGCGTTCATCGACGCCGACATGACCAGGCTGCGCGCCCTCGCCAGGCCGGCCGCGCTGCTGCGGCTGGCCGCGCTGGGCGGGTTCCGGCGGCTGGACCGCCTGGCGGCCCGCCACCTCACCGACCCGCGGCTGATCATGGCCCACACCTTCCAGTCCCTGTACGTCGGCCTGTCACCCCAGCGCGCCCTCGGCATCTACGCGGTCATCGCCCACATGGACACGATCGGCGGCGTCTACTTCCCCGAGCGCGGCGGCATGCACGCCATCCCGCTCGCCCTGGCGTCCCTGCTGGAGAAGCTGGGCGCGACCACCCGGTACGGCGTCCGCGCCCAGGAGGTGCTGACCGACGGCGACGGCGTCACCGGCGTGCTGCTGGAGGACGGCGAGCGGCTGCCCGCCCGCCACGTGGTGGTGGCCTGCGACCGGCTGGCGGCCCGCCGGATGCTGCCCGCCCTGGCGGCTGACTGGCGGCTGCGCCGGCCCCGTCACTCGCCGAGCTGCCTGGTGCTGCACGCCGGCCTCGCCCGCGTCCTGCCCGACCAGGCGCACCACACGCTGCACTTCGGGCGGGCCTGGCGGCAGACGTTCACGGCGCTGGAGGAGGGCCGGCCGCAGCCGGACCCGAGTCTGCTGGTCACCTGCCCGCGCCCCGACGGCGAGGCGGCGCCGCCCGGCCACGCCACGCTCAGCGTCCTCGAACCCGCGCCCAACCTGCGCCGCACCGACTGGCGGAGGCTGCGCCCCCGGCTGGAGGGGCGGCTGCTCGAGCGCCTGGCCCAGCTCGGCTACGGCGACCTCGCGGACGCGCCCAGGCTGGTGCTCGACCCGCCCGCCTGGGCCGCCAGGGGGCACAGCGCCGGGACCCCGTTCGCGCTGGACCATCGCATCACCCAGACCGCCTGGCTGCGCCCGCCGGCCGTGGCCCGCCGGGTGCCCGGGTTGCACTTCGCCGGCATGTACACCGCGCCGGGGGTCGGCGTGCCGCCGGTGCTGATCTCGGGGCGGCTCGCCGCCGCGCGCATCCTGGAGGAGCACCGGTGACGCTCACCGCCGGCTACGAGCGCTGCCGCCGGCTGCACGCCCGCTACGGCCGCTCCTACTACCTGGCCACCCGGTTGCTGCCGCAGTGGAAGCGGCGGCACGTGCACGCCCTGTACGGCTTCGCCCGGTACGCCGACGAGATCGTGGACTCGTTCACGATGACCGACGACCGCGCCCGCGCGCTCGACCGGCTGACCGCCCGGGTCGAGGCGGGACTGGCCGGCGACGGGCCCGCCGACGACCCGGTGCTGCCGGCGTTCCTGCACACCGTGCGCTCGTTCGGCATCGGCCACGACGACGTCGCCGTCTTCCTCGCCTCCATGCGCGCCGACCTGTCCGTCACCCGCTACGCCACCTACGACGACCTGCTCGGCTACATGGCGGGCTCGGCCGCCGCGATCGGCACGATGATGCTGCCCGTGCTGGAGCCGGAGCCGGGCCGCGCCGAGGCGGCCCGCGAGCCCGCCCGCCAGCTCGGCCTGGCCTTCCAGCTCACGAACTTCCTGCGCGACGTCCGCGAGGACCACGCCCGTGGCCGCGTCTACCTGCCGATGGCCGACCTGGACAAGTTCGGCGTCCGCCCGGACGCGCTGGGCGCCCGCCGCGCCGGGCCCGCCGTCCGCGAGCTGCTCGCCTACGAGGCGGAGCGCGCCCGCGACCACTACCGCGCCGCCGCCCAGGGGATCGGCCTGCTCACCGCGTCGTCACGACCGTGCGTGCGCGCCGCCTTCGAGCTTTACGGCGGCATCCTGGACGAGATCGAGCGGCGATCGTACGAGGTGCTGGCGGCCCGCGTCCGTGTCCCCGGCCACCGCAAGGGCGCGATCTTCGCCCGCCACCTCCTGGCCTCCGCCGGGGCCGCCCGCGCCGAGCGCCGCGTCCAGGTGACGCTCCCATGAACCCGCCGGTGGTGCTCGACGCGATGGGCGGCGATCACGGGCCCGTCGCGACCGTCGCGGGGGCTCTGCTGGCGTGGCGCGAGCACGGGGTGCCGGTCATGCTGGCCGGGGCGAGCGACGTCATCGACGCGGAGCTGCGCAAACACGAGGCGCTCGGTGAGCTGCCGGTCGCGCACGCCGACGAGGTCGTGCCGATGGCCGGGAGCGGGGCGGGGGCCGCCGCGCTGACCCGGTCGAGCCTCGCCGTGGGATGCGCCCTGGTCGGGCGGGGCGAGGGCGGCGCGTTCGTGACGGCGGGGTCCACCGGGGCGGCCGTCTCCTGCGCGGTACGCGGGATCGGCCGCGCCCCCGGCGTGCTGCGGCCGGCGCTCGCCGTGGTGCTGCCCGCGCTGCGCGGCGGCGGGAGCGTGCTGGTGGACGCGGGCGCGACCGCCGACCCGAGCCCGGCGATGGTGGCCCAGTTCGCCCTGCTGGGCGCGGGATACGCGCGGGCGGTGCTCGGACGGCCGGACCCGCTGGTGGGGCTGCTGTCGATCGGCGCCGAGCCGGGCAAGGGCAACCGGCTGACCCGCCGCGCCGAGGAGCTGCTGGCTGGCCTTCCGGTGCGCTTCCACGGCAACATCGAGGGCCACGACGTGCTGGCGGGCGTCGTGGACGTGATCGTCACCGACGGCTTCACCGGCAACGTGCTGCTGAAGAACGTCGAAGGCTGCGTACGCACGACGCTGGCCATGGTCGCCGAGGCCGGCATCGCGTCCCCCGGGCGGCTGGCCGAGGTGGCCCGCCGCTACGACCCCGAGACGCACGGCGGCGCGGCCCTGCTGGGGCTGCGCGGCACGGTCGTCGTCGCCCACGGCTCCTCACCCCCTGCCACCATCGCCCGCGCCTGCGTCGTCGCCCGCGACCTGGCCCGGCACGACAGCACAGCCCGTGAGCCGGTCCCATGACCGCCTCAGGGAAGGCGCAGGGGGTCGGCGCCGTCCCAGGCGCCTTCGCTGGCGTAGGGGGTGAAGCGGGCGAACAGCTCTTCCGCGTACCAGTCGTGGGCGCGTACCTGGTCGATGACCTGGCGGTGGGCGGCGCCCCGGTAGGCGAAGGCGCGCATGGCGTCCGCGTCCCGCCACAGCGAGAACGTCGCCTGCCTGGCCACCGGCCACTCGCCCATGCCGATCGAGGCCAGGCAGCCGTCCTGCCGCCGCAGCAGCTCCTCCACCGGCGGCACCGACCGGTAGAACGCGACCAGCCGCCGGGGCCTGATCGACGCCCGGGTGAGCACCGCCACCGCGCCGCCGCTCCGAGCGGCCTGCCCGGTGGCGGGGAACGGGTCGTGGCCGGACCAGGTGCCCCGGGAGGACAGCGGCGCCAGCCGAACCTGCCAGCGTTCGCGCGCCTCCTTCCGCCAGCGGGCGGCGATCGAGGACGTCCGCAGGAACGCCTCCAGATCCGCCTCCCCGCGCCAGACCGCGAACAGCGCCCACCGCCGCAGATCGGCGCCGAGCGACATGGCCCGCCCGCGTCCCGTCCCGAGGAGCCGCCAGAACCGCAGCCCAGGGGTGGCGCGCAGCAGCGGCCGGTCGAAGGCCATGTGGCTCATCGCGCCCGCGTCGGCGTACCGGACGAGATGGAACGACGCGATGGGTGAGGCGCTGGTGGCGGTCATCGCCGGTTACCTGCTCGGCTCTGTGCCGGTCGCGGTGCTGGTGGCGCGCGGGCACGGCGTCGATCCGCGCCGCTCGGGCGACCGCAACCCCGGGTACTGGAACGTCAAGGAGCAGCTCGGGCGACGGGCGGCGGTGCCGGTGCTCGCCGGGGACACCTTGAAGGGGACGCTGGCCGCGCTGGTCGCGCTCCTGGTCAGCGGGGCCCACGTCACCGGGGTCGGCACGGTCACGGGGGACAGCGTGGCGCCGGTGTACCTCGCCACGGCGGCGGCGATGGCAGGGCACGCGTGGCCGGTGTTCGCCGGGTTCCGTGGCGGACGGTCGATCTTGACGTTCGCGGGTGGGGTGGCGGTCATCTGTCCTGCGGCGTTCCTGCTGGGGCTCGTGGCGCTGCTGGTGGTGGGGTGGGCGGCGCGGTCGTTCGCGGTGGGGGCGCGGGTGGCGGTGTTCGGGGTGCCGGTGCTGCAGTTGCTGTTCGCGCCCGTCGAGATGGTGGCGGCGACCGGTGGGCTGATGTGCCTCATCGGGCTGCGCTTCGCTCAGGCCGCACTCGCCGGGCGCCGCCGGTGAGCTTCGGGTACGTGCGGCCGCGCCATGTACGGACCGGGCTGAGCGTCGCCTGGGTCAGCCGGGCCGCGGCTGCCGGGTCGAGCAGCGGCGACAGCAGCAGGCCCGCGCCCGGGTCGCGGTAGCTGCCGCGCAGCGCGTACGCCAGCAGCAGCCGCATCGCCAGCAGCCCGGCGTCCAGGCCGGTCGGGCGGCCCGCGATCACCCGCAGCGCCGGCAGCGCGCAGGTCAGCCAGAGGACGGCCAGGTCGGCCGCCTGCCATCCCGGCCCGGTCACGTCGCGCAGCGGCAGCGAGCGTCCCCACTCCCGCCACAGCTCGCCGACCGAGTCGTGCATGTCCACCTCCAGCAGCGCGCCCGCGTCCAGGAACCCCACCGACCAGCCGCGGCGGGCCAGGCAGCGGGCCAGGGCCACGTCGTCGGTCATGCGGTCGCGTACGAGGGCGAAGGCGTCCACGGCGGCCAGCTGCCCGCGACGGAACGCCAGGCACTGGCCGTTCGCGACGGCGCGGTGCGGCGGTGGCGGGGTCGCCGGCCCGACGGGGCCGAACCGGTAGACCAGCGTCGCCAGCATCGACGCGTGCAGCGCCTGCTCCAGCACGCCGGAGCAGACGAACCGGGGGCCTGCGCTCACCAGGTCGTACCGTTCGAGCGCGGCCGCCATCGCCCCGAACAGCCCAGGCGCCGGCCGCGCGTCAGCGTCCAGCGTGACCACGACCTCACCGGTGGCGGCGGACACACCCTGGCGCAGCGCCCACTGTTTGCCCACCCACCCGTCCGGCAGCGGCGCCCCGGTGATCACCTTGGCGCCCAGCTCGGCGGCCACCCTGGCGGTGCCGTCCCGTGAGCCGTCGTCCACCACGATCGCCTCGGACACGGCCGGGTCGGCGAGCGCGGCCCGCAGACACGGCCCGATGCGCCCTTCCTCGTCGCGCGCCGGCACCACCACGGAGATCGTCCCAGCGACCTTGGTGACCGGGGAGAGCGCCGCCACCCGCCGCCGCCCCCTCGCGAGCCGCACCGCGACGACAGCCCCCGCGACCGCCTGCGCGACGCCGAGCGCCCTGCTCATCCGCCGCCGAGGCGGCTCGGCGGTGAGCGCCCTCATCGCCCGCCGCCAGCGGCCGGGCCGGCGATGGCTCGCGTGCTTCCGGGGAAGTCGTGTGCGACCAGGCCGGCGACGATCCTCGCGCCCATCGTCACCATCGGCAGGCCGCCGCCCGGGTGGGTGGATCCGCCGACCAGATACAGGCCGCGCCGGGGGCCGCGGTTGGCGGGGCGGCGGAAAGGGGCGAGGCGGCCGTGGTGGGCGGCGCCGTAGATGGCGCCGCCCCAAGCGCCGTAGCGGTCGCGCAGGTCGGCCGGGGTGAACACGTCGGCGAACCGCAGCCGGCCGGACAGGTCGTGGCCGCGCTCGGCCAGCCGTTCGAAGACCAGGTCCCGGTACGCGTCCACCCGCATCGGCCAGCGCGCCGGGTTGCGGGCGGGGACGTTGACGAGCAACGTCCAGTTCTCGCAGCCCGATGGCGCCTGGGAGGCGTCGTCCACCGCCGAGCAGCCGACGTAGACGGTCGGATCCTGGGGCGGCACCCGGCGGTCGAAGATGTCGGCGAACTCCCGCTCGTAGTCGCCCGAGAACAGCACCGAGTGGTGGGGCAGCCCCGGCGTGCGGCCCTCCACCCCGGCCAGCACCAGCAGCGCCGACGACGACAGGCCGAGCCGGGCGATGCCGCGCAGCCGGCGGCGGTCCGGCAGCAGGTTCCCGTACAGGGCGGCGGCGTCGGTGTTGGCCACCACGACGTCTGCCCGCACCCGCCGCCCGCTCGCCAGCCGCACCCCCGTGACGCGGGAGCACGACGTCTCGACGGCGGCGACCGGCTCCGACAGGAACACCCGCACCCCCGCGGCCTTGAGCAGCAGGACCAGGTCGTCGGCCAGCCGGGCGAGGCCGCCAGGCGCGTACCAGACGCCCTGCCCGTGCTCCAGCGCCGGCACGCAGCCCAGCGCCGCGGGCGCGCGGTACGGGCTCGACCCGGCGTAGGTGGCGTAGCGGCCGACGTACTGGCGCAGGCGGGGATCGCGGAAGAAGCGGCGGGCCAGCCCGTCCAGCGTCCGCCCCGGCGCCACCGCCATCAGGTCGGACAGCCGCGCCTCCCCGGCCGGCCGCCCGCTGCCGCGCAACTGGATCAGCGGTCCGGCGAAGACCGTGCGGCCGGCCGCTCGCAGGCAGCCCTGGGCCCAGTCGTGGAAGGCGTGCCACGCCCGCCCCTCGCCCGGCGCCAGGCGGTCCACGGCCGCGGCCATCAGCGCGGGGTCCCGGCGCGCGTCCAGCACGCTCCCGTCGGCGAACCGGTAGCGGCACAGCGGCTCCGGCTCCACCAGCTCGCGCCGCAGCCCCAGCTCGCGGAAGAGGCCGGGCATGGTGAGCAGCGAAGGGCCGAGCGAGAAGGTGAAACCGTCCCTGTGATGCTCGGCCAGCTTGCCTCCGAGCCGCGGCGACTGCTCGTACAGGCGGACCTCGTGGCCCTGCCTGGCGAGCAGCAGCGCGCACACCATGCCGCCCACGCCGCCGCCGATCACCGTCACCTCTGCCATGACCGCCTCCAGGCGGGCGCGGCGAACGCGCCCATCGCGATCCCGCCGGCCGCCGCCACCAGCGGGTCGGCGGGGACGAACACCGCCGCGAACGCGACCGTCTCCATCACCGCCATGACCGTGTAGAGCACGAGCAGCCCGCCGACCGGCGGCGGGTCGCCGGCCACGCGCCCGATGGCGAGCATGACCAGCGCCGACACCAGCAGCCAGCCGGCGAAGTTGGTGAGCGGGATGCCGCGGTAGAAGCCGTCCTCGGCCCACGTCCACAGCCCGAGCCTGACCATCTGCGGGTCGAGGAACAGGTCCCACGCCGTCAGCGCGCCCGCCCCCGCGCACACGCGGCCCCAGCCGGTGGCGAGTGCCGCGCCCACCGCGTACGCCGCCAGCCCCATGCCGCCCCAGGCCAGCGTCACCACCAGGGGTACGCCGCCGATCTGCGGCCACAGCACGTCCGTGTAGCGGTAGGAGCCGAACGGGAACCCGGTCAGCACGCCGATCAGCTCGGCCGCGTACCCGGTCAGCACCGCCGCCCCGAAGGCGCGCACCGCCCTGCGCGCCCCCCAGCTCTCCGCCGCGAAGGCGACCGCGGACGCCGCGAGCAGCGCCACGATGACCGTGACGTACCGGTCAGGCCGCGCGTCCAGCCCTGACACCACCTGCACGGCCGTCATGGCGAGCAGCGACAGCGCGCCGAGCACGCGGGCCGGCCTGACTGCCCTACCTGTCGTCCCTTCCACGCCCTGTCTTCCCGTAGCGGTCTTCCCGTAGCGGTGAGTCCGGGGGTGGACCTGCCCCGCCGCCCGTCAAGGGAGCATCCGGCGCGGGCCAAGGATCGTCCGTACCGGCCGTATCCGGGCATCATTACCGAACGCGGAGGTCCAGCGGGGCGCGCGCAGAGATTGCGCCGGGAAGCCCTCGGGTAGCCGGGCAAGCCACGTTTGCTCACTCGAACCCAGCGCGAAGGAGCGCACGCACATGACCTTCAACCCACTGCAGGAGCGGGGCATCCCGCTGGACAAGCAGCTGCGCAACTGGCGGGAGCTGAACGTCACGCCGACCGATCCCGATCACGCCGACCCGTACACGCGGTGCCGCATCATCACGATGAACGGCATCGAGGTCGAGGCGATCATGTTCAGCCACCACCTGGCCCGGCACTGTCCGGACGTGGAGATCAAGCAGCAGCTGGCCCGGGTGCGCTACATCGAGGCGCAGCAGCAGAAGGTGGTCAACTGGCTGCTGCCCGGTCTCGCCTCGGTGCTGGAGACGACGATCGCGTACGAGCAGGTCGCGGTGGACCTCACCGCCTGGGTCGCCCGCATGGAGCCCGACCCGTACCTGCAGCAGGCGTACCAGTTCGGCGTCCTGGAGGACTTCGACCACCTCTACCGCTACGCCAACCTGTACGAGATGATCGAGCACCGCAAGGCCGAGAAGATCGTCGACCAGCTCACCGAGGTCATGCCGGGCCGGCCGACGTTCATGCACCACCGCAACCCGATCGACAACGTGCGCGAGCCCTATGACCGCTCCACCGCCGCGCCGATCTCCAAGCTGCACGCCCTGACGATCATGGCGGCCGAGCAGCAGACGATGAACTTCTACATGAACGTCGGCCCCACCTACATGGAGCCGATCGCCCGCCAGCTCTACCAGGAGATCGGCCTCATCGAGGAGGAGCACGTCACCCACTACGAGTCCCTCGTGGACCCGGGCGAGAGCTGGTGGGAGATGCTCATGAACCACGAGTACAACGAGTGCTACCTGTACCACTCGTTCATGGAGACCGAGTCCGACCCCAAGGTGAAGAACATCTGGGAGCTCCACCTCAACATGGAGCTGGAGCACCTGCGGCTGGCCGTGGAGATGTTCAAGCGGTTCGACGGCCGCGACCCGGAGGAGGTGCTGGCGCCCGAGCTGCCGGCGCCGGTGACGTTCGAGCCGAACAAGGCGTACCTGCGCGAGCTGATCGCGACCCAGATCGACTACACCACCCTGGGCACCGGCTACGTCCAGGAGGCCCACGAGCGCTTCGAGAAGATGCAGGAAGCGATCATGGGCGGCGAGAAGGCCCCCTCGGAGCGGGTCATCGACGACAACCGCGCCAAGAACGGCCGCGAGTACCGGCTGCAGACCGAGGGCGAGCACCCGGTCCACAGCCTCGCCGCCAACCGCTGACCCAGCGGCCCCGGGCTCCGCACCACGGTGGGCCCGGGCCCGTGCGCGTGACCCGCTCGCTCTGAGATGATCTCTGTCCGTCACAGGACACGACATGAGGGGTGCCGGCGGTGGACGGTGTACGGCAGGAGGACACGCAAAGGGAGGCGGACGGGCGCCTGCTCGCCGGCCGCTACCGGCTGACCGGCCTGCTGGGCCGCGGCGGGATGGGAGCCGTCTGGGCCGCCCGCGACGAGCAGCTCGGCCGCGAGGTGGCGGCCAAGGAGCTGTTCCTGCCCGAGCAGCTCGACGACGCCGAGCGGGCGCACTGGATCGCCAGGCTCGACCGCGAGGCGCGCGCCGCCGCGCGGCTCAAGCATCCCGGCATCGTCACCGTGCACGATCACGTCACGGGCGCCGACGGCCGGCCGTGGATCATCATGGAGCTGGTGCGCGGGCGCTCCTTACAGGACCTGCTGGCGGAGCGGGGGCCGCTGCCGCCCGCGCGGGCCGCGCGGATCGGGCTCCAGGTGCTGGACGCCCTGTGCGCGGCCCACCAGGCCGGCATCACGCACCGCGACATCAAGCCGGCCAACGTCCTGCTGGAGGGCGAGCGGGTCGTCCTGACCGACTTCGGCATCGCGGCCGTCGAGGGTGACGTCACGCTGACCGGCACGGGCGCGATCCTCGGCACGCCCGCGTACATGGCGCCCGAGCAGGCGCTGGGCCGGCCGGCCACGCCTGTGTCCGACCTGTGGTCGCTCGGCGCGACGCTCTACACCGCCGTGGAGGGGCGTCCCCCGTACGACGGCGCGAGCGCCGGGGCGATCTTCGTCGCCGTCGCCACCCGCGACCCCGCACCGCCCGCGAAGGCCGGTCCCCTGGAGCCGGTGCTGATGGCGCTGCTGCGCCGCGACCCCGCGCACCGGCCGGCCGCCCACGACGTCCGCGCGCACCTCGCCGCCGTCGCCGAGGACCGCACGCCACCAGGCCCCGCCACCCTCCGCCTGCCCGCCGACCCGCCGCCTTCCGACAAACCTGGACGTCCGCCCAGGTCAGGCCGGCTCCGGCTGCTCCTCCGCCTGCTCGTGGGCGCAGGAGCCGCCGTGGCGCTCGTCGTCGCGGTGGCCGCGGCGATCCAGATCCGCGAAGCCCTGCAAGAGAGCCAGGAACGTGAGCGCTACGCCGCCAACATGGACCTGCTGGCGGGCCTCGGCACGATCCCGGGCAAGTCGGTCCACTTCCAGGAGGGGGAGGAGAGCACCGTCGAGGTGTCGGCCACCCTGTGCGAGAAGGAGTACGCCACCGAGCAGGACAGGTGCGACGTGGGCGTCCTGGTCGACACCGTCGTCGAATGGCTGCGAACCCGCCCCGCCGTCCGCTCCGTGAACTTCACCCGGCCCAAGGAGGACTGCGGCGACGACTACGAGGACGGCGGCTGCCGACTCACCGTCCTCACCCAGAGCCCCCTGAAGCTGAGCGAGGTCGAGATCGCCAACTTCTCCGAGGACGGCGACAAGGACCTGATCAAGCTCAGATTCATCGTCGGATGACTCGTCCTCACGACCATAACTGCACTCGATGTCCGCGTAGAAATGCTCCACCTCGATACCGTCGGAGCGTTCAGCGATGATCGTCGACATGGCGGCATTCTGCACTGCTTCGACGGGGGAGAACGTCAGTCGCCGTGCGGGTCGGTGGCGTTCAGGATGGACACCACCTCGTCGTAGTCGCCGCGGACCTCGCTGTAGCGGAGGAACTTGACCCGCTCGACCTGGATCTCCTTCGCGTCCGGCCGGCTCTCCAGCAGCGCCATGGTCTCGGCCACGTACTCGTCCAGGGGCATGGCGTGCTCGTTCTCCTCGTGCCCGGGCAGCAGCGCGGTGCGCACGGCGGGCGGGACGAGCTCCACCACCCGCACGCTCGTGCCCTCCAGCTGCAGCCGGATCGACTCGCTCAGCATGTGGATCGCCGCCTTGGAGGCGTTGTAGCTGGGGGTGACGGTGAGCGGGGTGAACGCCAGCCCCGAGGACACGGTGACGATGGCCGCGTCGGGCCGCGTCTGCAGGTGCTCGATGAACGCGGCGATGAGCCGGATCGGCCCGAGCACGTTCGTCGTCACGACGGACTCGGCGGAGGCGAGGAACGACTCGGGCTTGCGCCAGTCCTCGACCCGCATGATGCCGGCCATCGCGATCAGCACGTTCAGGCCGGGGTGCCGGGCGAGCACCTGCTCCGCGGCGGCCTGGATGCTGGCGGGGTCGGCGGTGTCGACGGTGACGGTGTCCACGCCGGGGTGCTCGGCGGCGATCCGCTCCAGCAGTTCGGTACGCCGCCCGCCCACGATCACGGTGTTGCCCTTGTCGCGCAGGGCGAGGGCGAGCGCGAGCCCGATGCCGCTCGTCGCACCGGGGATGAAGATGGTGTTCCCTGAGATCTGCATGCTTCGAGCGTGGCCCGGCGGGCGGCGCGGGTGCAGAGACCGGTCATCGGGGGATCGGCGATCCCTGGTTAGCGCGCCGGCCGTGCACATAATGGGATATATGGATCGTGCAGCCCTGGCGGACTTCCTGCGCCGCCGCCGCGAAGCCCTCCGTCCCGAGGACGTCGGGCTCCCGCCCGGAGCCCGCCGCCGGGCGCCCGGGCTGCGGCGCGAGGAGGTGGCGGCGCTCGCGGTGATGTCCACCGACTACTACACCCGGCTGGAGCAGCAGCGCGGCCCGCAGCCGAGCGTGCAGATGCTCGCCTCGCTGGCGCGGGCGCTGCGGCTGACCGACGACGAGCGCGGCTACCTGTTCCAGATCTGCGGCCACAACGCCCCCTCGTCCCTGTCGGCCGTGACGCACGTCGCGCCGCCGCTGCTGCGGGTGCTGGACCGCCTGTCCGACACACCGGCGCTCATCGTGTCCGACCTGGGGGAGACGCTGGTGCAGAACCGGATGGCCGAGGCGTTGTTCGGCGACAAGTCGCACTACGCGGGCCTGGCGCGCTACGACATCTACCGCTGGTTCACCGACCCGGCCGCGCGGCGCTGCTACCCGGAGAGCGACCACGGCCGGCAGAGCCGTTCCCTGGTCGCGAACCTGCGCGCCGCCTACGGCGTACGCGGGCCGCGCTCCCAGGCGGGCGAGCTGGTACGGGCGCTGAGCAGGGAGAGCGCCGAGTTCGCCGAACTGTGGGAGCGGCACGAGGTGGCCAAGCGGTTCGAGGACCACAAAGTGCTCGTCCATCCGGAGCTGGGCGAGATCGAGGTGGACTGCCAGGTGCTGTTCACCGAGGACCAGGCGCAGGCGCTGCTGGTGCTCACCGCGTCGCCGCGTACCGAGGGGCACGAGAAGCTGCGGCTGCTCGGCGTCGTGGGGCGGCAGCAGTTCGCCGAACGGGCCTGAACGCGTCACGCGGGCATCCGCTCCAGCTCCAGCAGGCCGAAGCCGAGCTGGCTGTAGAGCTCCAGCTGGTCGTAGTACTCCCGGTGTGTACAGATCTTCCCGTCCTTGACGAAGCTTGTGCAGGTCGCCCTTACCGAGATGGAACGGCCCGTCGGCTCGATCTCCCGGCCGCCGGGCATCAGCAGGGTGCCGTTGTGGGTGCCGGTGTACGTCCACTCGGTGACCGCCGGGTTCTCGCAGTCGCCCAGCTCGAACCAGGCCGCCGCGTGCCAGTCGGGAAAGCCCTGGAACGTCTGCTGGTACATCCACTCGATCTGGTCGTGTCCCTCGGCGAGGCCGCCAGGCGTGACGTAGACGGCGTCCTCGCTGTAGCAGGTGAGGATGCGCGGTATGTCGTGGGCGTTGACCGCCGCGTTCAGCCGGTGCTTGAGATCCCAGAACATCGACACGGTTACCCCCAAGCCTGGTCGCCACGGCCGCCACCGGCCCGGTGCACCTCCTCCAGTGTCGGCGGGACCCGCGGCACGGCGCTGCCAAGCACCCGCCAAAATCGCCATCCGCGCCGGGCTGCGACTCCAGCGGCCGGTAAACGCCAGGTTCGCGGGTGCCGGGCCGCTGTCCGGGCTCTTTCTGGGTAGGCGTACCGCCTCTGACCTACAGGAGAGGAGCGGTGCCGTGCACGCCTTTCAGGAGCCGGTGATCGATCAGGTGCAGTCCGGGATGAAGGTCGTCGACAGCGACGGCCAGGAACTGGGGACGGTGGAGTTCGTGAAGCTGGGCGACCCGGGGGCCGCGACCACCGAGGGCCAGGAGTCCGACCCGCGGCCCGGTGTCGTGCCGATCCTGGCCGACGTCTTCACCGACCCCGAGCCTGACCTGCCGCCCGCGCTCGCGGCCCGGCTCGTGCGTACGGGTTTCCTCAAGGTGGACGCCAAGGGGCTGTTCTCCCGCGACCTTTACGTCACCCCCGACCAGGTGGCCAGGATCGACGGGAACGTCGTGCACCTCAGCGCGGGTCGCGGCGCGCTGGCCAAGGAGAGCTGACCCCGGGGGCGCGCCCGCCTCCCGGCGGGTGTTTCCTCTGCCTTCTGTCGGGCAACCGGCTTGCATGATGCGAGCTCTCATGAAGGGCGCCGTGAGCGGCGTCCTCGCCACCGCCGCGATGAGCGGGGTCATGCTGGCCGGCAGCCGGATGGGCCTCATGCCCGACCAGCCGCCCAAGCGGATCGCCCGCGCGATGCTCCCGGGCCACAAGCACCGGCCGAAGTCCGGCGAGGGCGCCGCGGGCGCGCTCGCCCACTTCGGCTTCGGCGCCGCCGCCGGCTCCCTGTACGGCCTGCTCGTCCGCGGCCAGGCCCCGTCGATCGCCGGCATCGGCTACGGCCTGGCCATCTGGGCCGCCAGCTACCAGGGTTGGGTGCCCGGCATGAACATCCTCCCCGCCGCCACGGAGGACCGCCCCGGCCGCCCGGCCGTCATGATCGCCGGCCACGTGGTGTACGGCATGATGCTCACCAAACTGATGAACCGCCTCAACGCCCGCAAGGCGGGTGAAAAGCCCCACGAGCCGACCTACATCCACGACACCGGCCACCTCGAACCCGCCCTCACCTAACAGCCGCCCACCAGCCCCGCCGCCCACCAGCCCCGCCGCCGGCCTGCCCGGCCGGCAGCGGCGGCGGTCAGGGCCAGGGGCCGGGCCGGGCTGGGCGGACACCGCTGACGCGCCTCCGCCCAGCAGGCGACGGGCAGGTCCGCCCGCCGCCCCCCTGAGCATCGGGACCGCCGCCCAGAGTCGGCCCGGCCGGCAGCGGGCCGTCGAGGTCGGGCGAGGGTCAGGAGGTCGGGGGTTCGGTGAGGAGGTCTTGGTCGAGGACCGTGTCGAGTTGCAGTTCTCGGTAGCCGGCCGTGTCGAACAGGACCGTCAGGCGGTCCTCGCCGCGCTGGATGACCTCGCCGGGCCCCCACGTACGGTGCTCGACCCTGGCGTGGGCGGCGAACGGCCCGCTCTCCTCCTCCACCTGCCGGTCGGCGGTGCCGGCCAGGCAGGTGTCGCAGTTGCCGCACGCGTCGGCGACCTGCTCGCCGAAGTAGCCGAGCAGGAACCGCCGCCGGCAGTCATCGGTCTCGGCGTAGCGGCGCATCATCTCCAGCCGGGTACGCTCCACGTCCCGCCGCCGCTCGGCCAGCTCCACGGCCAGCTCGGCGGCCTCCTCAGGTGCGGGCGCGCCGGGCGCGGGCTCGACGCGGCGGGTGCCGACGCGTACGGCGCCGGCCCGTTCCAGCAGGTCGAGCAGCGTCGTCAGGCGGCGCGCCGACACGTCGGCCCGCTCGCGCAGTGCACGCCGGTCGCCTCCGCCCTCCGCCACGGCCCGCGCCACCCGGGCCAGAACCTCGGCGTCCGGTACGGACCCGGTGAAGTAACGCTGCAAGCCCAGGTTCTCGGGACGGTAGAACAGCGTCGCCGAGGCGCGTTCGCCGTCCCGCCCTGCCCTGCCGATCTCCTGGTAGTAGGCGTCAGGCGACCCTGGCACCTCGGCATGGACGACGAACCGCACGTCCGGCTTGTCGATGCCCATGCCGAACGCGCTGGTCGCCACCACCACGTCCACGTCCCCGGACATGAACCTGCCGTGCACCTCGTCGCGCTCGGAGCGCCGCAGCCCGGCGTGGTAGGCCGCCGCCCGCACCCCGGCCTCGCCGAGCAGCTCGCTCAGGCGGGTGGTCTGCTTGCGTACGGCCGTGTAGACGATGCCGGGCCCGGTCTCGGCCGCGACGGCGGAGACGATGTCGGCGGCGGGGTCGTCCATCATCCTGCGGACGGTGAGCGAGATGTTCGGCCGGTCGAACCCCTGCACGATCTCCACCGGATCCCGCAGCCCCAGCCGTTCGGCGATCTCCACCCGCACGGGCGGCGCGGCGGTGGCGGTCAGCGCGGCGATCGCCGGCCGGCCGAGAGCCTCGGCGACCTGCCCCAGCCGCAGGTAGTCGGGCCGGAAGTCGTGACCCCAGGAGGAGATCAGGTGCGCCTCGTCCACGACCAGCAGCGACGGCTTCGCGGCGGCCAGGTCGCGGACGACGTCGGGCTTGGCGAGCTGCTCCGGAGCACAGAACAGGAACTCCGTCTCCCCGGCGCGCAGCGACTCGAACGCGGTGCGCCGCCGCCCCGCCGAGGTGCCGGCGTCGAGGCTCACCGCCTCCTCATCACGCTCGCGCAGCGCCTCGACCTGGTCGCGCTGGAGGGCGATGAGCGGGGAGACCACGACGGTGGGGCCGGGCAGCAGCAGCGCGGGCACCTGGTAGATCGCGGACTTGCCGGCCCCGGTCGGCATCACGACCAGCACGTCCGTGCCGCGCGCCAGCGCGCTCATCGCGCCGAGCTGGCCGGGCCGCAGGTCGGTCAGGCCGAGCGCCTGCCGCGCCACCCGCTCGCACGCCGCGCCCACGTCCTCCATCGGGGCCTCCCGTCTCGTTCTGCCCGGTGTCCTTCAGCGGGGACGGGTCGGCTGCCCGGCGCGTGGCCGGGCAAACGACAGGTCAGCGGATGACGGCCGTCCGGCGGCTGAGCAGCACGCCCAGGCCGGTCATGCCGAGGCCGAGGATGAGGTGCAGCCAGTTGTCGGCGGTGTTCAGCGGCACGAAGTTGGCCGGGCTGTCGTGCGTGATGAGCAGGCCGTACAGCCAGAGCACGAGGTAGATGACGCCGCCGCCGATGAGGAAGGCGCGGGCGCCGCTCCACGTCCTGGCCATCAGCACGCCCGCGATGCCGAACAGCAGGTGGACGATGTTGTGCAGGATCGAGACCTGGAAGACGCCGAGCAGCATCGCGTCCGAGTGGTGACCGGCGAACTGCAGGTCGTCGTAGTTGGTGGTCACGCCCGGGACGAACCCGAGCACGCCGACCAGCAGGAACACCACGCCGGTGACCAGCGCGGCGAGCTGCAGCGGAGTGCGGTTTGCTGTGGTGCGCGAAGTGCTCATCTTGGGGGGCCTTCCTGGGTAGTCGGAGCGCCCCTCTACCCACGGAGACGAACGCATTCGTCCCGGCGCGGCTCAGCCGATGATGACGCGCTCCTCCGGCAGCTCGTACCGGCGCGTACGCTGCTTCAACGCGAGCGCCGAGCCCAGGGTGAGCGGACCGATGCGGCCCACGAACATCAGCAGGCTCAGCAGCACGTGACCGGCCACGGAGATGTCGGTGGTGATGCCGGTCGACAGGCCGTTGGTGGCGAAGGCCGAGATCACCTCGAACAGCACCCGGTCGAGGTCGTGCCCGCTGATGATGAGCAGCAGCCAGGTGGACAGTGCCACGAGGATGACGCCGAGCAGCGTGATGGACAGCGCCTGCCGCTGGGTGGACGCGGGCAGCCGCCGGTGCCCGATGTTGACGTGGGTCTCGCCGCGCAGCTCCGACCAGATCATGAACACCAGGAAGCCGAACGTGGTGACCTTGATGCCGCCCGCCGTGCCCGCGCTGCCGCCGCCGATGAACATCAGGATGTCGGTGACGAGCCAGGAGGACGGGTACATCTGGCTGACGTCGAGCGTGTTGAAGCCGCCCGAGCGCGGCATGACGGCGGCGAAGAACGCGGCGAGCAGCTTGCCCGAGTCGTCGAGCGGGCCCATCGTGGCCGGGTTGCGCCACTCGGTCATCAGGAACGCGAGCGTGCCCCCGCCGATGAGCAGCACGCTCAGGCCGACCGTGACGCGGGTGAGCACGGACCAGCGGCGCGGCTGCCGCCACGTGCGCAGCAGCTCGAAGACGACCGGGTAGCCGAGGCCGCCGATGATGACCGCGGCGGCGATGGTCAGGCAGATCCACGGATCGGTGACGAACCGCATCAGGTTGTCCGGCCACAGGGCGAAGCCGGCGTTGTTGAACGCCGACACGCCGTGGAAGACGCCGAGCCACAGCGCCCTGCCGAGCGGCTCGCCGTAGCCGGTGACGAACCGTACGGTGAGGACCGCGGCGACCGCCGCCTCGCACACCAGCGTGAACATCACCACCTTGGCCAGCACCTGACGCAGGTCGGCGGCCACCACCGACTTGGTCTCCAGCTGCGCCGACAGCCGCGCCCGCAGCCCGATGCGGCCGGAGAGGATCACCATGACGAGCGTGGCGAGCGTCATGATGCCGAGCCCGCCCACCTGGAAGAGCACGGTGATCACCACTTCGCCGAACACCGACCAGTGCGAGGCGGTGTCGACCACCACCAGCCCGGTCAGGCAGACGGCCGAGGTGGCGGTGAAGAACGCGGTGATCCAGTCGCCCTCGCCCGAGGTCGTCGCCATCGGCGTGGCGAGCAGCGCGGTGCCGATCAGCACCGCCGAGCCGAACCCGGCCGCGATCACCACCGCGGGATGCCGGCCACGGCCCGCCACCGCAGGCCGGCGCGTCATGGGGCGACCCTGCCTTCGAGGCCGCCGTAGTCGTCGTGCATGGGGGTGCCTCCGTCGGGCTCACGCGGCCGGAGACCTCGCGGACCAGGCGTTCCGGCACTTCGAGGCCCTACGCTAGCGCAGCGGGGCCGCGCTGCCCGCCCTCCTCGATCATTTGTCACAGCCGCCGCGTACCGTGCTCACCATGACGAACGTGCACACACCACTCGACGGCGAGCGCTGGCAGCCCGGCGACCTCGTGGTCGACGCCGATGGCCGCCTGTTCAGCCGGGCGGGTGCGGACGACCAGGCCAGGGGGTTGCCCTGGGCGCGTCCGCGTGACGTGGCGCGCCGCGACGACGGCGGCGTGCTGGTGCCGGACGGCGAGGTCGGGGAGCAGGCGCCGGCCAGGCCGCTGACGTTGTTGCTGCGCGACGGCCGGCCGGTGCTGCCCGCCGTGCCCGCCGACCCCGCCGCCGTGCTCGGCACGCAGGCTCGCCAGACCGCCTCCGCGGCGGGCGTGGGCGGCCTCTATCTCGCGGCCACCGCCTTCGACCCCGACGGCGCGGGCGACACCAGGGCCGCCAAGCTCCGTGCCGACCTGCTCGATCACGTGGTGGTGGCGGTCAGCCCCGAGGAGTTGAGCGCGATGTTCGGCGGCGCCGCCGACGGGTTGCTGGTCGCGCTGGCGGAGTGGCACGAGCGCAGCGTGGGGGAGAGCGCCTGACCGGTCAAACAGCCGGGGCGATCCGGTTGTTGCGGATGTGCTCGTAGACGATCGAGGTGCGCACGTCGGCCACCTCGGGCCGCTCGGTGAGCTTGTCGATGACGAACGCGTAGAGGCTGTTGTTGTCGGGCACCGCCACGTGCAGGATGAAGTCCTCCGTCCCGGCCGTCACATAGACGCCGAGCGTGTCGGGCAGGCGGCTGACCCAGTTGCGGAAGCCCTCGATGTTGCGCCGGGACGGCGGGCGTACGCGGATGGCGATGAGGGCCTGCACCGGGCGGCCGATCGCGGCGAGGTCGACGTCGAGGAGCGCGCCGCGGATGACCTGCCGCTGGCGCAGCGCCCGCGTGCGGTCGAGCGCCGTGGTCGGTGAGACGCCCACGGCCGCCGCGAGGTCGCGGTTGGTCATCCGTGCATCTGACTGCAGTTCGCGGACAATCGCCTTATCAAGTTCGTCCATGACCGCCCAAAACCCGCCTTCTCCGATACTTGTACGGATTGCTTGCTGCTCTAACGCATGGATGAATACCGTAACCCATCGGTTCCGTACGAACGAATAAGGGATTTCGCCATGTCAGACGGCAGCACCGTCGGCTTCGCGCCGGACGAGATCGACCCCACCGCCCCGACGAGGGCGGCCCGCCTGAAGTGGGTGATCGTCGTCAACGACGCCCTGCCCGCCGGCCGGGCCGTCAACGCGGCCGTGTGCGTCGCGGCGGCCACCTCGTCGGCGGTCACCGGCCTGCTGGGCGACGACGCGATCGACGCGAGCGGCGCCGACCACCCCGGCCTGCCCTGGGCGGGCTGCTCGGTGCTGGCCGCCGACGCGGCCACGCTGCGCACGATCAGGGCCAAGGCCGCCGCCGCCGACACCTGTCACGTGGCCGACATGCCGGCCGCGGCCCAGCACACCCGCGTCTACGCCGACTACCTCGCCACCGTGAAGGAGACCGCGCCCGAGGACATGGAGTATTACGCGGTCAGCGTCGTCGGCCCGCGCAACAAGGTCGACAAGATCGTCGGCCGCCTCCCGCTGCTCCCCTGAGCGGTCAGCCGGCGCCGGACCGGTCCGCCTCCAGGGCGGTGAGGAGCTTGGCGGAGATGGCGGCGAACGCGTCGAGCTCCTCCGGTGTCAGCCGCTCCACGAACAGGCGCCTGACCTCCTCCGCGTGCCCCGGCACCGCGGTGCGCAGCGCGGCGAACCCCTCGTCGGTGAGCACGGCGTCGATGCCGCGCGAGCCGCACCGTTCGCGGGTGATCAGGCCGCGGCGCTCCATGCGGGTGAGCTGGTGGTGCATGCGGCTCTTCTCCCACCCGGCGACCCGCCCCAGCTCGTACGCGCGCAGCCGCCTCCCGGGCGCCTCCGACAGCAGGGCGAGCACGGTGTAGTCGGCGTTGGACAGGCCGCTGCTCGCCTGGAGCTGCTGCTCGATGCGGGTGCGCAGCAGCTCGACCATCCGGAAGGACGTCCGCCATGCGCGGAGTTCGCGTTCGGTCAATCCCGGCTGGGCCATGCGGACACCTTACCAGTGAGTTGACACATCAACCGAATCGGTTAGCCTTCGAGTTGACGCATCAACTCATGAAGGAGAGCCGGCATGCCCGGACAGCAGCACGCCACCCCCAGCGCAGGCCCCGCCCACCAGGATCCGCCGCCCGACACCGGCGCCCCCGGACGGCGCTACGTCATCCGCGGCGGCGCGGTGATGTCGATGGACCCAGGAGTGGGCGACTTCGAGAGCGCCGACGTCCTGGTGGAGGGCGGCACGATCACCGCGATCGGCCCCGGGCTCGACGCCGCGGGCGCCGCCGTCATCGACGCGCGCGGGCGCATCGTCATGCCGGGCTTCGTGGACACCCACCATCACCTGTTCGAGACCGCCGAGCGGGCGTTCCTGGCCAACGGCCTGCTCCTCGACGACGGCTCAGGCTCGCCGAGCGCGTACCCCACGTACGTCGAGCACATCCTGAACGGCTTCGCCCGCGCCTACCGGCCGCAGGACGTGTACGTCAACGTGCTGTTCGCCGGCCTGTCGCAGCTCGACGCCGGCGTCACCACGGTGCTCGACGTCTCGCAGATCCACCACTCGCCCGAGCACACCGACGCGGCCGTCCAGGCCCTGATCGACACCGGGCGGCGGGCCGCGTTCGGCTACTTCGAGGGCGACGGGCGCCCGGAGGCCCGCTACCCCGAGGACGCCCGCCGCGTCAGGGAGCAGTGGTTCCCCTCCGACGAGCAGCTCGTGACCATGGTGATGGGCGGCGAGGTGCACCTCGGCAGGGACGTCTACACCCGCTCATGGACGCTCGCCCGCGAGCTGGGCCTGCGCATCGCCGCCCACGCGGTCGGCGCGTTCGGGATGCGGCCGGCCTTCGACGACCTCGCCCGGGGCGCGGGCGGCGTCGAGGTCGGCCCCGACAACCTCTTCATCCACATGACCGGCATGTCCGACCAGGCATGGACGATGCTGCGGGACGCGGGCGCGCAGGTCTCCATCGCCTTCCCCATCGAGATGGTCATGCGGCACGGCACCCCGCCCATCATCAAGATGCAGGAGCTCGGCATGGAGCCGTCACTGAGCTCGGACGTCGAGACCACGATGGCGGCCGACCCGTTCACACTGATGCGCACCGCGATGGCCATGCAGCGCATGGTCGTCAACGAGCGGGTGCTCGCCGGAGCCGGGGACGGCGACCCCTACCCGGCCCCGTCCGGGGACACGCCGCCCCTGCTCACCGTCCGCGACGTGCTCCGCTACGCCACCGTCAACGGCGCCGGGCACCTCGGGCTGGCGGACAGGACCGGCACGCTCACGCCCGGCAAGCAGGCCGACATCGTGCTGCTCGACGCCACCGCGCTCAACGTCGCCCCGCTCAACAGCGTGCCAGGCGCCGTCGTGACGCTCATGGACCGCGGCAACGTGGAGACGGTGATCGTCGGCGGGCGGATCCGCAAGTGGCGTGGCCGCCTGCTCGGCGCCGACCTGCCCCGCCTGCGCGCCGAGCTGGAGGCCTCTCGCGACCACCTGTTCAAGGAGACCGGCCTGCGGCAGGACCTGTTCGCCTACAGCTAGGTCTCAGGCGCGGGCCGTGCGGCCAGGCGCGGCCCAGCTGCTCAGCAGGCGCAGCGCGTCGGCGGTGGGGGAGCCGGGCTCGACGTTGTAGACGCACAACATCTGGTCGGCGTCGCCCGGCGGCATGAAGCTCTCGTACGAGAAGTGCAGCTCGCCCACCTCCGGGTGGTGGTAGACCTTGCCGCCGTGGGTGCGGCGCAGCACCCGGTGGTCGTTCCACCAGGTCGTGAACTCGGGCGAGCGCAACGTCAGCTCACCCACCAGGTCGGCCAGCCGCCGGTCGTTGGGGTAGCGGCCGGCCTCGAGCCGGAGCATCGCCACCGTCTCCGACGCGATCCGCTCCCAGTCGCCCACCCGCTCGCGGGCGGCGGGGTCGAGCAGGTAGTAGCGGGCGAGGTTGCGCTGCGGCGCGGGCAGCGCTTCGAAGTCGGTCAGCACCTGCCGGGCCAGGAAGTTGGCGGCCAGCACGTCGGTGCGCCGCCCGATGACGAACGCCGGCACGTGCTCCAGCGTCTGCAGCGTGAGGTGCAGGCCCGGCCTGACCCGCTGCGGCGCCACCGGGGCGTGCCGCGCCGGGGTGGGCCTGGCCAGCAGGTCGAGCAGGTGCTCGCGCTCGGCGGGATCGAGCTGCAGGGCACGGGCGAGCGACTCGACCACCTCAGGGGACGGCGTGCCGACCCGGCCCTGCTCGAGCCGGGTGTAGTACTCGGTGCTCATGCCGGCCAGCCGGGCCACCTCGTCGCGGCGCAACCCCGGCACCCTGCGGGCCCGGCCGTCCGCCGGCAGCCCCGCCTCGTCAGGGCCGAGGCGGGCGCGCCGGGAACGGAGAAAGCCGGCGAGTTCGCTCCTGCGATCCATGAATCCAGTGTGATCCGCGCGCGGGCGGCGCGGCCACCCCAAGGTGGCCCTGTCAGTACCTGCCCTGCCGTTACCTGCCCGCGAAGGGCCTGCTCAGGCCCCCTATGGCCGGTCCCGGACTGGTGTGCTTGACGTGGGCCGGCGAGCCGGTCCCCATCACGTTCGTTCTCCGCTCAAGGGGTACCTGATGTCCATGACCACTCTCTACCGCGCCGCCCAGGTCAACGAGGCCGGCGGACCGTTCAACCTGGTCGAGCGCGAGCTGACCGAGCCGGGCCCCGGCCAGGTCCGCGTCGCCGTCGAGGCGTGCGGCGTGTGCCGCTCCGACGCCGGGTTCGTCAACGCGGGCTTCCCGAACGTGTCGTTCCCGCTCGTCACCGGCCATGAGATCGCCGGCCGCGTGGACGCGGTCGGCGACGGCGTCGAGGACTGGAACGTCGGCGACCGCGTGGCCGTCGGCTGGTTCGGCGGCAACTGCGGCACCTGCCGGTCCTGCCGTGAGGGCGACTTCATCCACTGCGCCCGCATGCAGGTGCCCGGCTGGGCCTACCCCGGCGGGTACGCCGAGTACACCACCGTGCCCGCCTCCGCGCTCGCCCGCGTCCCCGACGAGATCAGCGCCGTCGAGGCCGCGCCCATGGGCTGCGCGGGCGTCACCACGTTCAACGCGCTGCGGCGCAGCGCCGCACGGCCCGGCGACCTCGTCGCGATCCTCGGCCTCGGCGGGCTCGGCCACCTCGGCGTGCAGTTCGCCAACAAGCTGGGCTTCGAGACCGTCGCCGTCGCGCGCGGCGCCGACAAGGCCGACACCGCCAAGCACCTCGGCGCCCACCACTACGTCGACTCCACCGCGGGCGACGTGGCCGGGCAGCTCCAGGCGCTCGGCGGCGCGAGGGTCGTGCTGGCCACCGCCGCGAGCTCCGAGGCGATGAGCGCCGCCATCGACGGCCTCGGCGACAACGGCGAGCTGGTCGTGCTCGGCGCCACGCCCGAGCCCATCCAGGTCAGCCCGTTCCAGCTCATCACCAACAGCAGGACCGTGCACGGCCACCCGTCGGGCACCGCCCGCGAGGTCGAGGAGACGCTGCGCTTCGCCGCGCTGACCGGCGTGCGGGCGCTCACCGAGACCCGCCCGCTGGAGGAGGTCGCGGCCGCCTACGACCGGATGATGTCCGGCGAGGCCCGCTACCGCATGGTCCTCACCACCGGCCACTGACGGCGGGGCGAGAGCGGCACGCGGGCGCGGACGGCACTAATCTGATCACCCGTACGATCGTCCGACCTGACGGGGGACCGCCGTGACCGTCCATCGAGCGCCCGATCACCTGTGGGTCGGGGACCACAGGGTCCTCGACCGGCTGGGCGAGGGCGGCCAGGGCACGGTCTACCTGGCGGAGTCGCCGGCCGGCGCCCAGGTGGCGATCAAGGTGCTGCACGCCTCGCTCGCCGCCGACCCGCAGACGCGGCGCAGGTTCCTGCGCGAGGCCGAGGTCGCCGGGCGGGTCGCCGCGTTCTGCACGGCCAAGGTCCTCGGCACCGGGCTGGTGGACGAGCGGCCCTACATCGTCAGCGAGTACGTCCCAGGCCCGTCGCTCGACGAGCTGGTCAAGCGCGACGGCCCGCGCACCGGCAGCGGTCTCGAACGGCTGGCGGTCGCCACGCTCACCGCGCTGGCCTCGATCCACGCGGCCGGCATCGTGCACCGCGACGTCAAGCCGGGCAACGTGATCCTCGGCCCGGAGGGGCCCGTCCTCATCGACTTCGGCATCGCCCGCGCGCTCGACCACCGCACGGGCGGCGGGGTGACGTCGGGGACGCCGTCGTACATGTCGCCCGAGCAGTTCACCGAGCAGCCGCTCACGCCGGCCTCCGACATGTTCTCCTGGGCCGGCACGATGGTCTACGCCGCGACCGGCCATCCGGCGTTCCCCGCCTCGTCGGTGCCAGGGGTGCTGCACGCGGTCCTGCACGGCGAGCCCGACCTGTCGGGGGTGCCGGAGCCGCTGCGGTCGCTGGTGGCGGCCTGCCTGGCGAAGGATCCCGCCGCGCGCCCGTCCGCCCAGCTGGCGCTGCGCCGCCTCACCGGCGGCGAGCAGGGCCCCGAGGCGACGCTGATCGAGCCCGTGCGACGGCTGTCGGGCCGGTGGGCGGCGGGAGTGGCCGTGGCCGTGGCGCTGCTGGTGACGGCGGGCGTGCTGGCAGGGCCGTCGTTATGGGGGAGGAAGACCGTGCGGCCGGGGCCGAGTCTCGACCTGGCGGCGTACGAGCGGGTCGCCGTCGCCGACGCGTTCACCGGCGACACCTCCCGCCGCTACGCCGCCTACCGGCCCTTCCCCGACGACGAGGAGCTGCCGCGCACCACGGCGGGCGGCGGCAGGTTCGCCGGCACCGGCTCGGCGCCGTACTTCGGCCTGCTGGCCGGGCCGGCCGCGCTCGCCTCCGACCAGGCGGTGGTGGCGGTGACGTTCGGCGCGTTCGCCGCCACCGGGCGGCCCGAGGACAGCGTCTTCACCGGCTGGATCAAGGACGCCGACGACTACGTCACCGCCTGGTACAACAACACCCGCGGCACCACCGGCTTCGACGTGCGGGTCGGCGGCGAGTTCCGCACCGACGTGCCCGTCCAGATCCCGCACCGCTTCAGCCCGGGCGACCGGCTGGCCCTGGTGCTGTCGGGCGCCACCATCACCTCCTACGCCGAGCACCAGGGCACGTGGCAGCGCCTGCACACCGCACCCATCGCGGGCCTGCTCACCACCGACCAGGACAGGCGCGCCTACCGCTACGGCTTCGGCCTGCGCGGCACCACCGGCACGATCGCGATCACCCGCCTGGAGGGCAGGAGCGTCACGGGCTGAGCGGCTCGCGGATGAGGCGGACGACGGTGTCGGCGGTGTGGTCGAGGTAGGTGCGGCCGTCGGGCAGCCGCGCGTCCGGGCTGATGTAGCTGCGCCGCCCCATGTGGGTGGCCGGGTCGAGGCGGTGCGTGGTGATCTTGCCCGCGCGGACGGCCCGGTTCCAGCCGCTGCCCCTGGCCGCCGGCCAGCGCTGCGGGAACAGGATCAGGCACAGGCGCTCGATCCAGTCGGCGTCGCTGGTGAGGCGGTGCAGCCGGCGGGCGTGGGTGAGGTCGTTGGCGCCGTTGTGGAACCCGCCGAGCGTGATCAGCAGGAGCGGGGCGGCCAGCCTGGCGTGCAGCTCCTTGACCGCGCCGGTGGCGACCTGCGCGCCGCCGCTGTAGCTGAGCAGCACCACGGGGATGCCGCTGCCGGGCCGGTAGCCGGCCAGCCGCAGCTGCCGGGCGATCTGGGTGCCGACCGCCCGGTTGTAGAGCGGGCGGTAGCGGCGGTCGGCGGCGACGAAGATCTGCATGACGTTGTGCAGGAAGAGCAGGATCTGCGCGCGGCGCCGCAGCCACGCCCACACGGGCCGGTCGGCGAGCGGGTCGGCCAGCGGCGAGTACGGCTGCACCTGCCCCAGCACCCGCACCTCAGGCGCCTTGTCGAGCAGCGCCTTGACCAGCCGGCCGCCGTCGCGGGTGTCGGTGAAGCGGCGCTTGCCGATGCCGTCCAGATAGACCAGGTACGCCGCGGGAGGACGGTTCGGATCGGCGCCCCTGGCGTAGGGGAGGCCGTGGGGCAGCTCGCCGGTGGCGGTCCGCCAGCCGGCGGTGTAGACGAGCACCTCGTAGCGGGCCAGTAGCGCCTCGGCGAGCAGGACCATGCCGAGGGCCAGGAAGAGCAGCGGGAACTCGGTCATGCCGGCACCGCCTGGAGCGCGCTGATCCGCACGACCAGCCACCTGACGCCGCCCACGGCCGCGCCCAGCCCCAGCCCGGCGACCGCGACGCAGCCGGCGGCGCTCCACCAGCCCAGCCCGGTCGCCGTGGCGAGCGAGCCCGTGAGGTTCGCGCCGACCGCGACGATGAGCAGCGTGTGCAGCAGCGGCCCGAGCAGGGGGAACGCCACGATGGCGGTGAGCAGCAGCGGCGCCGCGAGAGCGGGCGTCCACCCGGGAGCGGCCCCCGTGCGCGGGCTCTGCAGCTCGGCCAGCACGCCCGCCGCCCACGGCCACAACGCGAACACCACGAACTCCACCACCGCCCCGGTCAGCAGCAGCCGCACCGCATGCGCCCGCGACACGCCGGGCCGGCGCGCGATCAGCGGCAGGATCCGGCCCGCCGACTCCGACAGCCCGGCCAGCAGCAGGACGACCACGACGGCGGACATCGCTCACCGCCCTCGCGCGTTCGCGGGCACCGGCCTGCTGCCCTGGCCGAGGTGGCGTTCCAGCTCGTCGGCCGCGCGCCGGTAGCCGCCCGCCGCGCGCTGGGCGTCGCGCAGGTCGTACGCCGCGACGCGGAAGCGCGGCTCGCCGAGCAGCAGCCCGGCCCTCACCTGCACGGCCTCCGTGTCCGCCTCGTGCGGAGCCAGCGCGAGACCCGCGCCCAGCTCCGCCACCCGGCGCGCCACCAGCGGCTGGTCCGCGCCCTGCGGGAGCACCAGCATGGGGACGCCCGCGTGCAGGGCCTCGTTCACGCTGTTCATGCCGCCGTGGGTGACGAACAGCGCGGCGCGATCCAGCACCTCCAGTTGCGGGACGAAGCGGCGGGCCAGCACGTTCGGGGGCAGCGGGCCCAGCGCAGCCGGGTCGGTGCGGCCGGTCGAGATGACCACGGTGCCGCCCAGCGGGGCCAGCGCGGCGGCGAACGTCCGCAGCAGCGCCGGGCCCGCGTCGAGCACCGTGCCGGGGGAGGCGTACAACACGGGGTCCCGCAGCGCGTCCATGGGGAACGACGGGTCCCGCGGGCGCTCGCCCAGGCTCGGGCCGACGAACCGGTACGAGTCGTCGAAGCTCTCCGCGTCCGGCTGGAACGCGCGGGCGGTGAAGACCAGGTTGAGCGGCTGCCGGACGTTCGCGAGGTCGAGCAGCGGCAGCCGGCCCGTGGCATAGGCCCGGTGCAGCTCCCACCGCGACCGCAGGTAGCCGGTCGCGACGCCGGGCCTGGCCGCCGCCGAGGCGATCATCGGCCACGAGGCGCGGGTGGGGCTCGCGACGCGGCGGCCGAACGCGAACGTGGTGAACGCCGACACCGCCGGCACCCCCAGCTCCCCGGCCGCGACCGCGCCCCACGGACAGGCCGAGCCGTGCACGACCAGGTCCGGGCCGATGCGGCGCAGGTCGTCCAGCAGTGCGGGCAGCAGCGCGACGGTCGTGCGCGCGAGCCCGTCCAGCATCGTCAGAGGCGTCGGCCGCTCGGGCAGCGTCAGGTCGCCCCCGGGATACGTGCGCACGGTCGCGCCGGTGGCGGCGACCACGTCGGCGAACGCGGGCGCGACGTGGTAGGTGACCGTGTGCCCCCTGCGGACCAGCTCGGCCACGACCGGCAGCGTCGGGTTGACGTGCCCCTGCAGGGCGATGTTCACGAACGCGAAGGTGCTCACAGCCGGACCCCCGCTCCCTCATGGCCGGCCGCTGGGCCGGCGACCGCTCTTCGCAGGCCCGTCGTGTCCAGCCCGTGCGATGGAGACCGCGTTCCCGCGTCCGCCTGGTAGAGGCCGGGGCCTTCTATGTGCAGCGTGTCGAGGAAGTGGCCGGCCGCGGAGGCGGCGGTGTGGATCAGGCGGCGGGACTGGCGGAAGTCCCAAGGGGCCGGCCAGCTCTCGACGCCGGTCGGCAGCACGACGGTCGGGACGCGCTCGGACACCTCCCGCAGGTCGCGGGCGATCTGGTGCTGCAACAGCAGCAGCCCCGCCCTGGCCGCCACCGCGCCCGCCCACCGGGGCGGCGCCGACGGGCGCGGCGGCATGCTCGTCTGTCCTGTCGCCAGCACGACCACGCTGGCCGCACCCGCCTCCAGAGCCGCCCGTACGGGGACGAACGCGATCACGCCGCCGTCCACGAGCGTCCTTCCGCCGCGCACGACCGGCGGCAGGATCCCCGGGATGGCGGCACTGGCCAGCAGCGCCGACTCCAGGTCACCGTGGTCGAGCAGCGCGGGCGCGCCTGTGGCGAGATCCATGGCCACGGCGGCGAACGGCACGTCGAGCTGCTCGATCCGCGACGGCAGCCCCGCCTGCGCGATCAGCCGGCGCAGGCCGCGGTCGGCGAAGACCCCGGCCCGCGAGGGCAGGCGGCACAGCGGGAACACCTCGCGCCTGCGCACCCGCGTCCACACCCGGTCCAGCCACGGCGCCGCCGTACCCGGGTGGGCGGCCGCGATGGCGCCGTTGAGCGCGCCCACCGAGGTGCCGACGATCAGGTCGGGGACGAAGCCGCGCTGCTCAAGCGCGTACCCGATGCCGACCTGCGCGGCCCCCAGCACCCCGCCGCCGCCGACCGCGACGGCCACCGGCCGGGGCAGCGCCGCCAGCCCCGCCGCCAGCCCCGCCGGGCGCCCGTCCGGCAGGCGGCCGGTCTCCTCGGAGGCCAGGAAACGGTGATGGGTCGTCATGGTCATGGCCGTCCTTTCTGCAGGTACGCCCGGGACCGGCCGCGGGCGTCAGGCGAGATCGGCGAGGTCGTCGCCGGTGAGCGTGATCGAGCTGGCGGCCACGTTCTCCTCGAGATGGGCCACGGAACCGGTGCCGGGGATGACCACGGTCACCGGCGAGACGGCCAGCAGCCAGGCCAGCGCCACCTGGCGCGGGGTGGCGGCGTGCCGATCCGCGACCTTGAGCAGGCCGGGGTCGTCGAGCCCGCCGCCGGCGGGGAAGAAGGGCACGAAGGCGATGCCGGCCCGCGTGCAGACGTCGAGCACGGCGGTGTCGGCGCGGAGGCCGCGGTGGAAGGCGTTCTGGACGGCCGCGACCGGCGCGATGCCGAGGGCCTCGGCGAGCTGAGCGGCGTCGACGTTGCTGACGCCCAGGTGGCGGATCAGGCCCTCGTCGCGCATCCGGGCGAGCACCTCGAAGCGCTCGGCCAGCGACTCGCCCGGCGCGGGTCCCGTGCCGCCGACACGCAGATAGACCAAATCGAGCCGGTCGAGGCCGAGGCTCTCCAGGTCGGACTCGACCTGAGCCCGCACCTCGGCGGGGGTGCCGGGCCGCGGACCTCCTGGCCCGAAGACCGGGCCCGCCTTGGTGGCGATGACCAGGCCGTCGGGATAGGGCGACAGGGCCTCGCGGATCAGTGTGTTGGCGCTGACCGTGCCGTCCTGGCTGCGGTAGAAGCCGGCCGTGTCGATGTGGTCGACGCCCAGCTCGACGGCCCTGCGCAGGACGGCGCGGCCCTGCTCGGCGTCGCGGGCGGGCCCGCCCGGGACGGCCTGGGACAGGCGCATGGCGCCGAACCCGAGCCGGTTGATCGTCAGGTCACCGCCGAGGCGGAACTGGCTGGTCATGTCTCTCCTGATGGGTGGGGGCGCCGGACCCGGTGGGCCGGTCGTCGTCCGGTGTCGGCCGCGGCAGGCGGGCGCGGACCGTGTGACCCCTGCGGCGGGCCGGGCGGCGCCGGCTCCGGCAGGCGGGGGAGGGGCCGCCGACGAAGGTGACGGTCTCCTCCAGGGGCGCCCGGCCCGTACGCGGCCGGCTGACCGAGACGTCCTCGAACCCGATCGACATGCCGCAGAACAGCACGAGCCCTTCGGCGGGCCGCACGATCTCGGCGACCGTCCTGCGGTAGACGGACCATGCCATCTGCGGGCAGCTGTGCAGACCTTCCGCGCGCAGCAGGAGCATGACCGTCTGCAGGTAGATGCCGAGGTCCGCCCACTGCGCCGGGCCCATGTCGCGGTCGATGTAGACGAACAGCGCGGCCGGCGCGCCGAAGCACTGCCAGTTCTCCGCCGCGGCCCGCTGGCGGGCCTCCCAGTCCTCTCGTTCGATGCCGAGCGCGCCGTAACGCTCCCGGCCGAACGCGGAGCGCCGCTCGCGGTACGGGGACTTCAGCTCGGCCGGGTACATCTCGTACTCGCGCTCGTCCCACGCGTCGCCGGTGGCCACGCGCTCTCCTGCGCGCCTCTTGAGCTCGGCGAGTCGCTCGCCGGTCACCACGTAGACGTGCCAGGGCTGGAGGTTAGAGCCGGACGGCGCCCACGCGGCGGCGGCCAGCACCCGCTCCAGCACCTCCTTCGGGACCGGGCGGCCGGTGAAGGCACGCACTGACCTGCGGCTGGTGACGGCTTCGTAGACCTCCATGATTCCTCCCCCGATGGTCGTTACACCTACTACGGTATCACTCGAAATAGTATCAATCAATACGATTTCGGACGTGACGGTGTGAGCTGTTTCACCTGAAACCGTCGCGAATGAGAGCATTCGAGTACTATGTCGGTATGACCGCACCTGAGCCCGCCACGCCCCGCGCGACCGACCGCCCCGGCGACCCCTCGCCCTTCGCCCTGGGCCTGCTCCTGCGCAAGGCCCACTGGCGGGCGGCGAACGTGCTGACCGAGGCGCTGCGGCCGCTCGGCATCGAGCTGCGCCACTTCGCCGTGCTCATCGTGCTGGTCAACCGCGGGCCCACCGTGCAGCGCGACCTGGCGGCGGCCACCGGCACCGACAAGGCGGGCGTCATGCGGGTCGTGGACGACCTGGAGCGGCGCGGACTTGCCGTCCGCAGGACCGTTCCAGGGGACCGGCGCGTACGCGTCGTGGAGATCACGCCCCAGGGCCTGGAGCTGTTCGACGCCGCCCACGTGAGCGCGGGGCCCCTGGCCGAGCGGCTCATCTCCGGCCTGGAGCCCGGCGAGGCCGAGCAGCTTAAGACCCTGCTGACCCGCTTGGCCTACCAGGACGACGCCTCCTGAGAAGGCGCGTTACAGCGGCCCGCGTACGGGCAGCCAACCGGCACGTATCCGCACACGTTCGTGTCACGGGGGACCCATGAACGACGAGAAGGACCAGCCGATCGAGCGCGGGGGCAGCGAGGAGGCCGCCGGTGCGCCGCTGACCCCCACCGAGGAGGAGACGCTCAGGCGCCCCGCGGGCGTCACGCCCGGGGTCACCCCCGGCACCGAGGACGCCGACGAGGAGGACGAGGAGGGCGACCGCCGCAGGCGCCTCGGCCCCCACGAGCTCGGCTGAACCAGCGTGCTCCCCGGCGAGCACCGCGACGAGCCCGGACGGCTGTGATCTCACCGTGGTCAGGGTGCGCTTGCCGCTGATGCGGAAGATGACCAGCAGCGCCACGTGGATCGCCGCCGCGCGCAGGACCGCGTCCTTGCCGGGACCGCCTCCTAGGGATGGATGAACTGCCAGAAGCGGGCCGCGGGACGCCCGGGGACGCCGATCGCGCCCCGCAGCGTGCCGCCGCCCCCCTCCCGCTCACATTGGCTGATGGCCGGAGTGGTGGTGACATTGGGATAGGTTGTGCGATGGATCATGATCGATCTGCGTCGCCGAATGAGGAAGATGAGAGTGACCAATCGTCTGGCGCGTGTCATGGCCGGGTTCCTGATGTCGCCGGTCCTCGTCTCCTGCTCAGCCCCCGTCACCGACCCGCTGCTGAGGGACCCGGCCCAGTGGCCGCTGACCACGTTGCGCGGCCTGGTCGACCACGGCGAGCTGCCCGAGGAGGCCGAACGTCCGCTCGCGCAGATCAAGGTCGGCACCTACGACATGATCGCCTGGGTCAACTCCGAGGGCCACTGCGGGCTGTCCGGCGCCGACTGGACCCTCGACCTCGACCTCACCGGCAGCCAGGGCCACCCGGCCAGGCAGCAGGGCTTCTCCGGGCCCATGGAGGTGGCGGTGAGCGGTTCGCGGGAGAGCGAGGCCAGCCTGTTCTGCACCCCGACCCGCATGCTGATCAGGGTCGAGGGACAGACCAGCGAGCCCTTCGTCTCCGGCGACGCGGTCGCGCAGATCGTGGACGGCGGCCTCAACGCCGTCGTGGGCCCGCAGGAGGCGCAGCGCGAGTCGCTGCCACGCGCCGCGATCACCGTCGCGGGCCCAGGAATCGGCTCGGACCTCTAGCTCAGACCTTCAGCTCGGGCCGCCGCTCGCGGCGGTCGGGCTCCAGGCGCTCGTGGAAGCCGCCGTCGGGAGTCCGCACGATGACGCCGCTCTCCACGCCGTGCTCGGCGGCCTCCCGCTCGGCCTGCCGCAGCGCCAGGCAGATCCACCGGGTGACGACGAAGGCGACGACGGGGCCGATGAACACGGCGTACCTGAAGAAGATCGTCACCGACTCGACGGTCAGGTGGAAGCTGTGGGCGAGCTGGTCGTTGGCCGCCGCCGTCCACAGCAGGCCGTAGAACGTGATGCCGGCGACCGCGAGCGCCGTCTTCACCGGCTTCTCGCGCGGCCGGTCGAGCAGGCCCGACGCGGGCACGGGCCGGCCCCGCCGCCTGGCGACGATGCGCTCGGCCACCGGGTACGCGGCCAGCGCGGTGAAGAACACCCCGGGCACCACCACGGCCGGCACCAGGACCGCCAGGCTCAGCGTGTAACCGCCGAGCGTCAGCTCCCAGCCCGGCATGATCCGCAGGGCGCCGTCGAGGAAGCCCATGTACCAGTCGGGCACCGAACCGGCGGAGACCTGCGTCGGCCGGGCGGGGCCGTACAGCCAGATGGGCGCGATCTGGAAGCCGAACCCGAGGATGATCAGCATGCCGGCGGTGGCGCCCGCCATGAGCGGGCGCGCGCCGCGCCGCACCGGCAGCGAGGCGACGAAGCGGGAGTGGCCGTTCCGCCGCACCAGCAGCTCGCGGGCGAGCAGCAGCGCGGCGACGACGAGCGAGAGCAGCAGGTGCCCGCCGTACAGCACCGGGATGACCTGCTCGCCGGGGAAGGCGGAGCCGAACAGCAGGGACGCCGCCCACGTGCCCACCACCGGCACGGACTGCACGACCGAGACCATCAGCCACAGACTGCCGCCCGACAGCAGGTCGTCGGGCAGGGCGTTGCCGGTCTCGCCGGCCAGCATGCCGAGCCCCAGCAGGGCCACCCAGATCAGCCACTGCCCGGTGCGCGGCCTGCGGAAGGCGCCGGTGAGGAACATGCGCAGCAACTGGAGCACGACCGCCGCCACGAACACCAGTGCCGACCAGTGGTGGATCTGCCGGATGAGCAGGCCGCCGCGCACCTCCAGGCTGAGCTGCATGGTCGAGTCGAACGCCTGGCTGACCAGCGCCCCGCGCAGCGGCGCGTACGGGCCGTCGTAGGTCACCTGGGCCATGCCGGGGTCGTAGAACACCATGAGCACGGCTCCGGTCACCGCCAGCACGACGAACGACCAGAGGGCGATCTCGGCGAACATGAACGACCAGTGAGAGAGCTGGAATGAGCGCCTGGCCTGTGCCGTACGCATGTGGGCCTCCCCCTGAAGGTGGTTTCACCCTGGAGACGGAATCGGGCCGGGATATGTGACGGAAAGCGAGGCTTTGGTAGCGGTGATGCGCATCACTTACGCGCCTAGCTGGGAGAACGTCCGATAGGCCGGGAAAAAATCATTCGCTTGTCCGGGTCGCGGACGGCACCATGTCGTGGGCTGCGTCGGCGATCGGGGAGGGCGGATGAGCGTGCCGGAAGTCGCTTCGGACCAAGACAAGGAGACCGGGCAGAGCTCCGCACCGCGAGCCCAGGAGGCGGCCGACGCGGGCGAGCCGTCCGTACGCAGGTCCGCGGTCGGGCTGGCGCTGCGCCACTACCTCGGCGAGCTGCGCAGGCTGTGGCCGGTCGCGGCGCCCGCGCTGCTGATGCCCGCGCTGGGCAACATCTGCCTGTTCTACATCGCGCCGCTCGGCGTGGCCGGGCTCGTCGGCCACCTGGCGGGCGGCGGCGACGGAACGCTGCCCGCGCTGCTGCCCTACGTGCTGGGCTTCGGCGCCGTGCTGCTGGCCGGCGAGACGCTGTGGCGGATCGGCCTGCACTTCATCAACCGCACCGACGCGCGCGGCGTCGAACGCCTCGCCATCATCGGCATGGACGAGCTGCTGGCCAAGGACGCCGCGTTCTACCACGACAACTTCGCCGGCGCGCTGACCAAACGGGTGCTCGGCTTCGCCGCCAGGTTCGAGGAGTTCGTCGACACGCTGACGTTCTCCGTCATGGCCAAGGTCGTGCCGCTGGTCTTCGCCTGCGTGGTCCTGTGGCAATATCACCCGCTGCTGGTGGTCGTGCTCGTCGGGCTGCTGGCCGTCACCGGTTTCCTCGTCGCGCCGCTGATCCGCCGCCGCCAGAAGCTGGTGGACGCGCGCGAGGCCGCCCGGGTGCACGTCTCGGGCCACGTCGCCGACGTGCTGTCCAACATGGACACCGTACGCGCCTTCGCCGCCGAGCGCCGCGAGGCCGCCGAGCACCGGGTCAAGCTGGCCGAGCAGCAGCGGCTCGCGCTGCGCTCATGGGACTACGGCAACCTGCGGGTCGACACCGTCGTCGCCCCGCTGTCGGTGCTCGGCAGCTCGCTCGGCCTGCTGCTGGCCGTCGCGCTGCGGGGCGGGCTCGGCGTCGAGGCGATCGTGGTGACGTTCACCTACTACACCAACGCCATCGGCATCATGTTCGAGTTCAACCAGATCTACCGGCGCATCGAGAGCGTGATCACCGAGGCCGCGCAGTTCACCGAGCTGCTGCTGACGCCGCCGAAGGTGGTCGACCCGCCCGACCCGCTGCCGCTGCGGCCCGCCGACGCGTCGGTGCGCTTCGACCGGGTGACGTTCTCGTACAAGAGCGGGCTGCCATTGTTCCGGGACCTCGACCTCGAGATCCCGGCGGGCGCGAAGATCGGGCTGGTCGGCCAGTCGGGCGGCGGCAAGACCACGCTGACCCGGCTGCTGCTGCGGCTCATGGACATCGACGCGGGCCGCATCCTCATCGGCGGCCAGGACATCTCCCGGCTGCGACAGGCCGACCTGCGCGGCCTCATCGCGTACGTGCCGCAGGAGCCCGCCATGTTCCACCGCAGCGTGCGCGACAACATCGCCTTCGCCCGGCCCGGCGCCACCGAGGCCGAGATCCTCGCCGCGGCCGAGGCGGCGCACGTCATGGAGTTCGCCGACGCGCTGCCCGACGGCCTCGGCACGCTGGTCGGCGAGCGCGGCGTCAAGCTCTCCGGAGGCCAGCGGCAGCGCATCGCGCTGGCCCGCGCGATCCTGCGCGACGCGCCGCTCCTGCTGCTCGACGAGGCCACCAGCGCGCTCGACTCCGAGAGCGAGCTCCTCGTGCAGGAGGCGCTGTGGCGGCTCATGCAGGACCGCACCGCGGTCGTGGTCGCCCACCGGCTCAGCACGGTCGTCCGCATGGACCGCCTGGTCGTGCTCAACAAGGGCGTCATCGTCGAGCAGGGCACCCACGGCGAGCTGATCGAGGCCGACGGCGCCTACGCCCGCCTCTGGCGCCATCAGTCAGGCGGCTTCCTGGTGGACGACGACGAGGCCGGCATGGTGCCGCGCTGATCGCCGGCCAGCTCGCGCCGGTAGGCGTCGAGGACGAGACCGTGGAAGTGGTGCACCGCGTGCTCCGACAGCCCCCGGCCGCCCGGGTCGTACACGATCTTGCCCTGGGTGAAGGCCGGGGTGCGCATGCCCCGCTGCACGCTCTCCACCAGCGCGATGTCCTCGCGCTGGAGCACCTCGTCGATGTAGCGCACGCTGTCCAGCTCGGCCTCCGTCGGCTCCGCGGTCTCCAGGTAGAAGTCCCACGTCTCGCGGGTCCGCCCGGGGCCGTCGGGGACGATCTGCAGCACCATGAAGTTGCCCCGCCCCGGATAGCGCAGCAGGCAGGTGTTGGGCCAGAGCCACCACACCGCGTGCTCGGTGACGGTGGCGCCGGACACGTCGTACGCCGAGTTGCCCGCCTGGCCGGCCCGCGCCATGTGGCTGGAGTAGATGCCGTACGTGGTGACCTCGTAGGTGCTCATGTCCACCAGCGACACGAAGTCCTTGTGCGCCACGTGGCAGTGGTAGCACTCCAGGAAGTTGTCCACCACGGTCTTCCAGTCGGCGGCGATGTCGTAGGTGAGCCTGCGGGCCAGGGTCAGCTCCGCCACGTCCGGCGCCCGCTCGATGATCTCCGCCTCCAGGCCGCCCGCCTGCTCCCGCAGCGGGGCCGCCGCGGGGTCGAGGTTGACGTACGCCATGCCGCCGAACTCCGTGACCCGCACCTGGTCGAGGCAGACCTTCGAGGGGTCGAAGCCGGGCATGGCGGCGGTGTGGCGGGCCCGCCGCAGCCGTCCCGTCAGGTCGAACGTCCACGCGTGGTACGGGCACACGATGCTGCGCCGCACCCCCTCGCCCGCCAGCAGCTCGTGGGCCCGGTGCTTGCACACGTTGTAGAAGGCGCGCAGGGTGCCCGCCTCGTCCCTGACGGCGACGATCGGCAGGCCCGCCACCGTGCCCGTCACGTACGCGCCGGGCTCGCGCAGCCGCTCCACGTGGCACAGCCACTGCCACGACCGGGCGAAGATCGCCCGCTGGTCGATCTCGTGCCAGCGCGGATCGGTGTACGCGTCGGCGTGCAGCGACATCGACAGCGCGGGATCGGGGTCGTAACCGGCGGAGATGTGGTCGAAGTCGGCTCTCGGGTCCGGCGTCACCGTGCCTCCTCGCGGGGGAGCGCGATCACCCGCGACCCTAATCACCCCCGCGGCTTGCGACAAGCCCCCGCGATCACCGCGCGGTCGCGGCCGGCCCCGGCCTCGCCCACCGTCTCGCCCTCGAACGTGCCGCGCCATCTCACTGGTGGGAACCCTCCCGCCGGACCTCCGGCGCGAGGGCGGCGAGGGCGGCGAGGTCGGTGGGGGTGAGGCGGAGGCCGGCGGCGGCCATGTTCTCGGCGAGATGGGCGAGCGAGCCCGTGCCGGGGATGGGGAGCGTCACCGGCGAGACGGCGAGCAGCCAGGCCAGCGCGACCTGCGCGGGAGTGGCTCCGTGCCGCGCGGCGACCTCGGCCGGGCGGGACAGGTCGATCGACGGGTGCCCGCCGCCCAGCGGGAAGTACGGCACGTACGCGATGCCCGCCTCCTCACATGCCGCCAGGACGGCCCGGTCGCCCTGGTCGTGCACGTGGAACGCGTTCTGCACGGCCGCCACGGGCGCGATCGACCGAGCCTCGGTGAGCTGGGCCGCGCTGACGTGGCTCACCCCGAGATGCCGGATCAGCCCTTCTTCGCGCAGCTCCGCCAGGGCCGCGAACCGGTCGCCGACCGGCTCGTCACCCGGCGGCCCCAGCCCGCCGACCCGCAGGTGGACCAGGTCGAGCCGGTCCACGCCGAGCCGGCGCAGATCGTCCTCGACCAGGCCGCGCAACTGCCCGGCACGCGCCTCCCCGGCCGGTGCGAGCCCCGCGCCGAACAGCGGGCCGACCTTGGTGGCGATCACCAGCTCCTCGGGGTACGGCGCCAGTGCCCGCCTGATCAGCTCGTGCGCGCCCGCATCGCCGGCGCCGTAGAAGCCGGCCGTGTCGATGTGGTTCACACCCAGCTCCACGGCGCGCCGCAGCACCGCGACGCCCGCCTCGGGACCGCGCGCCGACCGTCCGAGCGCGAGCCGCATCGCCCCGAACCCGATCCGCCGCACCGGCGCCTCGCCGCCGAGCGGGAAGGAGGGGACCGGCAGGTCGCCCCTCACTTGGCCGGGGCCTTCTCGTAGCAGGCCGCCACCGTGGCGAACGCGGCCTTGGGGTCCCAGGGCAGGCCGGGGTACGTGTCGCCGTCTCGGTCCGCGTACACCTTGACCACGCCGAGGCTGGCCAGGTCGAGGTCGTCGCGGGGGTCGCCGCCGGGGCGGTGCGGCAGGTCGGGGAGGGCGAAGGTGTGGACGAAGGCGGCGTCCACGCCCTCGGCCTCGAAGATCTCCAGCAGTTCCCGCAGGTACGCGGCCTGCCCGGCCTCGTCGCGCGCGTACGGACCGTCGAGGCGCACGGGGGAGCCGGTGGCCTGGTCGTACTCGATGATCTCCATGCTGCGGGGCGCCACGTCGGGGGCGCCGCGCCAGGTCGCCGTGCCGAACCCGGTGATCGCCACCGGCCTGCCCTGGGCGACGAGGGAGCGCACGCCGTCCTGGAACCGGTCGGCGACCTCAGCCGAGCGGATCAGCTCGATCGTCATGACGTCGAAGAGCGACCAGTCCACGGGCTCGAACGGGATCGCCGCGTACGTGACCTTGCCGCCGAACCGCGCGCGCACCACGCCAGCGGCCTCGGCCAGGAACGCGGCCACCCGCTGCCCTGCCTCCGCGACCAGTTCGCGCCGGTTCATCAGCGCGCCGACCCGCTCCTGGAGCGTGTCGCCGGGCAGGAAGCCGCGGTCCATCAGGGTCAGCTCGCACCCCGCCACGAACACGACCTCCGCGCCACCCCGCCTGATCCGCTCCGCCCGCTCGGCGCAGTCGGCGAACAGCGCCAGCATCTCCTCGGGGGCCAGCTCCAGCGGGTACGGCGTGAACCACACTTCAAGCCCCAGCCCGGCGGCCAGGCCGGCGGCGAGCTCCAGCCGCTCGGGGTCGCCCCCGACGAGCTGGACGGCGGTGCAGTGCAGGTCGTCGCGGATGATCGTCAGCTCGCGCCGGACCACGGCGGGGTCGAAGGGGCCTGACGCGCGGGTCCCGCCGGTGACGAAGCCGGTGTCGTAACTGATGCCCTTGGCTCGCATGGGCTCGTCCTTTCGCTTGGGTGGCCTCAGCGTAAGGACAAAAGTTGCGTTCACGCAAGTTTGCGCGTGCGCAACTTCTCTGCCACAGTGAAGGGCATGGCGGGGTTGCGTGAGCAGAAGAAGCAGGCCACCCGGCAGGCGCTGCGCGAGGCGGCGCTGCGCCTGGCGCTCGAACGCGGGCCCGACGACGTCCGCGTGGACGACATCGCCGAGGCCGCCGGTGTCTCGCCGAGGACGTACAACAACTACTTCGCCAGCCGCGAGCAGGCGATCGTCGCCGCCGTCACCGCCGAACGGGAGATCCGCGTGGCGCAGGCGGTCGCGGCCAGGCCGCCGTCCGCCCGTTTGGCCGAGGCCGTCATCGACGCGGTCGTGGAGCAGTACGCCGACCCGGGCGAGCAGCACGCCGCCGCGCTGCTGATGATCACCACCCGGCCCGCACTCAGGGAGGCGTTCGTGGCGGCTCCTGCCTCGATGGAGCTCCCCCTGGCCGAGGCGATCGCCCCCCGTGTGGTCGGCGAGGACACCGCCAGGGTCCTGGCGGCCGCCGTGGCCGCCGCCGTCCGGGTCGCTCTCGACCGCTGGGTGGGCGTCACGTCGGAGGGCGGTCTCGTCGTGCCGTCCGGCTCGCTCCCCGATCGGCTCCGCGCCGCCCTCGAACCCCTCGTCCCGGCCCTGGACGAGGCCGAACGCCGGGGGCGCGATAGGTGATCTCGGTCGCCGCGAGCCGCTCACCGTGTCCTATAAGACGTAGTTAGGACCTCTTGACACGGGGTGTCATGGGGAAAGAGACTCTCCGCTAACCGTTTGGCACGTCGGGTTGACGTGCAGAGAGGGTAGACGCGGCCCAGGGCCGATCAGCCGGTGACGGCGTAGGAGAGACCATGGCCACCCCCACCAGGCCGGCGACGACCGGCACCGCCAAGCGACCTCGCGACGACACGCGACTGGCGCTCCTGTTCATCCTCCCCGCGCTCATCGGCTTCCTGGTCTTCCTGCTCTGGCCCACGCTGCGCGGCATCTACCTGAGCTTCACCAAGTTCAACCTGCTCACGCCCTCCCGGTGGACCGGGCTGGACAACTACGTGCGCATGGTCGAGGACCCGGTGTTCTGGAACGCGCTGGGCGTGACCGTCTACTACGTGGTCGTCAACATCGGCATCCAGACGGTGCTCGCGCTGATCATCGCGGTGCTGATGCAGCGGCTGACCCGCAAGACGTGGCTGCGCGGGCTGGTGCTGACGCCCTACCTCGTCTCGAACGTGGTCGCGGCGCTGGTCTTCCTGTGGATCCTCGACTACCAGCTCGGCATCGGCAACAAGGTGCTGGAGCTGCTCGGGCTCGACAGGGTCGCGTTCCTCGCCGACTCCGCCTGGGTGATCCCAACCGTCGCGCTCATCAACGTCTGGCGGCACGTCGGCTACACCGCCCTGCTGATCTTCGCCGGCCTGCAGACCATCCCCCCGACCCTGTACGAGGCCGGCCGCATGGACGGCGCCTCCGAGCTGCGCATGTTCAGGAGCATCACGCTGCCGCTGCTGCGGCCCGTCACCGCCGTCGTGCTGATCATCAGCGTGGTCGGCTCGTTCCAGGTGTTCGACACCATCGCGATCGCGACCAGGGGCGGCCCGGTCAACTCCTCGAACGTGCTGCAGTACTACATCTACGAGGCCGCGTTCAGCCGCTTCCAGTTCGGCTACGCCTCGGCCATGTCCGTCGCGCTGCTGATCGTCCTGATGATCATCACGTTCCTGCAATACCGGCTCACCCGGGCCGGCAGCTCCGACCTGGCCTAGGGAGAGTGTGACATGGCGACCGTCATGGCCCCCGCCCCGAGCGACGCCCCCGCCGCCGGCCAGGAGCCGCCGCGCAGACCCCGGCCGGGCATCGGCCGGATCATCGCCTGGACGTTCATGGTCCTGGTGATCATCGGCAGCCTGTTCCCGTTCTACTGGGTGCTGCGCACCGCGCTGTCCGACAACAACGCGCTCTACGCGGGCGGCGACAGCCTGCTGCCGGTGCGGTTCTCGTGGGGCGGCTTCGAGCGCGTCTTCGGCCTGCAGACCGGGCAGGAGGCCATCGACGCGGGCGGATCAGGACAGCCCATCGCGTTCTGGCGCTACCTGCTCAACTCGGTGCTGGTCGCGACCATGGTCACGGCCGGGCAGGTGTTCTTCTCCTCGATGGCCGCCTACGCCTTCGCCCGGCTGCGCTGGCGCTACCGCGAGCAGGTGTTCGCGGTCTTCCTGGCCGGCCTGATGGTCCCGGCGATCTTCACGCTGCTGCCGAACTTCGTGCTCATCAAGGAGCTCGGCCTCGTCGACACCGTGCTCGGCATCGCGCTGCCGACGATGCTGATGACCCCGTTCGCGGTGTTCTTCCTGCGGCAGTTCTTCCTCGGCATCTCCCGTGAGGTGGAGGAGGCCGCGCTGGTGGAGGGCGCGTCGAAGACGCGCATCTTCTTCCGGCTCATCCTGCCGATCTCGGCCGCGCCCATCTCGACGCTGTCGATCCTCACCTACATCACCTCCTGGAACGAGTACTTCTGGCCGCTCATGGTCAGCTACACCGACAAGTCGCGCGTGCTCACCGTGGCGCTCGGCGTGTTCAAGTCGCAGAAGCCACAGGCCGGCCCCGACTGGGCGGGACTGATGGCGGCCACGCTGGTGGCGGCGCTGCCGATGTTGCTGCTCTTCTTCGTCTTCGCCCGCCGCATCGTCAACTCCATCGGCTTCAGCGGGATCAAGTGATGCTCAGAAGAATCCTCCTGTCCGCGCTTCTGCTGACCACCACCGCCGCCTGCGGCGCGGGCGGCACCGGCGGCGCCGGCGGCGCCATCGAGTACTGGCTGTGGGACTCCGCGCAGCAGCCCGGCTACCAGAAGTGCGCCGACGCCTTCGAGAAGCAGAACCCCGGCCTGCGCATCAACATCTCCCAGTACGGCTGGGAAGACTACTGGTCGAAGCTGACCGCCAGCTTCATCGCCGACACCGCCCCCGACGTCTTCACCGACCACCTGACCAAGTTCCCCCAGTTCGTGGACCTGCAGGTGCTGCGCCCGCTGGACGACCTCGGCCCGACCAGCGACATCAAGGACTCCGACTACCAGGCCGGCCTGGCCGAGCTGTGGAAGGGCAAGGACGGCAAGCGGTACGGCGCCCCGAAGGACTGGGACACCATCGCGATGTTCTACAACGCCACCGCGCTCAAGGAGGCCGGCATCTCCCCGGAGACGCTCGGCGAGCTGACCTGGAACCCGCGCGACGGCGGCACGTTCGAGAAGACGATCGCGCACCTGACCATCGACCGGAACGGCGTGCGCGGCGACGAGCCAGGCTTCGACAAGACCAAGGTCAAGACGTACGGGCTCGCGGCCAACGGCGCCGGCGGCGACAACTGGGGCCAGACGCAGTGGTCGGCCTTCACCGGCAGCGCCGGCTGGCAGCCCACCGACAGGAACCCCTGGGGCACCCGCTTCAACCTCGACGACCCGGTGCTGCAGGAGACCCTCGACTGGTACTTCGGGCTGGTGAAGAAGGGGTACATGGCGAGCTACGCGGCGATCGGCGGCAGCAACGCGATCACCGCCGACAAGCAGATCCAGTCGGGCATCGCCGCGATGGGCTTCGACGGCTCGTGGACGATCTCGTCGTTCACCAAGCTCACCGACGCCGACGGCAAGAAGCTGGACATCGGCGTCGCGCCCAACCCGATCGGGCCGTCGGGGAAGCGGGCCTCGATGTTCAACGGGCTCGCCGACTCCGTCACCACGTTCTCCAAGCAGCCGGAGAACGCCGCCAAGTGGGTCAAGTACCTGTCCGGCGAGGAGTGCCAGAACCTCATCGGCCGCTCCGGCGTGGTCTTCCCCGCCCGGCCGTCCGGGACCGAGCTGGCCATCGCGTACAACAAGAAGGAACGCGGGCTCGACGTGTCGGCCTTCACCGACCACATCGAGAACCACACCACCTTCCCGCTGCCGGTGACCTCCAACGCCGCCGACATCGCGGCGCTCTCGCAACCCGCCTTCGACGCCGTCTACCTGGGTCAGGCCCCCGCCAGCTCGCTCACCCGCCTCAACGACCAGCTGAACGAGCTGTTCAAGGTGGCCGGCTGACCCGCGTGCGGCGCTAGGCCGCCGGGCGGGTCAGCTCGGGCGCCTGCCGGCCCGCCCGGTGCGGCTGCACGAGCACCGGCGCGTCCGACACCACCACGACGGTGTACGCCGGCCCTGGCGCCATGGTTCCCGCCTTGTCCATCAGGTCCTCCACCACGGACGACCGGGTGCGCCGGGGCGGGATGGTCAGCCGGATCGGGCCGCGCGGCCGGTCGCCCTGCGCGCACAGCGTCACCTCGACGTGGGCGGGGCCAGGGCTGAGGTTGAGCAGGCTCAACCGGTCTCCCGGCCGGCATCCGTCGGCGATCGTCATCTTCCAGCTTCCCGCCATGGTGCTCATGCGTGCTCCCGTCCTCCTGCTGCGGCAGGAGAGCCGCTACCCAGGCGCGGCCCGAACTATCACCCCCGTCGCATGACCTGGGCGGCACGCGGGCACAGGACCTCATACGACCCGCCTGACCAGGGCATACGTCTTCTGACCGGAAGGACGACACGCCGCATGAGAGCCGCCGTACTGCACGAGCACAGCGCGCCGCCGCGTTACGGCGAGTTCGGCGACCCGCGCCCGTCGGGTGACGCCGTCGTCGTCGACGTCGAGGCGGCCGGCCTCAACCACCTCGACCTGGCCAAGGCGTCGGGCACCTTCTACACCGGGCCGCCGCCCCTGCCGTCGGTCGTCGGGAGCGACGGGGTCGGCCGCCTGCCGGACGGGCGCCGGGTGTTCTTCGACACGGTCGTCCCGCCGTACGGGGCGCTGGCCGAACGCGTCCTGGTGCCGTCCGGCGCGCTGTTCGACGTCGCCGACGGCGTCGACGGCACGCTCGCCGCGGCGCTCGGCAACAGCGGCCTGGCCGCGTGGCTGGCCCTGGAGTGGCGCGCCGGCCTGCGGCCGGGGGAGTCCGTCCTCGTGCTGGGCGCGACCGGCACGGTGGGCACCGCCGCGGTCCAGATCGCCCGCGCCCTCGGCGCCGGCCGCGTGATCGCCGCCGCCCGCTCCAGCCCCCGCCTCCACCACCTGAACGCGGACGCCCACGTCGAACTCACCGGCGACACGGACGACGTGGCCGCCGCCATGCGTGCGGCCGCGGGCGGCGGGGTGGACGTCATCATCGACCCGCTGTGGGGGCCGCCCGCGCTGGCGGCGATGGGCGCGGCCCGGCACGGCGCCCGGTTGGTCCAGCTCGGACAGCAGGCCGCCACCGCGATCGAGCTGCCCGCCCCGCTCGTCCGCTCGGCCGCGCTCGACATCCGGGGCTTCGCGGTCTTCCACGCGCCCGCCGACGTCCGGCGCGACGCCTACCTGCGGATGACCGAGCTGGCCGCGTCCGGCGGCCTCACCATGGACGTGCAGGTCGTCCCGCTCAAGGACATCGCCGCCGCCTGGGAACGCCAGCGCACCGGCGCGGGCGTCAAGCTCGTCATCGCCTGCCAGTGAGCCGGCGACCGCCGGGAGCGTCAGTCGTTGCCGGAGCCCGGCTCCGACAGGTGGCGGTGGGCCTTGGCCTTGGCCGTCTCCGGCATGAGCTTGGCGGCGCCGGCCATCACCTTGTTCTTGGGAGAACCGGCCACCACGTGGTCCTTGCCGCTCATCAGCGCCTCGTACGCCTGCTCGGCCACCTGCGCCGGGTCGTCCTTCTTCGAGCTGCCGAGCCGGGTGTCCTCGAGGCCGGCGCGTTCGAAGAACTCGGTCTCGGTGGGGCCTGGCATCAGCGCGGTCACCGTGACGCCGTGGTCCTTCAGCTCCTCACGCAGCGCCTCGGAGAACGACAGCAGGAACGCCTTCGACGCCGCGTACGTGGCCTCGAAGGGCCCCGGCTGGGTGGCGGCGATCGACGAGGTGAACAGCACCCGCCCCTGCCGCCGCGCCGCCATGTCGCGTACGCACAGCTTGGCCAGATGGACCGCGGACCGCACGTTCAGGTCGACCAGCCGCAGGTCGGCGGCGAGCTCCGTCTCGGCGAACGGCCCGCCGACCCCGACCCCCGCGTTGATCGCGAGCACCTGGAGCGGACGGCCGTCGTCCACGACGGCCGCGTAGAGCCGTTCGACGCCGTTGTGCGTGGTGAGATCGGCCTGTACGCCCTGCACGGACGCCCCCGGCCGGCGCAGTTTGGAGGCCGTGTCGGCGATGCTGGGGTCCTCGGCGTTGATGATCAGGTCGAAGCCGTGGCCGGCGAACTGCTTGGCCAGCTCGTACCCGATGCCGCTGGACGCCCCGGTGACCAGCGCGAGTGGCCGGCCCGCGTCAACGCTCATGATGGCGGATCCTCTCGTGCGTGCTCTGGCACCGCCTGCCCAGCACGGGGGCTCTCACGCCTCTCGACAGCCGGGCCCGCACCAGCCGCGCGGCGACGACGGCGCCGCAGGCCCCGGCGAGCAGCGCGGCCACGACGGCCGGAGCCGGTGCGCGGCGCCCGGTCACGCTTCCCGTGATGACGGCGGCGGTCTCGGCGGCGGCCTGCCGATCGAGCCCTCGTGCGCGCTCGTCCTCGCCCTGATGAAGCGTCATTCCCTGACCCCCTTCGTTACGCGTTCGACAGCCCGCCATACCCGGACCGGGCCGGGTTAGCGGGCCGTGCAAGGTGGGTAGCTGCGGTGGCTGGCGAACGGGAGGCGACATGACTTCACAGGTGGCGGAGATGCTCTCCGCGTATCCACAGGACCTCGGCCGCGTCGACCAGGACAGGCTCATCAGGTGCATCGAGCAGTGCATGAGCTGCGCCCAGGCGTGTACGGCGTGCGCCGACGCCTGCCTGAGCGAGCCCGAGGTCGCGGAGCTGGTCAAGTGCGTCCGCAGCGACCTCGACTGCGCCGATCTCTGCGAGGCGACGGCCCGGGTGCTGTCGCGGCACACCGGCTACGACGCCAACCTGACCAGGGTCGTCCTGGAGGCGTGCGCCCAGGCGTGCAAGGCGTGCGGCGACGAGTGCGCCCGCCACGACCACCACCCGCACTGCGTGACGTGCGCCCAGGCGTGCCGCGACTGCGAGCAGGCGTGCCGCGAGCTGATGGCCGCCCTGGGGTGAGCACGGCTCAGAAGTGGCTCTAGAAGTGCTGAGGCAGGGCGTCGTCGGGGCCGAAGCGCATGAACAGCTCCAGCCGCGACCGCCCGCCGGGATGGTCGAGCACCACGCGGTCGCAGACCCGCTGGATGACGAACAGGCCCAGGCCGCGACGGGGCGGCCAGGGCGGGGTGCGTCGGAGGTGTTCGTGGGTTAACGAGCCGCGCTCGTCCACGACGTGCACGGTGATGCCGTCGAGGTCACGGCGGGCGCTCACCGTGCCCGCCGCCTGGGCGTGTTCGAGCACGTTGCTGGCCGCCTCGCTGACCGCGAGGACGAGCGCCTCCGTGCGGTACTTGCTCAGGCCGGCCTTCAGGGCGAACGTGCCCACCAGCTCGCGGAGCAGGGCCAGATTGTCGTCGATCGGTACGTGCAGGCCGTAGGACTCGCCCATGGTCACCGCCTGATCCATCCCATCGGCCGCTCTTTGGTAAGTGCACTGCACAAAATCCTAAGCGCGGTTGTGCGGCGGTCGTTCGCCTGTTCACGGAAAGGTCTCCGGTGAGCGCGCCTGACCTGAGCCGCCGGACAGGGTGCGCCGCTATCCGGCCTTCCGCACGCGGGTGGTGCCGGTGTCCAGAATGCTGCCGTCGGCGCCGACCGGCGTCAGCTCGGGCACGGGGTCGCCGTGCTGATCCACCAGCGTGGAGTGGGCCTCGCCCGGCTCGAAGGCGTGGCGTTCGCCCCACTGCCGCAGGGTGACGATGACGGGGAAGAGGTCGCGGCCCGCGTCGGTGAGCACGTACTCCTGGCGGCGGCCCGACGGCGCTGCCGCACGCCGGGCGAGCAGGCCGTGAGCGGTCAGCCTGCGCAGGCGGTCGGTGAGGATGTTGCGGGCGATGCCGGTGCGGCGCTGGAACTCGGTGAACGATCGCGCCCCGTCCATCGCGTCCCTGATGACGAGCAGGCTCCATCGGTCGCCGACCAGGTCGAGCGTGCGGGCGACGGGGCAGCTCGGGTCGGTCCAGGCGAGGTCCGCGGCGCTCATGTCATCTTCCTATCGGTTGCTTATTGAAACCATTATGCCCTACGGTCGGGATTGGTTTCGATATGCAACTGATCGGGGGGATGGCGATGGACGGGTGGCGGCGGGCGCTGCTCGCGGTGGTGTGCGGCGTCGCGGTGGCGGGCGTCTACGCCGCCCAGCCGGTGCTGGAGCAGATGGGACGCGACCTCGGCGTGCCGGCGGAGCGCGCCGGGTGGATCGTCGCCATCGGCCAGATCGGTTATCTCGCCGGGCTGGTGCTGCTGGTGCCGCTCGGCGACGTGCTCGACAGGCGCCGGCTCATCGCCGCGCACCTGGTGCTCACCGCCGCCGGCACGGCCCTGACCTCGCTGGCGCAGGCCGGGTGGGTGGCCTTCGCCGGGCTCGCGACGGCCGGTCTGTTCGCGGTCGTGGTGCAGACCACGGTGGCGTACGTGGCCGCGGTCGCACCGCCCGCCGAACGCGGGCGCAGCATCGGCGTCGTCACCTCGGGCGTGGTGGCCGGCATCCTCGGCGCGCGGGTGGTGACCGGCGTGCTCGCCGAGATGTGGGGCTGGCGCAGCGTCTACGCCGCGCTCGCGGCACTGTCGCTCATCCTCGCCGCCCTCGTCCGCACCGCCCTCCCACCCGACGACCGCCCACGCCGGATGGCGGCCACGCGCCGCGTGCCGGCAGGGGAGGGCCCGGACGAGGCCGTGGCCACGGAGCGTGTGCCAGCCGGGAAGCGCTCGGGCCGGGGCGTGGTGGTGGCGCGGGTGCCGTTCGGGGAGCGGCTGTTTCTGACGCGGGGGCTCGTCACGTTCTTTCTGTTCGCCTCGTTCGGCACGTTGTGGAGTGGGCTGGCCCTGCCGCTGGCGGGCGACCCTTGGCGGCTGGAGGAGAGCCAGATCGGGATGTTCGGCGTCGCCGGGCTCGCCGGCGCTCTGGGGGCGGCCAGGGCGGGACGCTGGGCCGACGCGGGACGCGCCGCGCCCGTCACCGGCATCGCACTCGCCCTGCTCATCGGCTCGTGGGCGGCGATCGGCCAGCTGCGCTGGTCCCTGTGGCTGCTCATCGCCGGGATCGTGGTGCTGGACTTCGCCGTCCAGGTGGTCCACGTGAGCAACCAGCACCGGCTCACCGCCGCCTACCCCGGCAGGACCAGCGGCGTCGTCGGCGGCTACATGATCTTCTACTCGCTCGGCTCCGCACTCGGCGCGGCCACGACCACCGCCGTCTTCGCCGCCCACGGTTGGACGGGCGCCAGCCTTCTCGGCGCCGGCTTCGCGGCCTGCGCCCTGGCCGTCTGGGCGGTGGATCGCCGCGTCGTACCGGAAAGAGCACGTTCCCAGAAGACACCCTCGACGGCGCGAGGCCGCGGCCTAGGATGAGGGAACCTGGGTGGGGAGGCGGCACGATGCCGGTACAGGCGACGGTGCGCGCGGGAGACCATGTCGCTGCCCGTTTCGGCTCCGACGCCGGCTTCGCCGACCTGGCCATGGAGTTCGCGCGCGGCGGCGTGACCGCGCGGGGCCAGGTGCTGCTCTTCGTGCCCCGCCGGCTCCGCCGCCTGATCGGCGACCGGCTCGCCGCCTCGGCGCCGCTGCGGGCGGCGGCCCGCGACGGCCACGTGCGCCTCGTCGACCCGCGCGACGTCCAGCTCGCCGGCGGTTTCGACGCCGTACGCCTGCACACCACCTACCACGACGCCACCCAGGCCGCGCTGATCGCCGGTTACCCGGGATTGTGGGTGGCGGTGGACATGAGCTGGGCCCGTCCGAGCGTCGTGGACCCCGAGGCGCTCGTCGCGTTCGAGGCCGCCTCGATCACGCTGTTCACCCAGGCCACGCTCACCGCGCTGTGCGCGTTCGACACCCGCGTCTTCACCGCCGAGCAGGTGTTCCGCGTCTGCCAGGCGCACCCGGTCGCCGACGCGGCCGGCTTCGGGCACCGCGCGACCCCCGACGGGTGCGGGCTGGCCTTCTCCGGCGAGACCGACCGCTCCAACGCCCTGGCCTGGAAGGCGCTGCTCGCCGCGCTCACCCCTGACCACTACGTCGTGGACATCAGCGGCATGTCCTTCCTCAGCGTCCGGGCAATGGCCGACCTGGGCACCGCCGCCCGCGTCCACTCCCGCCCGCTGACCGTCCGCGCCACCCGCGCCCAGGCCACCCACCTCCGCCTGCTTCATGTGGACGACCTCGTCACCATCGACGTCCTACCCCCCCCCGGACGACCCCCGTCTGACCCCGCTCAGCCGTCCACCGGTCAGGCGTTCTCGGCGAGCAGGACCAGCGGGCGCCGCCCGTACCGGTCGGACAGCCGGCCGAGCAGCGGCGCCGCCACGAGCTGCGCCACCGAGGAGGAGCTCATCAGTGCCCCGAGCGTCATCAGTGCCCCGAGTGTCATAAGCGTCCTCTCGTGCGCGGCGAGCCCGGTATGGTGCTGCGGTGAATGGGGACGCTCCGCTCGATTCCACGCGCCGCCCCGGCATGCGCCAGGTCGCGAAGGAGGCCGGCGTCTCGCCCACGACCGTGAGCAACGTGCTCAACAGCCCCGAGCTCGTCGCCGAGGAGACCCGCCGCCGGGTGCACGCGGCGATGGAACGCATCGGCTACCTCCCCGACAACGCCGCCCGCCGGTTACGCGGCCTGCCGAGCCCGCTGGTGGGCGCGGTCACGCTCGACATCGCGGGCCCGTTCTTCACCGAGGTGTGCCGTGGCGTCGAGGACCGCCTGCTGCAGGACGGCTGCATGCTCATGACCTGCAGCACCGACCTGCAGCCCGGCCGCGAGCGCCACTACCTGCAGGAGCTGGAGAAGCAGCGGGTGCGCGGCGTGCTCATCACCCCGGTCGAGGACGACCTCGGCCCGCTGGTCGCCCTGGCCGGCCGCGGGGTCCCGGTGGTGCTGCTCGACCACCGCTCCGACGGCCGGCTGTGCTCGGTGTCGATCGACAACCGGTGGGGCGGCGAGCAGGTGGCGGCGCACCTCATCGAGCTGGGGCACCGGCGCATCGCGCTGCTCGGCGCGGCCATCGAGGTGCAGCAGACGGCTGAGCGGCACGCGGGGGTGCGCAGGGCGTTCGTCAAGGCGGGACTCGACCCCGATCAGGGTGTGCTGGAGGTGCGGGTGCCGTCGCCTGACATCACGGTGACCGCCGCGGCGGCCCTGGAGGACGTGCTGGGCGCGGCGGACCCGCCGACCGCGATCGTCTGCCTCAACGACACGGCGGCGCTCGGCGTGATCGGCGGCCTGCGCGAGCGCGGCATCGCGGTGCCGGGGGAGATGTCGGTCGTGGGGTACGACGACGTGGCGTTCGCCGCCCAGCTCGCCCCGCCGCTGACCACGGTGTGGCAGCCGAAGCGCGAGCTGGGCAGGGTCGCCGCGGAGCTGCTGCTGGACGAGTCGCGGCCCGGCCACCGGCACCAGAAGCTGGTCTACCGGCCGCGCCTGGTGGTCCGCGACTCGACGGCGCCGCCGCGCCGCTGAGGCTCCGAAAGTTTCAGCGCCGCCGGCCGGGCTTCCCGCCGCTGACCTGAAAGGTAACAATCGCCGTGTCGCGGCCGAGGGTCCGATCGTTGACACCCTGAGCAGGGCCTTCCTACGGTGTGGGCGCCCCAGCATCCGTACGGCGATTGGACGCTCAATGAAACGTTTACCCCGTTCCGCGCTGCTGTCCGCAGGGCTCGCCGGCGCCGTGTTCGTGGCGGCGGGCGCCGCCGGCCTGCAGACGTCCGCGGCCGCCGCGGTGGCCTGCGAGGTGGACTATGCCGTGGCCACGCAGTGGTCCGACGGGTTCACCGGCAGCGTGACCATCCGCAACGTGGGCGACGCGATCGACGGCTGGCGGCTGGACTGGTCGTTCGCCGCAGGGCAGCGGATCACGCAGGCGTGGAACGCCGCCGCCACGCAGAGCGGCGCCGACGTACGGGCCGAGGACGCGGGCTACAACGCCGTGATCCCGAGCGGCGGCAGCACCACGTTCGGCTTCAACGCCTCGTGGAGCGGCTCGAACCCGGCGCCCGCCGCGTTCACGCTGAACGGGGTCGCCTGCACCGGCGAGTCGGGCGAGCCCACGCCCACCATCACGCCGGACCCGCCGGACCCGCCGGACCCGGAGGGCGGTAAGCAGGCCGAGGACCTGGACAGGGGGCTGATCAGCGTACGGTCGGGCAGCGGCAACCTGGTCTCCTGGCGGCTGCTGGGCACCGAGCCGCGCGAGACGGCCTTCGCCGTCTACCGGGGCGGCACCCGCGTCGCCACCGTCACCGACTCCACCAACTACCTGGACGCGGGCGCTTCGTCCGACGCCTCCTACACCGTCAGGCCGGTCACCGGCGGCGCCGAGGGCCCGGCGTCGGAGCCCTCGCTGCGCTTCGCCAACGGCTACCTCGACGTGCCGATCTCCCCGCCGAGCAGCGGCCACCACGCCAACGACGCCAGCGTAGGCGACCTCGACGGCGACGGCCGGCTCGACCTCGTGCTGAAGTGGGAGGCGAACAACTCCAAGGACAACTCCCAGTCCGGCACCACCGACCCGGTCTACATCGACGGCATCAAACTCGACGGCACCCGCCTGTGGCGCATCAACCTGGGCCGCAACATCCGCGCCGGCGCGCACTACACGCAGTTCCAGGTCTACGACTACGACGGCGACGGCCGGGCCGAAGTGGCCATGAAGACGGCCGACGGCACCGTGGACGGCCGCGGCGCGGTGATCGGCAACGCCGGCGCGGACCACCGCAACTCCAGCGGCTACATCCTGTCGGGCCCTGAGTACCTGACGATGTTCAACGGCCAGACCGGCGCCGCGATGTCCACGGTGAACTACGACCCGCCGCGCGGCACGGTGTCGTCCTGGGGCGACAACTACGGCAACAGGGTGGACCGCTTCCTGGCGGGCACGGCGTACCTGGACGGGGAGCGGCCCAGCCTGATCATGGCGCGCGGCTACTACACCCGCAGCGTCATCGCCGCCTGGGACTTCCGCAACGGCTCCCTCACCAAGCGCTGGACGTTCGACAGCA
>NZ_JBFAPT010000026.1:0-151207 GCF_040676845.1 Nonomuraea sp. NPDC049504
CTCCCCCGACGTGCTCGATCTCACCGACCTCGACCGCCCAGCCCCCGGCCCGGGCGAGGTCCTGGTCCAGGTCAAGGCCGCGTCCGTCCAGCCCTCCCAGCACCAGCACCTGCTCCCCGGCGGCCAGCTCACCCCGCCAGGTCAGCGCCTGGTACGCGGCCACCGCCGACAGCCCGAGCGCCGCCACGGCGACGGGGCCGGCGTCACCGGGCAGCTCGACGACGTCGCCGGCGGGCACGCAGGCCAGCTCCGCCATGCTCCCGTCGCCCGGCGCCATCCCGGCCGGCGTGGGGAACCACACCAGCCGCCCGCCCACTGTTCCGACCCCCTGCACGCCGGGGACGTACGGCGTCGCGGGCGCCCCGAAGTAGGAGGCCCCGCCCGCGCACAGCACGTCGAGCGGCGTGATCGGCGCGGCGAGCACCCGCACGAGCAGCTCCCCCGCCCCCGGCGAGGGGTCGGGCCGGTCGGCCGGGCGCGGCGGCCGGCCGCACGTGTCGATCTGCGCGGCCCGCATCAGGTGGCGATGTCCGGATACGGCAGCTGGTGGTGCGCGAGCCGCCGCGCGTACTCCAGCTGGAAGCCCAGCGGCTCGCTGTAGTCGCGCTCGAACATCGCGATGAACAGCGTCAAGGTGAGGAACGGATGCGCGCCCAGCTCGAACAGCTTGGGGTAGTCGTGGCCGGCCAGCGCCTCACGTTCGGCGTCGTCGAAGCGCAGCCACGTGGACGACTCGCCGGAGTGGCAGCCGAGGATGCGGTTGGCGTACTCGGCCTCCCACCACTCGACGGTGGCGCGGGGCTGCTCGCGGTAGCGCTCGACCAGCTCGGGGTCGCGATCGACGGTGAAGAGGAACTTGTTCAGCAGGTACTTGCTCATGCGCGGCCGCCTCCGTTCCGGTACCAGGTGAAGTACGCCTCCATGGTGTGGAACAGGTCGTAGGTGTCCACGTAGTCGGCCTTGCGCCCCTCCCCGGCGACCCCCATCATCAGCATGAAGTCCATGAAGCCGTGGGTGGCGTTGCCCGGGTTCCACAGGCTGTCGAGGGTGACCTCCGACAGGCAGCCCTCGATGTCGCCGGTGGAGATCCACTCGACGGCCTTGCGGTCGAAGTCGGGGTCGGGGCCGTGCGGCCCGAACTGGCGAGGGCCGCCCAGCTCCAGCGACAGGTGCCCGGTGCCGATGACCGCCACCCGCTGGTTTCCCGGCCACGACTCGACCAGCTCGCGGATGGCCTGGCCGAGCTGGATGAAGCGCTTCGGCTGCGGCAGCGGCGGGGCGAAGATGTTGGTGTAGACGGGCACGATCGGCAGGTCGTTCTGCGGGCGCAGGGTGATGATCGGGCACGTGATGGAGTGGTCGATCCGCAGCTCGTTGGAGAAGGCGAGGTCGAAGCCCATGTCCATGCCGCCGCGCAGCAGGTGCGCCGACAGGTCCTCCTGGCCCTGGAAGAGCATGCGGGGCAGGCCGAACTCGCGTTCCTCGTTGTAGAAGTTCGCGTCGTAGAAGGGGGCCTTGCCGACCAGGAACTGCGGCATGTTGTCCAGCCAGAACTGGTGGAAGTGGTCGGAGCCGACCATGACGAGGACGTCGGGGTTCGCCCGCGTCAACGTCTCGCGGAAGGCTTCGACCTTGCGTACCCACTCGTCGGCGAACGGCGGCCGGTCCTCCCCCGTCGAGGTGGAGGCGCGGTAGTAGAACGGGTGGTGGGTCGACGCGATGACCGCGACGAGTTCAGCCATGCGAACCTCCGTAGGGCTCGGGGTCGATGGGCCGGTTGTTGAGGTCCACCGACAGGAAGATGTCGTTGGCGACGGGGTTGCGCAGCTCCTCGGCGAGCTGCCCGATGAGCCCCGCGGTCCTGGCCAGCAGGGCGAACGCGCGCAGCAGCTCCAGCGGCAGGCCGAGGTCGGCGAGCGCGGCGCCGCACACCCCCGCGCCGTTGAGCGGCAGGGTACGGCCGAGCACCTGGGGATGCACCCGGCCGATCGCGGCGAACAGCAACAAGTGGGGGCCGTAGAGGCCCTCTTCCGCGGCGATCTCGAACAGCCTGGGCGTGCGCGGATCGCCGTCCTTGTGCACGTGGTGGCCGAGGCCGGGGATGAGCTTGCGTTCCTCGCGGCGGGCCCGCACGGTGCGCAGGGCGAGGGCGTCCCAGCCGGCGTCGTCGGCGGGCAGCGGGTCGCCGTGCTCCTGGATGACGTCGTCCAGGAAGCGGCCGCAGTCCTCGGTGACGCCGAGGAAGCGCGAGCCGCCGCCGAGCAGCCCCGCCGCCAGCGCCCCCTGGACGGAGTCGGGCGCCGACAGGTACGTCAGCCGCGTCACGATCGCGGTCGGCGTGAACCCGTGGTCGGCCAGCGCGGCCAGCACCGCCTCGAAGACGCGTACCTCGCCGGGCGACGGGCGGCGCTGGGTGGCCAGCCAGAACGCCAGCTCGCCGAAGCCCACCTCGCCCATGACGTCGCCGGCCAGATCCTGCCCGAGCAGGGTGATCGTCTTCAGTGACGACGCCCCGAGCGCCGTCGGGTAGTCGCGCTCGCTCACGCCCGCTCCTCCCCTTCCTCGCCGGCCCCGGTGAGCCACTTGCGCAGCTCCGTTCCGTGCTCGTCGAGCTCCGGTGGCGGCAGCGTATAGCTGACCGGCGTCTCGGAGAACCTGATGGGGTTACGGGTGGTCGGCACCGCCCGCTCGCCCTCGCCGACCTCGACCACCGGGTCCAGCCCGAACCGCTCGGCCATCGCGAACCCGCCGTCGATGGTCTGGATGGGACCGCTCGGCACGCCGGCCTCGACCAGCAGCTCGAACCACTCGACGGCGCCCCTGGCGGCCAGCCGCTCGACGAGGATGGGGCGCAGCTCGTCGCGGTTGGCGGTGCGGTCGGCGTTGCGGGCGTAGCGCGGGTCGTCGGCGATCTCGGGGATGCCGAGCACCTCGCACAGCTTGCGGAACTGGCCGTCGTTCGCGGCGGTGACGATGAGGTCGTCGTCGGCGGTGGGCAGCGGCTCGTACGGGAACACGCTGGGGTGCGCGTTGCCCATCCGGAACGGCACCTCCCCGCCCGCCACGTACGCGGAGCTGTGGTTGACCAGCCCGGTCAGCGCCGAAGACAGCAAATTGATCTCGACGTGCTGCCCGCGCCCTGTGGCGTCGCGGTGCCGCAGCGCGGCCAGGATGCCGATGACGGCGTGGTTGCCCGCCATGACGTCGAAGACGGAGATGCCGGCCCGGTACGGCGGCCCGTCGGGCTCGCCGGTGAGGCTCATCAGGCCGGAGATGGCCTGCACCATGAGGTCGTAGCCGGGCACGCGGGCGCCCTCGCCGGAGCCGAACCCGCTGATGGAGGCGTAGACGACGCCCGGGTTGGCGGACGTGACGGCGTCGTAGTCGAGACCGTACTTGGCCAGCCCGCCGGGGCGGAAGTTCTCGATGAGCACGTCGGCGCGCCTGGCCAGCTCTCTGGCCACCTCGGCGTCGCCCTCGTCGCGCAGGTCGAGCGCGATCGAGCGCTTGCCCCGGTTGACGCCCAGGTAGTAGGTGGACACCTCGCCCCGCGTGGGCGGCATCCAGCCACGGGTGTCGTCGCCCTTGGGGCCCTCGACCTTGACGACGTCGGCGCCCAGGTCGGCCAGCAGCATCGTGGCGTACGGGCCGGCCAGGATCCGGGAGAAGTCGGCCACCAGGACGCCGGACAGCGGCCCGCCCCCCGCCGGCCCGTTCGTTGCGGCGTCTGCTGTCATCCGGCCCTTCCCTTCGTTCGGTACGTTCGTTCAGCGGACAAATGTCCGTAATCGGGATTCTGGCACACGTCCGCACGCCTGGGCCACAGCAGCGGGCACCCTTGACACCAGGCGGGGCGCTCGTAGAGTTACGGCAAAGTAAATGACCGTTGTGCGGACATATGTTCGCGGGGTCTGCGTTCCCGTGCCGTGAGGAGTTCCTACGATGACCGAGTTCGAGGCCGGGCGGCCCCTGGTGCTGCGCGGCGGCACCGTGCTGCCCATGGACGGCAGGCGGGTGCTGACCGAGACGGACGTGCTGGTCACCGGCGACGAGATCACCGCCGTCGGCCCCGCGCTCGACGTGCCCGAGGGCACCGCCGAGATCGACGCCACGGGCGGCATCGTCATGCCCGGCATGATCGACACCCACCGGCACATGTGGCAGACCGCGATGCGCGGCTACGGCGCCGACTGGACGCTCACCCAGTACTTCGTCTGGTACTACCTGGAGTACGGCAAGCTGTTCAGGCCCGAGGACATCCACGCGGGCAACACCCTGGCCGCCATCGAGGCGCTCGACGCCGGCGTCACCACCGTCGTCGACTGGTCACACGGGCTGCGCACCCCCGACCACGCCGACGCCGCCGCCGACGCGCTGCAGGCCGTGCCCGGCCGGTACGTGCTGGCGTACGGCAACATCCAGGCGCCGCCCGCCGAGTGGACCACCGCGCCCGAGTTCCGCGACTTCGTGCGCCGCCGCATCACCGGCGACGACCTGCTCGGCTTCCAGATCGCCTTCGACGTGCTCGGCGACCCGTCCTTCCCCGAGAAGCCCGCCTTCGAGGTGGCCCGCGACCTCGGCGCCAGCGTCACCACGCACGCCGGCGTCTGGGGCGCCACCAGCGACGAGGGCATCAGGCTCATGTACGAGCACGGCTTCATGACCCCCGGCACCGTCTACGTGCACGCCGCCTCCCTGTCGGCCGACTCCTACCACCGCATCGCGGCCACCGGCGGCTCCATCTCCGTCTCCACCGAGAGCGAGCAGAGCGCCGGCCAGGGCTACCCGCCCACCTGGGCGATCCGCCAGCACGGCATCCCGGTCTCGCTGTCGATGGACACCAGCGTCTGGTGGAGCGGCGACCTGTTCTCCGCCATGCGCACCACGCTCGGCGCCGACCGCTCCCGCGAGCACCTGGAGGCGCACGCCAAGGGCGAGACCGTCACGCACGCCGCGCTCCGCGCCGACCAGGTGGCGCAGTGGGCGACCAGGGGCGGCGCCGAGGCCATCGGGCGCGACGACCTCGGCGTCATCGAGCCCGGCAAGAAGGCCGACCTCGTGCTCATCAAGAACGATCATTCGCCGGTGTCGTTCCCGCTGCTCAACCCGTTCGGGCACGTGGTGTTCCAGGCGCAGCGCGGCGACGTGCACACGGTGCTGGTCAACGGGCGAGTGGTCAAGCACGAGCACCGGCTGGTCGGCATCGACCTCGCCGCCGCCCGCGCCGAGGTGGACAGGACCGTCGAGTATCTGCGCGGGGAGATGGGCGAGGAGGCGTGGGAGAAGGGCATGAACCCGGACATCCCCACGGCCGAGGTGCTCGACAACCCGTACACGTACACGGACTACCGCAGCGACGCGACCCACCGCCTCTGATCACGCACGTCCTTCCCCGCCGGCCCGCTGTACGGAGGCCCGCTATCCGCTGACTCGCTGTGCGGACGCTTTTGCGGCGGCGCGGGAGCTTTCCGTGGCGGCGCGGGAGCTTTCCGTGGCGATGCGGGAGCTTTCCGTGGCGGTGCGGAAGGACGCGCGGTAGGTCTGCGGCGTCACGCCGGCCACCCGCTTGAACCGCTCCCTGAACGCGGTGGCCGAGCCGAACCCGGCCTGCACCGCGATGCGCTCCACGCCGTGGTCGGTGGTCTCCAGCAGGAACTGCGCCCGCCGTACGCGGGCCCGCAGCAGCCACTGCAGCGGCGTGGTGCCGGTCTGCTCGCGGAAGCGGCGGCTGAACGTACGCTCGCTCAGCCCGCCGCGCCGCGCCATGTCGGCCAGCGTCACGTCCCTGGCCAGGTTGTCCTCGATCCACGCCAGCACCGGCTCCAGCTGTGAGCCGCGCGGCACCGGCGGCTGCGCGTGCACGATGAACTGCGCCTGCCCGCCCTCGCGCTCCAGCGGCATCACCGACAGCCGGGCCGCGTCGGCGGCCACCGCCGAGCCGAAGTCGCGGCGGATCATGTGCAGGCACAGGTCGAGCCCGGCAGCGGCGCCCGCCGAGGTGAGGATCTGCCCGTTGTCGACGTAGAGCACGTCGGGTCGCACGTCCACCTGCGCGAACATCTGGGCCAGCCGGTCGGCCGCCAGCCAGTGGGTGGTCGCGCCTCGCCCGTCGAGCAGGCCCGCCGCGGCCAGCGTGAAGGCGCCCACGCAGATGGAGGCGATGCGGGTGCCGTCTCGTGCCGCCGCGCGCAGCGCGTCCAGGACGTCCTCGCCCGGCGGCGTGCCCCGTTCCGACTGGCCCGGCACCATGATCGTGTCGGCTTCGCGCAGCGCTTCCAGCCCGTGCGGCGCGGAGATCGTGAACGTGTCGGTCGCGACCTGCGGCTCCGCCGCGCACACCAGCACGCGGTACGGGCGGCGCCCGTCGGCCAGCCGCGCCCGCCCGAACGCCTCGATCGGCACTCCCAGGTCGGCCGCCACCACATGGTCCGTCGCGAGAACCGCCACCGTGTGCATGCCCGCCACCGTAGCCGAGATCCCGCCACACATGAACGCCCAGGTCGTCCGCCTGCTCCCGGATCCAGTCCCGGGTCGACCGGTTGGCGAGAACCCGTTGGAAATTGTCGATCCAGCCACTGGGGTACTCCCCCTCCGCCGCCCTAACGTGGGCCGCCGACGAAAGGAGCATCCCTTCATGCACGTTCACGTGGTCCTGTTCGACGGGTTCGACCCGCTCGACGCCCTCGGCCCGTACGAGGTCCTGCAAGCGGCCGCCCTCGCCGGCGGTGACGTCACAGCCGAGCTGGTCACCGCCGAAGGTCCCCGCGAGGTGCCCAGCGGCATCCCGCGCCTCACGCTGCGCGCCACCGGCACACTCGACCCGGCCGTCGCCGACGTGGTCATCATCCCGGGCGGGGCCGGCGCGCTGTCCGGCGACGGGGAGCACACCGTGCAGGCCGTGCTCGCCCGTTCGCTGGAGACCGGCCTGCCCGCCCTCGCCAAGCTGGCGCTCGAGCGGGAGGGCACGCTGGTCGCCACCGTGTGCGGCGGCTCGCTCATCCTCGCCATGGCCGGCCTCATCTCCGGCCGCCACGCCACCACCAACCACCAGGGCCTGGACGCCCTCGCCGCGACCGGCGCCCGCCCGGTGCGGGCCCGGCTGGTGGACGACGGCGACCTCGTGACGGCCGCCGGCATCACCTCAGGCGTGGACCTGGGGCTCTACCTGGTCGAACGCGAGACCGGCCCGCAGATCGCGCACGCCGTGGAAACGCTGTTCGCCCACGAACGCCGCGGCACCACCTGGTCCCCCACCGGCCCCACCGCCGCCTGGTAAGGCCAACCATGCCTCTCACCCCACCCCAACCAGTCCCCCACCCCTTGATGCCCCAGCCCCCGCACCACCCCACGCCTTTGGACCCGCACCACCCCACGCCCGCGGACCCGCACCACCCCACATTCCTGGACCCGTACCACCCCATGCCCCTTCACCCGCGCCGGCGGATGCTCCCGCCCTTCCCCCTTCACCGGCCGGCACCACAGAGGTGCCGCGCCTCGGACGCTGGGGGCCGGTCGTGACGAAGGTACTGCTGTCGTTGCACGTGCTGGCCGCCATCGTCGCGGTCGGGCCGGTCACGGTCGCGGCCTCCATGTTCCCGGCGGCGGTGCGGCGGGCGCACGCGGCCGGGGCGGACGCCGCCTCCGTCGCCCCCGTCCGGCTGCTGCACCGGATCTGCCGCGTCTACGCCGTGCTCGGCCTGGCCGTCCCGGTGTTCGGGTTCGCCACGGCGAGCAGCCTCGGCGTCCTCACCGACGCCTGGCTGATCGTGTCGATCGGCCTCACCGCACTCGCCGCCGGGGTGCTGGCCCTGGCCGTCCTACCGGGCCAGGAACGGCTGCTGAACGGGGTCGACGACGGCACGACCGCCCGGCTAGGGATGGTGACCGGCGTGTTCAACCTGCTCTGGGCCGTCGTGACCGTCCTCATGATCGTCCGCCCCGGCTCCACGACGGGGGTGTGACCGTGAACCGTCAACCCCTGCGCATCGCCGCCGCCGTCGAGCTCGCCACGCTCGTCGTCCTGCTGGGCAACGTGCTCACCGTGCACCTGCCCGCGATCTCGTCGCTGGCGGGGCCGGTGCACGGGTGCGCGTACCTGTTCACGGTCGTCGCCGCCGCGCGCGACCCCCGCCGTACGCTTCCCGCCGCCCTCGTCGCCTGGCTGCCCGGCATCGGCGGCCTGCTCGCCCTGCGCCTGCTCGCCAGAACCCCCTTGGAGGGTCAGGGCACGTAGTGCGCGACGCCGAGCCCGAACGACCAGTCGATCGACTCGTTCTCGGTCAGCGAGACGAGCACGTTGCGCGGCTCGGTGCCCGCGTACGCGTGGGCCAGCTCGGCGATGCGCCGGTAGAGCGCCTTCTTCACCTCCGGCGTGCGGCCGGAGCGCAGCGTGATCGCGACGAACACGGCGTCGTCGTCCCGGCGCAGGCCGGGAAAGGCGCCGTACCGCATCACGCTGCGAGTGCCGTCGTGCGAGGTCAGCACCTGGAACAGGTCGTCGGACGGGATGCCGACGGTCTCCACCATCGCGTCGTGGACGGCACGGCCGAGTGCGTCGAGCCGCTCGGGGTCGGCGCGGATCGCGTCGATGCGGACGAAGGGCATGATCGTCTTCCTCCCAGAAGAGTCTCAGAAGAGGGCGGACCGGGTGAGCAGGCCGAGCGCGCCTTCGACGGCGGTGGCGAACACACCGGGGTCACCGGCGGCGCGGGCCAGCACGTACCCGCCCTGGAGCACGGCGACGAGGGCGGTGGCCGTGGCGGCGGGGTCGAGGCGGGCGTCGAACTCGCCGGCCGCGCGCCCCTCTTCGAGCAGTTCGCCGATCCGCCCGGTGAGCCAGGCGAACGTCTCCTCGACCGGCCGCCGCAGCCCAGGATCGGCCATGACGTCGGGATCCTGGGTGAGCCGGCCGACGGGACAGCCCTTGAGCACGTCCCGCTCGCGCCGCAGGTAGGCGGCGACCCGCTCGACGGTCGTGCCGGGCCCGGCGAAGGCGGCCTCGGCCCGCTCCCTCAGCTCCTTCGCAGTGCGATCGATGGCCGCCAGGGCGAGATCGGGCTTGCCGCTGAAGTGGTGATACATACTGCCCTGCCCGGCTCCCGACCGCTGCTGAATCGCCTTGGGGCTGGTGCCGACATAGCCCCGCTCCCACAGCAGCTCACGGGTGCTCTCGATGAGCCGTTCCCTGGTGTCCATGCCGAACATACTAGTAGGTACAGCCCCACGCCTTGGCTACGAGATGACGTGCCGCGCTGCTCGGGGTGCGTACGGGGTCGTGACCGCGTGATGATCTCGGGCTTATGATCCGGGCAGGCCGAGGGAAGGGCGCAGTGCGATGACCGATGAGCAGGCTCCACCGGGCGTCGATCCGACGGTTCCGAGCGTCGCCCGGATGTACGACTACTACCTCGGCGGCAAGGACAACTTCCGCGCCGACCGTGACGCCGCCGAGCAGATCGTCAGGCTCGCCCGCGACTCAGGCGCCGACGTACGCGAGATGGCCCGCGCCAACCGGGGCTTCCTGATCCGTACGGTGCACCACCTCGCCGCCTCCGGCGTACGGCAGTTCCTCGACATCGGCACCGGCCTGCCCACCCAGGACAACGTGCACCAGGTGGCCCGAAGGGTCGCGCCTGACGCCAAGGTCGTGTACGTCGACAACGATCCGATCGTGCTGACCCACGCCCAGGCGCTGCTCGCCGGCAGCCCCGGCACGTACGTGCTGGACGGCGACGTGCGCCGGCCGGCCGACATCCTGCGCGACGCCGCCGCCCACCTCGACTTCGGCCGCCCCGTCGCGATCGTCCTGGCCGCCGTCCTGCATTTCCTCCCGGATGACGCCGAGGTGGCCGCCATCGTCGCCACGTTGCGCGGCGCGCTGGTGCCCGGCGGCCACCTGGTGATCTCGCACAGCTACGTCGAGCCGGACGAGGGCCGGCCGGAGCGGATGGGCGAGGCCCAGGACGTCTACCGGCGCTCGGCGTCCGGCTCGATCGCCTGGCGCGACCGCGACACCGTGCGCGGCTGGTTCGACGGGCTGGAGTTGCTGGAGCCGGGCGTGGTGCCGGTGCAGCACTGGCGCGACGACGCCCCGCACCCGGCGCCCGGCCTGGACAAGGGCGGCGTCCTGGGCGCGGTAGGCCGCCTGCGCGGCTGACGCGCACACACCGTGCTACGTCTGCCCGGCGGACACGCGGCCCCGCCTTCCCACCTCCGCCCCACAAACACGCAGCCCCGCCCTCCCACACCCGCCCCGCAGACACGCAGGTCCGCCGTCGCGTGACGGCGGGCCGCAGGGTGCCGTGGGCGAGCCGGCCGTGGAGCGGGGCGGCGGGCCGTAAGGGTCAGTAAGTGGGGCGGGTGCGGAGGAGGTCCGTGACCGTGGGGGCGCGCATCATGTGCGGGTCGAGGAGTTCGGCGCGGCGCCGGGGGATGCCGCCGGCCAGGGCGGCCTCGGTGAGCGCGTCCTTGACCCAGCGGGCGTCCACGGGGTGCCCGTCGTCCTGCCTGATCAGCGGCTCGCCCGGGGTCCTGGACGACGACAGCGTCCGCAGCAGGGGCCTGACCAGGGCCGGGATGGGGAAGGCGACGAGGTCGCCGCGCCCGTCGGGGACGGTGACGATGGCGGGTTCGCCGGCGGTCACCGCCCGCAGGTCCTGCAACGTGATGCCGGCCAGCGCCGCGACGGGCGCGCCGGTGGCGTCGAGCAGCGCGACGGCGGCGGCCTCTGCGGGCCTGCCGTCGGCGGCCAGCCGGGCGATGCCCTTGCGCAGCAGCCGCCGGTCGCCGGGGGTCAGCGCCGGGACGGACCCCGGGCGTACGGCGCCGCTGCGCCACGCGAACGTGTAGAACGCCGACAGCATCGCCCGCTTCCTCGACACGGTCGCGGGCGACAGGGGCTTGCCGGGGGTGCGCACGCCGACGGCGAGGGTGCCGCTGAGCGCGCCGTCGCAGTAGGCGTCGAGGTGGGCGCCGGTGGCGGCGAGCGGTTCGAGCGCCGGGTCGGTGTCGTGGAGCCAGCGCAGGAACGCGGCCAGCACCTGCAACCTGGCCTGCCGGGTGGCCGCCGACGGCCGCTCGGTGAGCCACGCGACCACGGTGCGGCGGGTCGGCGCGGCCAGCCCGTCGACGAGATCGACGTCGGCCGCGGCCACCTCGCCGCCGTCGCCGGGCTTGCGCCGCGGCCGCAGCCCGGGGATGCGCCCCACGCTCCCGGCCCGCGCCTTGCGAGCGCCGCCGTCGGAGGGTGTGCCCGGCTCGCGGGACGTCAAGGACTGCGCGTGTACGCCTCCGGAGGCGCCGGGGACGGCGGCGGCGTCGTCGTGGGCTCTCGGCATGCTCAGCACTCGACCGTACCCGCCCTCACCACGACAGCGGCATGGCCGAGCAGCCCCGGCCGCGCGATGGACGTCACGGAGGAGTCGGTGGCCGTCGCGCGGGCGTCGTGAGCGCCCGGGCGGCATGAGCCAGGCAGTCCAATCATGATCTCGATCTTCTCACGGAGCGGCACCCGGTCTTCCGCGTTCCGCCCCGGAGACTCAGTCGCGCTTGGGCGCGTAGTGCAGGGCGGTGATCCCGCACTCGAACGGCCGGGCCCCGGCGAGGCGGAAGCGCTGGTGACCGGCGACGTCGGGGAAGACGGGCAGGCCGCTGCCGATCGAGACCGGGTTGACGAACAGGTGGATCTCGTCGATGAGCCCTTCCGCGATGAGGCCGGAGGCGAGCTTCGCGCCCCCGTACGTGATGATGTCGCCGCCGGGCCGCTCCTTGAGGTCGCGGATGGCGGAGGCGAGGTCACCGCCGAGGATGGTGGCGTTGGGCCACGGCGACTCGGTGAGGGTGTTGGAGACGACGACCTTGGGGGTGTCGTTCATCCACGCGACGGTCTCCTTGCTCTCCCCTTGGGGCTCGGCGGCCCAGGTGGGGATGAAGCCCCCGGCGAGCTCGCGGCCGAGCAGGATGCAGTCGACCGAGGAGGTCATGGCGTCGATGTAGGCGCCGACGTCGTCGCTCCAGTTGAAGTCCATCCAGTCCATCTCGCCCTCGGGGCCGCCCATGTAGCCGTCGATGGTGGTCTGGATCTGGAGTTTGAGCGTACGCATCAGGGGTTCTTCCTTTCGGTCGGTCAGCTGGCTCAAGCCTGGCGGAGCGGACTTACGGAACGTTTACGGCGCGCCCTACCGCGACCGTAAGGTGCCGAATTACATCGAACTTTGATATAAAGCGGCTGTGACCTCCGATCTGGATCTCGGCGAGCTGGCGACCACGATCGAGGACTTCAACGCGTACTACATCCGCCTGCCCTCAGTTCGCCGGCTCAACTTCTCGACGCTGTCGGTGCTGCACACCCTGTCACGTAAGGGCCCGCTGCGGCTGACCGACCTGACGGCGACCGAGCAGCTCAAGCAGCCCGCGCTGACCGCGCTCGTGGCCAAGCTGGAACGCGAAGGGCTGGTGTCCCGCCGTCCCGACCCGCGTGACGGGCGCGCGGTCCTGCTGTCGCTCACCCCCGACGGCCGGCGGATCGTCGAGTCCAGGCGCGCCGACCGGGTGGAGCGCCTGCGCCGCCTGGTCGAGCAGCTGGACGACGGCGACCGGGCGGCGCTCGCGGACGTCGCGCGCGTGCTGGGCCGCCTGACCGAGATCGCGGCCGGGCTGGAGGAGCGAGGAGAGCCATCATGACGAAACCGCTGGAGCCGGTGCCGCTGCACGTGCCGGACGAGGTGCTCGACGACCTGCGCCGCAGGCTGGCCGCGACCAGGTGGGCGCCGGACCCGGGCAACGAGGACGGCCGTTACGGGGTGCGCCGGGCGTACCTGGAGGAGCTGGTCGCCTACTGGGCCGACGGCTTCGACTGGCGGGCGGCCGAGCGGGCGATCAACGCCTACGAGCACTACCGGGTGGACGTCGGCGGCGTCCCGGTGCACTTCATGCGCCGGCCCGGCGCGGGCCCGGACCCGGTGCCGCTGATCCTCAGCCACGGCTGGCCGTGGACGTTCTGGCACTGGTCCAAGGTCGTCGATCCGCTGGCGGACCCGGCCGCGTACGGCGGCGACCCGGCGAAGTCGTTCGACGTGATCGTGCCGTCGCTGCCGGGCTTCGGCTTCTCGACGCCGCTCACCGGGCGTCCCGACATGAACTTCTGGAAGATCGCCGACGTCTGGCACGAGCTGATGACCGGCGTGCTCGGCCACGAGCGTTACGCGGCGGCGGGCTGCGACGTGGGCGCGCTGGTGACGGGGCAGCTCGGCCACAAGTACGCCGGCGAGCTGATCGCCATCCACATCGGCTCGGCGCTCAAGCTCGACTTCTTCAACGGCGACCGGGCGTGGGACTTCAGCGGCGGCGCCCCCATCCCGCCCGATCTGCCGTCCGACGTGCACGCCCGGTTCATGGAGCTGGACCGGCGCTTCGCGGTGCACCTGGCCGCGCACATGATGGCGCCGTCCACGCTGGCGCACGGCCTGGCCGACTCGCCCGCCGGGATGCTCTCCTGGATGCTCGAACGCTGGGCGAAGTGGTCGGACAACGGCGGCGACGTGGAGCGGGTGTTCAGCAAGGACGACCTGCTCACGCACGCCACCATCTACTGGGCAGGCGAGGCGATCGGCTCGTCCGTCCGCACGTACGCCAACAACAACCGCTACCCGTGGACGCCGTCGCACGACCGCCGGCCGGTGGTGGAGGCGCCGACGGGCATCACGTTCGTGAGCTACGAGAACCCGCCGGGGGTGACGACCGGCGAGCAGCGCATTCGCGGGTTCCTGGAGAGCGACAGGGCGGCCTGGTACAACCACGTCGGGGTCACCTGCCACGACCGCGGCGGGCACTTCATCCCGTGGGAGATCCCGCAGGAGTGGGTCGCGGACCTGCGCCGCACGTTCCGCGGCCGCCGCTGAACCCGGACGCCCGGCCGCACGTTCCGCGGCCGCCGCTGAACCCGGACGCCGAGCCGCACCGGCGAGGACGGTCAGACGCCCAGCCGTACCGGCTCGGCCGGGACGCCCCCCGCGAGCAGCGCGCCGAGCGTGGCGGCGAGCGCGCGCGGCGAGAAGAGGTCGTCGCCGTGGCCCGCGGCGATCTCCGGCACGCTCCACCAGCGCATTCCGGTGATCTGCTCGGCGGCCAGCCGCGCGTCGTCCCACTCCCCGCGCGGCGTGAACGCGGGCGCGCGCACGAGGAAGTAGTCGTTGACGACGCCGTCGTAGCCGGGCGCGTGGTCGACGAGCGCGCGCTGGTGCCAGACGTGCGGTGGGAGCGCGGTCACGCGTAGCCCGACCTCCTCGGCCAGCTCGCGGCGCAGCGCCTGCAGGTCGGTCTCGCCGGGCTCGACGCCGCCGCCCGGCATCGCCCACACGACGGGCCCGCCGGCTGCGGTGGTGTCGTGGCGGCACAGCAGGACCTGGTCGTCGGGGTCGAGGATGATCGCGCGTACGGAACGGCGCATGCGGGGAGCCACGACCGGCCACCCTAACCGTCAGCAGGACAGCACGAAAAGCGTCATGATGCCGGAGATGAGCAGCACCATGGCCAGCACCGCGACGACCTCCCAGTTGCTGACCTGCGGGGCGAAGCGCTGCGGCCCGTCCTCGCCGGCCCTGGCGTTGAAGGCGCTCAGCCGGTTGGCCAGGCGCGCCTCGGTGTGGCGCAGTTCCAGCTCGATCTCCGCCAGGATGAGCCGCTCGTGGGGCGACAGGCCGTCCACGGGGTTCACTCCTTCTCCGCGGCGGCTTCGACGGCTGGACGGGCGGTGTGCGGATAGTGCAGGTCGAAGGCGGGACGTTCCGAGCGGATGCGGGGCAGGCTGGTGAAGTTGTGGCGGGGCGGCGGGCAGCTCGTCGCCCATTCCAGGGAGTTGCCGAAGCCCCAGGGGTCGTCCACGGTGACGCGGGGCGCGTGCCGGGCCGTCCACCAGACGTTGTAGAGGAACGGCAGCGTGGACAGGCCGAGCAGCAGCGCGCCGATGGATGAGATGAGGTGCAGGTCGGTGAAGTGGTCGACGGCGCTGTAGTCGGCGTACCGTCGCGGCATGCCGGCCACGCCGAGCCAGTGCTGCACCAGGAACGTGGTGTGGAACCCGATGAACAACATCCAGAAGTGCCACTTGCCGAGCCGCTCGTTGAGCATCCGGCCGGTCATCTTCGGCCACCAGAAGTAGAAGCCGGAGAACATCGCGAACACCACCGTCCCGAACACCACGTAGTGGAAGTGCGCGACGACGAAGTAGGTGTCGGTGATGTGGAAGTCGAGCGGCGGTGAGGCCAGGATCATCCCGGTCAGCCCGCCCAGCAGGAAGGTGATGAGGAAGCCGACCGCGAACATCATGGGCGTCTCGAAGCTGAGATGGCCGCGCCACATGGTGCCGGTCCAGTTGAAGAACTTCACGCCGGTGGGGATGGCGATGAGGAACGTGGTGAACGCGAAGAACGGCAGCAACACCTGCCCCGTCCCGTACATGTGGTGGGCCCACACCGTCATCGACAGGCCCGAGATGGCGATGGTGGCCCCGACCAGGCCGATGTAGCCGAAGACGGGTTTGCGGCTGAAGACCGGGATGACCTCGGTGATGATGCCGAAGAACGGCAGCGCGATGATGTAGACCTCGGGGTGGCCGAAGAACCAGAACAGGTGCTGCCAGAGCATCGCCCCGGCGTTGGCGGGGTCGTAGATGTGGGTGCCGAGCTTGCGGTCGGCCTCCAGCGCGAGCAGCGCGGCGGCCAGCACGGGGAAGGCCATCAGCACGAGCATGCTGGTCAGCAGGGTGTTCCAGGTGAAGATCGGCATGCGGAACATGGTCATGCCAGGGGCCCGCATGGCGATGATGGTGGTGAAGAAGTTGACCGAGCCGAGGATGGTGCCGAGCCCCGACAGGGCCAGCCCCATGATCCACAGGTCGCCGCCGATGGTGGGGCTGAACGTGGAGTGCGACAGCGGGGTGTAGGCGAACCAGCCGAAGTCGGCGGCGCCGCCGGCGCTGAAGAAGCCGCTGACGACGATGAGGCCGCCGAACAGGAACAGCCAGAAGCTGACCGCGTTGAGCCGGGGGAAGGCGACGTCGGGCGCGCCGATCTGGAGCGGCATGATGACGTTGGCGAACCCGGCGAACAGCGGGGTGGCGAACAGCAGCATCATGATCGTGCCGTGCATGGTGAACAGCTGGTTGTACGCCTCGTTGCTGACCAGCTGCAGGCCGGGCTGCACCAGCTCGGCGCGGATGATCATGGCCATGAGACCGGCCAGCGCGAAGAACAGGAACGAGGCGATCAGGTACATGTAGCCGATGGTCTTGTGGTCGGTGCTCGTCAGCCAGGCCACGACCAGCCGTCCCTTGCCCTTGGCCTCGACCGGCGCCAGGGCGGACGTCAACGGTTCGTCAGTACGCGGTTCTTCAAGAGTCACCGAAGCCCCCCATTTTGCCCCGACATGCCTGTGGCACCCTGTTTTCGCAGGTCAGCGCCGCACGACGGGCTTACCCCCTTCCCTGCGACCTATGCTCGGCCGCTCACCCACACCACCCGCTCGACCCCGCTCCGTAACCACGCGTGAGGCCGCCTCCGCCCCGGCGTGCGGGCTTGGATAGCCTGTCCGCTTTGGGAGGTATTGGGGTGTCGGGGGTTGTCGCGGCGTTCGCCGCACTGGTGTCGGTCGCCGTGCTCGGCTACGTCATCGGCGTCACCGGCCTGCTGCGGGCGAGCGACGAGCTGACACTGTCCCGGCTGGCGTTCTTCGTGGCGACCCCGGCGCTGATGTTCGCCACCGTCTCCAAGGCCGACCTCGGGGCGCTGCTGTCGCCCGTACTGCTCACCGAGGTCATCGCGGTGGCGTTCACGCAGCTGGTGTTCGTGCTGGTGGCCAAGCTGGCGTTCCGGCGGAGCACCCGGCAGGTCACGATCGGCGCCCTGGCCTCCTCGTACGTCAACGCCGGCAACCTCGGGGTGCCGATCTCCCTGTACGTCCTCGGCGACGCCGCGCTGATCGCCCCCATCCTGCTCTTCCAGCTCCTGGTGCTGACCCCCGTCTCGTTCCTGATCCTGGACAAGGGCGCCCGCTCGCCGCGCGCGGCCCTGCTGCTGCCGTTCCGCAACCCGCTCACGGTCGCCTCCCTGCTCGGGCTGGCGCTCGCGGTGAGCGGCGTCTCGCTGCCCGTCGCGGTCATGCGCCCGATCGACCTGCTGGGCGGCGCGGCCGTGCCCGTCGCGCTGCTGGCCTACGGTCTCAGCCTGTACGGCTCCCGCCGCCAGGCCCCCGCGCCCGGCGAGGACGGCGTGGGCAAGGACATCGCCCTGGCCGTGGCGCTCAAGGCGGTCGCCCAGCCGGTGGTGGCGTACCTGACGGCCCGCTTCGCCCTCCACCTGGACGGCACTCACCTCCTGGCCGCCACCCTCTTCGCCGCCCTGCCCACGGCCCAGAACATCTACGTGTACGCCGTCACGTACGACACCGCCCGCCGCCTGGCCAGGGGCACGATCCTGGTGACGACGGGCCTGTCCATCCCGATCATGACCGCCATCGGCGCCGTCCTGGGCTCCTGACTGGTCCGCGAGTCCTGATCCTTCTGGCACGCGTGGAGATCCGTCTGACACGAAAATGTTTGAGGGGCGTGTCGATTCCGGGGTGGCGCGTTCGACGCGTCGGTGAAGGACGACGACAAACCCGGGAGGAACTTCCCCATGCAGAAGATCACTACGTTCCTGTGGTTCAACGACCAGGCCGAGCAGGCCGCCACCTTCTACACCTCGCTGTTCGCCGACTCCCGCATCGTCGAGGTGCGGCGCGGGCCGGGCGGTGGCGTCATGGTGGTGACGTTCGAGCTGGCCGGGCAGCGGTTCATGGCGCTCAACGGCGGCCCCCAGTACACCCTGAACGAGGCCGTCTCCCTCTACGTCGACTGCCAGACGCAGGAGGAGATCGACGAGCTGTGGGCCACATTCATGGAGGGCGGCGAGGAGTCGAGGTGCGGCTGGCTGAAGGACCGGTGGGGCCTGTCCTGGCAGATCATCCCCCGACGGCTGCCCGAACTCCTCGGCCACCCCGACCCTGCCGCCGCTGAGCGGGTGATGAAGGCGATGCTCGGCATGCAGAAGCTCGACCTCCGCGCCCTGGAGGAGGCCGCCGGCGAAGCGTGACGGGCGACCGCTCAGCCGGGGGCCTTCGGCGTGGCGTGACGGGCGACCTTCTAGACGTGACGGGCGACCTTTTGGAACGGCCCCGCCCAGAAACCAGTGGTTGAAGGTCCCCGGCCTGGTGCGGCGGGTGACCGTTCAGAACAGGCCTGCTGAGAAGCCGGGGTCCTCCGTCGTCGCGAGGGCCTCGAACAGCAGGGCCACGCCCATCGCGCCCGGATCGGGCAGGCCGCGGGCGCGCTCACCCACGTAGCTGGCCCGGCCGCGGCGAGCGCGCAGGCCGGCGGTGGCGCGGGCGCCTTCGGCGGCGGCGCGGGCCGCGGCGGCGAAGCCCGTCCCGCGCTCCAGCTCAGCCGCCGCCGGAGCCAGCGCGTCCACGAGCGTGCGGTCGCCCACCTCCGCCTCGCCGACCCGCTGGATGGCGGCGAGGCCGGCGGCGGCGCCGCGCGCCCACCCGCCGACGGGGTCCTCGTCAAGGGCGCGGGCGATCTCGGTGAACAGCAGCCCGAACAGCGGCCCGCTCGTCCCGCCGACCTCGTCCAGGAACACCCGCCCCGCCACGTCGAACCCGTGCCCGGCGCCTGGCCCGTCCAGCTCGGCGAGGACGCGGGTCAGACCTGAGCGGAGGTTGTCGCCGAAGTCGCCGTCGCCGCTGGCCTGGTCGAGCCGGGTCAGCTCGTCATGGGCGGCGGCGACGGACTCGGCGTAGCGGCGCAGTACGGGCGCTGCGGTCGCGGTCATCGTCCCTCCTCGTCGACATCGTCCAGGACGGGGAACGCCGGGGTGCGGGCCGGGGCGCGCCACCACGTACGCCATCCGTCCTGCAACCGGGTCAGGGTCAGCGAGAACCCGGCCATGTCGAGCGCCGGCACGTACGTTCCCACCAGCGACTCCGCCACCCTCAGCCCGCGCTCCTCCAGCACGGCGGCGGCCTGGTCGAAGATGCCGTACAGCTCCAGCTGCGTGGTCGCGCCCATCCCGTTGACCAGCACCAGCAGCTCGCCCGGGCCTGGTGGCAGTCCGGTCAGCAGCTCGTCGATCATGCGGACGACCAGGTCGGGCAGCGGCGGCCGGTCGATGGTGGTGGCGGCCCGTTCGCCGTGGATGCCGACGCCGTACTCCAGCTCGCCTGCCCCGAGATGGAAGGCGGGCTCGCCGGTATGGAAGGAGGTCTGAGCGCGGGAGGCGACGGCCAGGCTGCGGGACGCGGCGGCGACCGCGTTGCCGAGGTCCGTCAGCTCGTCCAGGCCGCGGCCTTCGTCGGCGGCGGCCCCGAGCAGCTTCTCCACGACGACCGTCGCCCCGGTGCCGCGCCGCCCCATCGCACCGTCCGTGTCATCGGTGGCCAGGTCATCGTCCACGAGGACCCGCCCGACCCGCACCCCTTCGTGACGCAGCCGTTCAGCGGCGATGCCGAAGTTGATGCGGTCACCGGTGTAGTTCTTGACGACGTGCACGACCCCCTCCGGCCCGGCGGCGGCCAGGCTGGCGTGCAGGACCTGCCGGTTGTGCGGCGATGCGAACACCTGCCCCGGCGCGACGGCGTCCAGCATCCCCCGGCCGAGGAACCCGGCATGCATCGGCTCATGCCCCGACCCACCACCCGCGACCAGCCCGACGACGCGGCGCGGGTCCCGTTCACGTGCCCGCAGATGCACGGGCTCCTCGCGCAGTTCGACGAGGTGCGCGTGCGCACGGGCGAACCCACGCAAGGCAGGCGCGACGGGGTCACCGGCGGGCAGGAACGGCGCACTCATACCCCACCCCTCCCCCACTCAGGCTGCTTGTAGCGCGACCGGCCGATCCGCGTGGCAGCGAGGCCGGCCGACGGCCCGCCCTCGATCGGTCGGCGGCGGGGAGCCCGCAGTGGCGCTGGGGCGGCGGTGGTCGAGCTGTCCATCGGCATCCCTCCTGACTGGCTGCGCTCTCGTCCCGGCACGAGGACCAGGAGTTTCATGCTGGGTCCTCACGGCACGATCCGAGCCGTCGCCACGCCGCGCCCCGGCCCGCGCGCTCACGACACGCCGCCCGTCCCATCCGCATATCCTCACTCCACCCACGGGGCCAAGACACCGACGCCCCGCATCGCCCGCCCGAGCCTCACTGCCGCAGCGGGACGGCACGGAAACAGGTCAGGACCAGGGGATTTCGCCGGTGCGGCCGACGAAGCGGCCGGTGCCGGACTTCGGGGGTTCGGTGGCCAGGGTGACGATGGCGTCCGTGCCCTCGGTGACGGTCTGGGGGCCGGTGTGGCCGTTCAGGTCGGTGGCGGTGTAGCCGGGGTCGGCGGCGTTGACGCGGATGCCGGGCAGGGACTTGGCGTATTGGGTGGTCAGCATCGTCAGGGCGGCCTTGGAGGCGGTGTAGAGGGGCGCGATGGCCTTCGACTCGGGGCGCGACGGATCGTGGGTGAGCGCCAGGGACCCCATGCCGCTGCTGACGTTGACGATGCGCGGCTCCGGTGAGCGGCGCAGCAGCGGCAGGAACGCCGTCGTCGCCCGTACGACGCCGGCGACGTTGACGTCGAAGACCCCGAGAGCCACGGGGCCGGTCAGCGTGGAGGGGTCGCCGAAGGGGCCGTGGATGCCGGCATTGTTGATCAGTACGTCGATGCGCCCCTCGTGCTCGGCCACGTCCTTGGCGGCGGCGGCCACGGACGCGTCGTCGGTCACGTCGATCGGGACGAACCGCGCACCCAGGGCGGCGGCGGCCTCCGCACCCCGCTCGGGGTCGCGCGCCCCGAGCAGCACGGTGTGGCCGAGTGCGATGAGACGCCGGGCGGTTTCGCGGCCGAGCCCCTTGTTGGCGCCGGTGATGAAGGTAATCGTCATGAACATCATCATTCGGCACCGCCACCCACGCTCACCAGGGACACCACGACGGTAGGAACAGCCGTACCACCTTCGCTCGGCCGATATGCCGCAAGATGGGGACATGGGGACGAATGCCGGACTGGGGGCGATGATCCGTACGTGGCGGGACCGCCTGCCCCCGTCGGCGGCGGCGCTGCCCGTGGGACGCTCCCGCCGCGCCACCGGCCTGCGCCGGGAGGAGCTGGCCGAACTGGCCGGGGTCTCGGTCGACTACGTCGTCCGCCTGGAACAGGGCCGCGCCACCACGCCGTCGGCCCAGGTCGTCGCCTCCCTGGCCCGCGCCCTGCAGCTCTCCGCCGCCGAACGGGACCACCTCTACCGCCTGGCGAACCTCGTACCGCCGGCCGACGGCGCCGTCTCCGACCACATCGCGCCAGGCGTGCAACGCGTGCTCGCCCGGCTCGGGGACGTCGCGGTCGCCGTGTTCGCCGCCGACTGGCAGCTCATCCGCTGGAACCGCGCCTGGGCCGCGCTCCTCGGCGACCCCTCCACGGCACCCCGTCACCTCCGCAACTTCGCCCGCGACAGGTTCCCCGTGGACGACGCCCCGCCCCGGCTCGCCCACTGGCCCGTACACGAACTGGACGCGGCCACCACCGACGCCGCCGTCGTCTCCGACCTGCGCCGCGCCACCGGCCGCTTTCCCCGGGACCCGCGCCTGACCCGCCTGATCGACGACCTGCGGGCCGGCAACGAACGCTTCGCCGCACTCTGGGCGAAGGGCACTGTGGCCGCGCACCGCGAGGACCACAAGACCGTCGAGCACCCCTCGGTGGGACCGATCGCGGTGGACTGCGACGTCCTGACCGACGGCGACTCCGAATGCAAGATCGTGATCTTGTCGGCGGTCGCGGGCAGCGAGGACGAAACCAAACTCCACCTCGCCACACTCACCGGACCACCCTCGGGCACTCCGACATCGCTCTAGGCGACGGCCTGCTGCCGGCCGCGCCACTGCTTGCACTCCTGGACGTACCGACCCTCCACAGCGGCACTCGGCGGAGCGGCACAGCACGTGGTGGTCCTGATGAAACGAGGTCAGCATGCCGTCGTGTCCGTCCCGTTTCTGGGCACGGTCACCCACAAGCGCAGCAGGTGGCGGCGTCGCTCCGGCTCCGGGTGGTCCTCGAAGGCGGTGCGGCTGTGCAGGACGACGTGGTTGTTGAGGAACTGCATGTCGCCCGCCTGCAACTCCATCGTCATCGCGAACCGGGGGTCGTTCGTCAGCTCGTCGAGCAACGCCATCACCTCCAGTTGCGCGGCCGTCAGCGGGGGCACGCTCGCGCCCCGCTGCGCCGAGCGGAGGTAGTCGGGGCCGTACGCGATCGACAGCCCGCCGTCCGGGCGCCGCACGCAGATCGGCTTCGTGTAGAAGCTGTCCGGGCCGTCTCCGGTGCGGCGATCGTGCCACCACGGCCGATACAGCTCCTCTGCCAGGTCGGGCCTCAGCCGGACGATCTCGTTGTGCACCGCCACCGAGCTCACGATCGCGCTCAGTCCCCCCGCCTTCGCCGGCCGTACGCACAGCAACGCCACCACGTCGTAGGGGTCGCTGTGATAGCCCAGCCGCCCACGATGCTCGTAGCTTCGCGTCCGCCCCTCCGACGGATCCGAGCCCGTGTCCCGTACGTGCATCAGCGGCGCCTGCTCGGGTCCCTGCGGCATGACCTCGCCCACATGACGCGCCAGACCCACCGCCGCGACCTCCCGCTCCCGCTGCGTCATCTCCTCCACCGGCACCCCGCGCACCAGGACGAACCCCCGCCCATCCACAAGCTCCTCCCGGACGCGCCCCAGCACCGGCCCCAACGTCGGCAACGGGAAACCGTCGGCCGAGCCCGGATCCAGCGCTGGGTCGGCAGCCGGAGCCGGGCGGGGATCGGCTTGTCGGTTCGTGGCCGTGGGCCGGGAGTCGGTGCTCCTCTCGGTCGCGCGAACCGCCGCGAGCACTTCCCGCCGATGCTCCTCATCGAGCCGTACGATCCACGCCTCGTTTCCACGAACATCGTCCGCCCGCCACTCGCCGGGTCCGGCTGCCGGCTCGACCACCATCACGCCACCGCCTTCCTGCCGACCGCCAGCCGGTCCGCCGCCTCCACTCTCCCCGCCCCGGCCACCCCGCACAGCCCGTCATCGCCCACGGCAGAACATCTTCACCAGCAGCGAAAAGGCAGTGTCCCCGTGCTTCCGGCAAGGCCGGTGACGGCCCTCTCAGCGAGAAGAACGCCGCCTTCCGTCGACGAGGTGCCGCCTGCTCACAAGGGGGTGATGCCGCCGCGCGGAGGCGGGAGCCGTTCGCGTGATGCGCCGGACCACTCGGCCACCCGTCGGAGCGCCGCGCGGCCTCTCGGTCCCGCCTTGGGTGCCAAGCTCAGCGCCAGGCGGGCGGCGCGTTCTCGTAAGGCGGGGGTGTCCTGGGCGAGGACGGGAACCAGGGCTTGCAGGACGATGTCGGTGCGGGTTGCGTCGCGTAGCGCTGCCTCGGCCGCCCACTCCACGGCCACCCGCAGCAGCTTCTTCTCCGGCCGGGACGTCAGTGCCGCCATGGCCTCCGCGAGCAGGCCGTCGTCCAGGCGTCCTGCCTCCTCCAGGCGCCACAGCTGGGCCACCGCCATGTCGGCGACCGCGACGGGGCCGGCCGGGAGGAGGCTCGCGTAGTCGGAGGCGTGGGCGGCTGCCTCGTCGAGGGCGGGGTTGAGGCGGTCGTGCAGGCCCACGAGGTGGGCCGAGGTCAGGCGCCCTGCACGTGGACCCCTGGCCTCGTCCGGGAGGGGCCATTCGCCGAAGCGCGGCCGCCTCTCTATCCTTCCGGTGGCTGCCATCGGCCCCGAGATCGGGTGGGTGAAGCGGGCGGAGGTGCCGCATGCCGGGCGGGCCGACCGCGCGTTGATGGGGCGGGCGGGGGCGGAGCCACATTCTTGGGTCAGCTTGTGGAGGAGAGTCCCAAGGACGGATGCGCGGGTGAGTAGGCCGTCCTCAACGAGGCGTGTCACTGCGGCGATCAACAGCCAGAGCTCGGCGTGGGTGAGGCCGCCGAAGTCGAGGAGGTGCGGGGCGTAGGCGGCGGAGAGCGGGTCGTTCGCCAAGCTCCCGAGTGGTGACGATCGCGACGAGCGTAGCCAGCCCACGATGAACGCGTGGTCGCGGGGTGGCCGGATGCCCGTCTCGCGGGTCAGCTCGGCTGCCACCTCCCAGTGCCGGAGCTCAGGAAGCCGCAGGCGGGAGGTGATGTGGCGGGCCACGTCGGCCTGCCACTGCGGCGGTCTCCGGCGGAGCAGGGCGAGGAGGCGCCGGCTCTCGGTGCGTTCGCCGCGCGACCGCTCGTCCTTGCGCGGCGGCTCATCCCTGTCGGCTTGCAGTTCGGGTTTGAACAGCCAGGACGCCACTTCCGCGGGCTCGCTCAGGCAACCGGCGCCGGCCAGGAGCAGGGGTGTCGCCGCACAGCCCAGGCCGGGCGCGCGCGCCACGTGACCAGGTAGCTCGGCGGCGATCTCGGCACGCTGGGCTGGGCTGAGGGTGCTGATGTAGTGCTCGGTGCCGGGCACGTCGCCCGCCCGGATGCGTGTGAGCGCCTCGGCCCACGCTCGCGCGACCCCCGTACGCCCCGCCGGCGCCACCGCTTCCACCATGGCCGGGACCTTATCGAGCGGCCACGACAATTTCGGTTCTCGAACGTGATCACGAGAATGTGATATGATCATTTTGTCATGAACAGTCATGACATCTCCGGTCCAGAAGATGCCGCCGCCCGTTTCGTCGCGGCGATGAACTCCGGCGGTTCCCTCGATCACGTCTACGAGGACGACGCCGTTCTCGTCCCCGTCCCAGGGCACCCCGTCACCGGCGCGGCCCGCGCCGCCGCCAACCGTCACCTGCGGAGCTTCGGGGTGCCGATGGAGGCGGTCCCGCGGCAGGTGTACGTCGCCGGCGACCTCGCCCTGCTCATCCTCGACTGGTCGATGCGCGGCACCGCACGCGACGGCACCGAGATCGACATGAGCGGCACCGCGACCGACGTCCTCAGGCGGGGCCAGGACGGCCGGTGGCGGTGCGTCATCGACAACCCGCACGGCACCGACAACCCGCACGGCACCGACATCCCCCACGGCACCGACGGCCCCCATGGCACCGCCACGCCCCCGAGCTGACGCCGGCGCTCTATGGGGTCACGTCCAGGACGGCCTTGCCGGCGACGCGGCGGTTTAGGAGGGCTCGGGCGGCGTCGGTGAGCGAGTACGGCTCGAAAACAGCGGGTTCGTCCGATGCCCAGCCGATGTTCTGGACGTTCCCGCCGGGCGCCAGGAGCTGCCAGGCGGCGGCGAGCCGGGGGCCGCCTACGGTGTCGAGGATGAGGTCCACCGGGCGGTCCACGCCGTCCAGGCCCACCACCACCTCGTCGGCGCCCAGCCCGGCCGGCCCTTCGGCGCGGGCGGGCGAGCCCACCGAGGCGATGACGTGTGCGCCGCCCAGGGCGGCGAGCTCCACGCGACGACCAGCCCCCGCGCGAGGGTCAGTCTCCGCGCGAGGGTCAGGACGTGACCAGGGTCAGGCCCAGGGCTGAGAGTGCTTCGGCGACCGGCTGGAAGTACGTGGTGCCGCCCGTCGCGCAGCTGCCGGAGCCGCCCACGGTCAGCCCCTGGGCCTGATCGCCGGAGACGAAGGGGGCGCCCGACGTGCCGGGCTCGGCGCACACGCTCGTCCGCACCAGGCCGGTGATCACGCCTTCTGGGAAGTTCACGGTGACGTTGCGCTGCTGGATGACGCCGCAGTGCCAGCCCGCGATCGGGGTGGCCTGGCAGACGGACGCGCCGATCGGGGCGGGATTGGCGCCGCGGATGGGGCGTTCCGTGCCGAGGGCGGCGACGGCGCCGCGCGGGTTCCAGCCGGGATAGAGGGAGACCCAGGCGTAGTCGTCGCCGGGGTAGGAGGAGGCTTCGAAGACGCCGATCGGGGTGCCGTCGGCGGTGGTGGCGATGTCGCCGCGCTCGCCGCAGTGGCCGGCGGTGAGGAAGCCGCCGGTGGTGCCGCCGCGTACGGTGAAGCCGACGATGCAGCGTCCCTTGCCCTCGACCATGAAGCCGTCGCCGCCGCGGATGTCGGCGTACGGGGCTGGGCGGGCGGCGGACGGTTCGACGCGTACGGCGGACGGGTCCGCTCCTGCCGCGCGGGCGAAGGCGGTGGCCGCGGCGGGGTCGGCGGCCAGGATCACGATCTCGCCGGTGGTCGCGTCCACGTACCAGGCGTGCACGTCCGGGCCGGCGAGGCGGCCGGCGGCGTCGAGGCGGTTCTTGCCGGCGTCGAGCGCGGCCAGGGGGCGGGCGCCGGCCGAGGCGGGGGCGCCGGGGAGAGCGGATGTCCCTATCAGGGTGACGAGCAGAGCGAGGGTGGTGACGGCAAGGCGGTACACGTTCATGCAGGCGGGCCTCCTGCCCATCACCGTAAGCCGGTACGACCCCCGTACATCCCTATCATTTTCCCCCTATCACCGTGTTATGGCCCGCCGCGCCCATCGGCGGATGATAACCGTGAGTGCATGATCGCTCACCGCGACTTCGCGTCCGTGGCGGCGCGTGCGTCCATGCTCGGGGAGCTCATCGCCACCACCCACACCTGCACCCTGGAGCAGATCCCTGACCTGGTGGCGGAGCACGCGGCCCCGGCGGGGCTGCGCGACGTGGTGATCTACCTCGCGGACCTGCAGCAGGAGGTGCTGTCCCCGCTGGTCGCGGAGCCGGCGCCGGCCGGGGAGGCGCAGGAGGCGGAGATCGGCGTCGAGGGCACGGTGGCGGGCCGGTCGTTCCAGCACGGGGAGATCCTGCCGGTGACCGTGCGCGACCCGGAGCAGTGGTGGGTGCCCCTGGTGGACGGCACGGACCGGCTGGGGGTGCTGCGGATCACCGCCCCTGGCGCGGACGCGGGAACGCTGCACGACATGGAGCTGCTGGCCGGGCTGGTGGCGCTGCTGGTGGTCTCGAAGCGGCCGCTGAGCGACTCCTACGGCCGTCTGGTCCGCAGGCGGCGGATGACGGTGTCGGCGGAGATGGAGTGGCGGCTGATGCCGCAGCGCACGTTCGCGACCGACCGGCTGATGGTCAGCGCGGTCATGGAGCCGGCGTACGAGGTGAGCGGCGACGTCTACGACTACGCGATCGAGGGCCACGTCGCCCACCTGGCGATCTTCGACGCGATGGGCCACGACACGGCGGCCGGGCTGACCGCGAACCTGGCGCTGACGACGCTGCGCAACAGCCGCCAGTGCGGCATGACGCCCGCGCAGTGGGCGGCCAGGATCGACGAGGAGCTGACGGCGCAGTTCGGCGGGGAGCGGTTCACGACGTGCCTGCTGGCCACCCTCGACATCCTGAGCGGCGAACTGCGCTGGGTGAGCTGCGGCCACTACCCGCCGGTGATCGTCAGGAGGCGGACGACGGTCGAGCTGGACTGCCCGCCGTCCCCGCCGGCGGGCATCGGGCTGACGGAGACGGTGACGGAGTGCCGGGCGCAGCTCCAGCCGGGCGACCGGCTGGTCCTCTACACCGACGGCATCACCGAGGCGCGCAACCGGCAGGGCGAGGAGTTCGGGATGGAGCGCTTCGCCGACTTCCTCACCCGGCACCAGGCCGACGAGCTGCCGGTGCCGGAGACGTTGCGCCGGTTGATCCATCATCACCTCGCCTACCACGAGCGCCGGTTGAACGACGACGCGACGGTGCTGCTGGTGGAGTGGCCGGGCAGGCCGTACCCGAAGGGACGTCCCGAGGCGCTGGCGGGCCTGCCGCCGGAGACCGCCGACAACACTTAACGGAACAGACATGCCATTAGTGTGCTACCGTCCTTAACGGTAAATCTGTTCCATTTAGGAGGATGTTGTGGAATATCGGCGACTGGGCGGGCTCGAGGTGCCCGCGCTGAGCTTCGGCGCCGGCACGTTCGGCGGCAGGGGCGAGCTGTTCGGCGCCTGGGGCGACACCGACGTGGCGGGGGCCAGGCGGCTGGTGGACGTGGCGCTCGACGCGGGACTGACCATGTTCGACACGGCGGACGTCTACTCCGACGGCGCCTCGGAGGAGGTGCTCGGCCAGGCCGTGAAGGGACGGCGCGACAAGGTGCTCATCTCCACCAAGGCGGGCCTGCCCATGCACGACGGCCCGAACGGCGCGGGCACGTCCCGCTCACGGCTCATCACGGCCGTGGACGACGCACTGCGCCGGCTCGGCACCGACTACATCGACCTGTTCCAGTTGCACGCCTTCGACGCCGCCACCCCGGTCGAGGAGGTGCTGGGCACGCTCGGCGACCTGGTCACGGCCGGCAAGCTGCGGTACGTCGGCGTGTCCAACTTCTCCGGCTGGCAGCTCATGAAGTCGCTGGCCGCCGCGGACCGGCACGGCCATCCCCGGTACGTCGCCCACCAGGTCTACTACTCGCTCGTCGGCCGCGACTACGAATGGGAGCTGATGCCGCTCGGCCTCGACCAGGGCGTCGGCGCGCTGGTGTGGAGCCCGCTCGGCTGGGGGCGGCTGACCGGCAGGATCAGGCGGGGCAGCCCGATCCCGGCGGGCAGCCGGCTGCACAAGACCGCCGCGTACGGCCCGCCCGTCGCCGACGAGCTCCTCTACCGGGTCGTGGACGCGCTGGACGAGGTCGCGCAGGAGACCGGGAAGAGCGTGCCGCAGATCGCGCTCAACTGGCTGCTGACCCGGCCCAGCGTGGCCTCGGTGATCGTGGGCGCGCGCAACGAGGAGCAGCTGCGCGAGAACCTCGGCGCCGTCGGCTGGCGGCTCACCCCCGAGCAGGTACGCAGGCTGGACGCGGCGAGCGAGGTCACCGCGGCGTACCCGTACTTCCCGTACCGGAACCAGGAGGGGTTCGCCCGGGTCAACCCGCCGGTCGAGCGGCTCATCGCGGCCGGTTGAGCCGCGCCCTGTCGACCTTGCCGGTCTGGTTGCGCGGCACCTCGGAGACGAACTCCACGTCGCGCGGCGCCTTGTACCCGGCCAGCTCCTCCTTGACCGCCCGCCGCAACTCGTCGGCCGACAGCTCGGCCCCGTCCTCGGGGACGACGTAGGCGGCCAGGCGCTGCCCGTACTCCTCGTCGCTCACCCCCAGCACGGCGACGTCGGCCACGCCGGGCCGGGCTGCGAGGAAGTCCTCCACCTCCTGCGGGAACACGTTCTCGCCGCCGGAGACGATCATGTCGTCGTCGCGGCCGTCGATGAACAGCCGCCCGTGCTCGTCGCGGTGCCCGAGGTCGCCGGTGGCGAGCGGGCCGCCGGGGCCGAACGTCAGCCCGCCCGCCACGACCACCCGTCCCACCTGCCCGGACGGCAGCTCGCCGCCCGATGGGTCCTCGATGCGGACGGTGGTGCCGCGTGGCGGGCGGCCGACGGTGCCGGGCGCGGCGCGCAGGTCGGCGGGGGTGGCCAGGGCGGCCCAGCCGGCCTCGGTGGAGCCGTACAGGTCGTGGAGGACGTCGCCGTAGGAGTCCATGAAGCGGGTGGCGAGGTCGGCGGGCAGGGCGGAGCCGCCGGAGACGACGACCCGCAGGCGGGGCAGCGGCCGGGGCGGAAGGTCGAGCAGGCGGCGCAGCATCACCGGTACGGCGATCAGCGCGCCCGCGCCGGTACGGTCGAGCGCGTCGAGGACGGCCGCCGCGTCGAAGCGGCGCAGCAGCACGACGGGGCAGCCGAGGACGAGCGCGGCGGCGTACCAGAGCAGGCCGAGCCCGTGGAACAGCGGCGGCGCGATCAGCATCGGCTCGCCGCCGCGCAGCGGCACGGTACCCAGCATCGAGACGAACGGCTCGGCCATCGCCCCCATGGACAGCCGCCGCGGCGCCCCCTTGGGGGTGCCGGTCGTGCCGGACGTGAGCAGCACCAGCCGCCCCGGCCGCTTCGGGCACGGCGGCGCGTCCTCCGTCCCGGCGGATGCACCCAATCCCGCGCGGCCGTCCGCGGCCTTCCCAGCCTGGGCGAGGTCGTCGAGGTCGGTGATGTGGGGGCCGTCGAACTCGACCTCCGCCGACCCGGGCGCGGCGAGGAGCACGTGCACGCCCTCCCGCCGCAGCACCTCACGCAGCCGGGGGCCGGCCAAGCCGGTGTTGAGGAGCAGCAGGTCGGCCCCGAGCCTGGACACCGCCGCGACGGCGGCGGGGAAGCCGCGGTCGTTGGGCCACATGACGGCCACCGTGGTGCCGGGCCCGACGCCGAGCCGCCGGTGCAGGCCGGCCGCCAGCGCGGCGGCGTGGTCGTCGAGCTCGGCGAACGTGACGCTGCCTGCCTCGTCGATCACGGCCGCCCGATCGGGCCAGCGGGCCGCGGCGATGGCCAGGCCGGTGGCGGGGGTGAGGTGGAAGTGCCGGTACGCCTCCACCATGCGGGCCAGCGCGGCCGGGTGCACCGGGCCGAGCAGCCCGTTGCGGGTGAGCGTGGCGGCGGCCTGCACGCCGAAGCCGCCCAGGTCGATCAGCCGTCCGAGCACCGCCGTCCCCTCACCTTCCGGTACGAGCCAGGACGAGGTACGCGTACCCGCTGACGACCGGACGGAACGTTACTGCTGCCCCGGCCGGCGCGCGGGAGCAGGAGCGGGCCCGGCCGTGCCGTCGGTGAAGCGGCCGGGACGGAAGGGGGCAAGCAGCGGCGACTCCTCTCCGTACAGCTCCCCGGCCACCTCGTCCATCAGCAGCGGCGCCAGCGTGACCCCGCTGTGCGTGGCCACCGTGTAGACGCGCCGATCGGGGTCGGCGAACCCGGCCACGGTCAGCCCGTCGCCGGGCATCGCGCGCTGCCCGACGACGGCCCGCTCGACGGCGGCGCCGTCGGTGGCGTGCAGCACTCCGGGCAGCAGGGCCATCATCTTGGCGAGCACCTCGGCGGGCACCGGGGTGGCCGGATCGGCGAGGTGGTCGAGGGGCAGCGACTGCAGCAGGATACGTCCGCCGCCGTCGGGGCGCAGGTTGAGCGCGGCGGTGGTGAGGATGCGCGACAGCCGGGCGGGCACCGCGGTCGTGGTGACCAGGAAGCCGTTGGTGACCGTGCCGGACACGGCCGGGTCCAGCATGGGGACGGTCGCGCCGGCCAGCGCGGCCACCTGCTCGCTCCAGCGGCCCGCGCAGGTGACGACGGCGTCGCCGGCGAACGTCCGCCCGTCCGCGACCGTCACCTTGACCCCCGACGCCCCTGCCTCGATCGCGGTGACCTCGGCGCCGCACTCCAGCCTGGCCCCGTGATCGCGGGCCTCGCCGAGCAGCCGGCCGAGCAGCCGCAGCGGCTGGACGTACGCCTCGACGGGGAAGAAGACGTGCTCGGTGCCCGGCGGAGGGGGCACCAGGTCGGGTTCGAGGGCGAGGGCGCGGCGGGCGGTGACCCGCTCGACCGGGTAGCCCATGCCCTGGAGGCGGGAGACGCGGGCTTCGAGCTGCTCCTTGTGGTCGTCGGTGACCGCGTACTCGAGGTTGCCCGTGGGGTGGAACCAGTCGCCCGGCAACTGGTGGTGGGCCCAGACGGCGGCGTGGTTGAGGTCGAAGTACGCCTGCGGGGTCTTGTTGTTGGCGTTGATCCAGGCGACCGAGGTGGACGTCGTACCGGCTCCCGGCGTGCCCGCCTCCAGCACCGTGACCTGCGCGCCGCGCCGGGTCAGGCCGGCCGCGACCGCGGAACCGACCACCCCCGCGCCGATGACGACGACTCGCACGCTTGCTCCTCTCACTTGTGCTCCTCGTCGGCGCCGAACAGCTTGGCGACGCCGACGAAACGTTCGATGACGACGACCGCGACCACGGCGAACAGCACCATGAGGGTGCCGATGGCGGTGACGGTGGGGTCGTAGTCGTACTGCATGTAGTTGAAGATCCGTACGGGCAGTGTCTGCAGGTCGGTGGTGACCACGAACAGCGCCACCGTCAGGTCGTCGAACGAGGTGATGAACGCGAAGAACGCGCCCCCGATCAGCGCGCCGCGCACGGCGGGCAGCGTGACGTGCCAGAACACCAGGAACGGCGGGGCGCCGAGCCCGGCAGCCGCCTTCTCCGCCGACCGGTCCAGGCCGGACAGCCCGGCCAGCACCAGCCGTACCGCGTACGGGACGGTCAGCACGAGGTGGGCCAGCAGCAGCGTGAACGGGCTGGAGGCCAGCCCCATCTGGGCGAACCACTGCAGCAGCCCGATGCCGAGCACGATCGTCGGCACCGCGAACGCGCTCGACAGCACGCCCTCCAGCAGGGCGCGGCCGGTGAAGCGGTAGCGGTGGATGGCCAGCCCGCCGGCCAGGCCGACGACGGCGGAGATGACCGCCGCCGCGACCGCCACGCCGGCGCTGAGCGCGAACGACGCCAGGAACTCGGGCTTGGCCAGCACTTCGGCGTACCAGCGCAGGGTGATGCCCTGCGGCGGGAACGTGACGTAGGAGGTGGTGGTCAGCGAGGAGGCCACGGTGACCGCGACGGGCGCGATGAGGAACACGCCGACCAGCGCGGCGAACGCGCCGCCGAGCACCCTCCTGAGCCGGGTCATCCGAACACCACCTCCCCGCCGCGCCCGCGCAGCAGCCGCGAGTAGCCGAGCAGCAGCCCGGTCGTGACGACGACCAGCACGAACCCGATGGCGGCCGCGTACGGCCAGTCGAGGTTGACGGTCGCCTGGGTGTAGACGAAGTACGGCATGAGCTTCACCTTCGGGCCGCCCAGGATCGCCGGGGTGACGAAGCTGGAGGCGGTCAGGCTGAACACGATCATCGCCCCTGCCAGCATGCCGGGCGCCGACAGCGGCAGCGTGATCCGCCAGAAGCAGGTCCAGCCCGACGCGCCGAGCCCGCGCGCGGCCGGCACGAGCGTCGGGTCGATCCGGTCGAGGCTGCCCATCAGCGGCAGGACCATGTACGCCAGCATCACGTGCACCATGCCGATGAGCACGGCGGTGTCGTTGTAGAGCAGCTGCGGCGGCGTGATGCCGAGCCACTTGAGCACGGACGCGACGGGGCCGTTCGGGCCGAGCACCACCAGCCAGCCGTACGCCCTGATGACCATGCTGATGAGCAGCGGCGACAGCAGGAGCAGGGCGAGCCAGTTGCGGGTCCTGGGCGAGCGGCCGCGCATGTAGAGGGCGAACGGGTAGCCGATCAGCAGGCAGCCTGCCGTGGTGAGGGCGGCGACCTTGAGGGTGTTCCAGAGCACGGCGCGGTAGAAGGGGTCGCCCAGGAAGCGGACGTAGTTGTCGAGGGTGAACGCGCCGGTCTGGGTCCTGAAGCTGTTGGCGACCAGCGTGAACAGCGGAGCCACGAACAGCAGCGCGAAGATCGCGATGGCGGGCAGCGCCAGCAGCAGCCCGGTCCGCCACAGCGGCCTCGCCGCCGCCGCCCGCACCGACCCACCGCTCCCCGAGCCGTCGCCGTGGCCGCCGGTCGAGGGGTTGCCGTTCCCGTGGCCGCCGGTCGCGGGGCCGCCGGTCGCGGAGGTGCCCGCGCCGGTCACCTGGTCGCCAGTGACGCGTCCGATGGCCGCCATGAGCAGGTCACCTCCTCCCCCTCGGCGGGCACCCGCGCGTCGAACGGCAGCGCCGCCGTCACCTCACCGGCCGCGGTGGTCACCACGCAGCGGATGCGGGAGCCGAGGAAGCGCGTCTCGCGTACACGGCCGCGCAGCCCCTCCCCCGCGCCGGCGGCCACCCGTACGACCTCGGGCCGCACGTACAGACGGACCGCCGCGCCCTTGCCTGGCGCCTCGCCCACCGGCGTGCCGCCGACGGTGCCGCCGCCCACCTCGCAGACGTGCCCGCCCGCGGCGGTGCCGTCGAGCGTGTTCACCTCGCCGATGAACTGCGCCACGAAGTCGGTCGCCGGCCGCAGGTAGATCTCCCTGGGCCGGTCGAGCTGGTGGATGACGCCGCCGGCCATGACGGCGATGCGGTCGGAGACGGCCAGCGCCTCCTCCTGGTCGTGGGTGACGAGGATGGTGGTGGTGCCGATGCGGCGCTGCAGCGCCGACACCTCGTCGCGCAGGCGTACCCGTAGCTGGGCGTCGAGGTTGGAGAACGGCTCGTCGAGCAGCAGCAGGTCGGGCTTGATGACCAGCGCCCTGGCCAGCGCGGCCCGCTGCTGCTGGCCTCCGGACAGCTGGCGGGGGTGCCGCTGCGCCATGCCGTCCAGGCCGACCAGCTCCAGCACCTCGGCGACCTGCCGGCGCCGCTCGGCCCCGCCCACCTTGCGCATCCGCAGCCCGAACGCCACGTTGTCGGCGATCGTCATGTGCGGGAACAGGGCGTAGGACTGGAAGACCATGCCCATCGAGCGGCGGTGCGGCGGCACGGCGGTGATGTCGCGGCCGTCCACCTCGATCAGGCCGCCGTCGGCCGCCAGGTGCCCGGCGATCATGTTCAGCGTCGTCGTCTTGCCGCATCCGGACGGGCCGAGCAGCGTGAGGAACTCGCCCGGCTCGGTCTCCAGGTCCACCGCCGAGACGACCTCCTTGCCGCCCAGCACCTTGCGCACACCGTCGAGCCGCAGCCGCCCGCGCCGCACGGCCGCGTCCGCCTGCGCGTCCCCGGTCACGCTCGCCACGCTCATCACCTCTCGACCTCCTCCGCCGGCGCGAACGCCCGGGTCCTGCTCGTCACTGCTCGACCTCCTTCGTCCACCGGTCGGTCCAGGCGGCTCTTCGCGCGTTGACGTCCTTCCAGTCGAGCGGCCGCATCGTGGCGGCCCGCTCCGACGTGACGACCCGTTTCGCCAGCGCCGGCTCCAGCATGGCGTCGGCCACGACGGGCCCGTCGTAGCCCTTGGCCGCCAGGTCGTGCTGGATGCCCGGCTGGAGCAGCGCGTCGACGAACTTCTGCGCGAGATCGGCGTGCGGCGCCCCCTTCACCACGTTGGCGGTGGCCAGCAGCGGGATCGCCCCCTTCTCCGGATAGACGAACGTGATCGGGAAGTCCTTGTCGGCCAGCGTCTCCACCCGCGATCCGCCCCACACCGAGGCGACCGCCTGGCCTTGGAGGAAGTAGTTGGACACGTCGGCCGTGGTGTCGAAGGTGAACGCGTTCGCGGCGACCTTCTCAACGCCCGCGAAGCCGGACTCGACCGAGCCGTCGCCCTCGCGGGCGGCCAGCATGAGCGCGCCCACCCCGTACGTGTTGCTGATCGACGGCAGCACGACCTTGCCCTTGAGCTTGGGGTGGGCCAGGTCGGACAGCCGCTTGGGCGCGGGCAGCCCGTTGTCCTCGTACCACTTGCCGTTGTACGCGAGCCCGGTCGCGGTCAGCGCGAACCCGACCCCGATGTCGCCGGGCAGCCGGGCCACCTTCTCGACCTCGCCCAGCCGGGTCACCACCTTCGGGTCGAGCGCGGCCAGCAGCTCTTCCTGCGCGGCCTGCGCCTGTGGCCCGTCGTCGATGAGCGCCACGTCGATCTGCGGTGCGTCCTTCTGCGCCTTGAGCTTGGCGACGGTGTCGGTGGAGCTGCCGGCGATGTAGGTCACCTCGCAGCCGCACGCCTTCTCGAAGTCCGGCAGCACGGCCTGCTCGAAGACCTCCTGGTACGAGCCTCCGTACCCGGCGACGACGAGCCGGTCCTGCGAGGTCGCGGGCGCGGGCGGCGCGCAGGCCGTCAGGGCGGCGAGCGCCAGAGCGGCGGCGAGCAGCCTGGTCATGAGGTCTCGATCTCCTTGTTCCAGCGGTCCGTCCAGGCCGGGCGGTTCTTGTTGATCGCCGCCCAGTCGAGCTTGCGCAGCTCGGCGGCCCTGTCCTGGCCGACGACCGCGGTGGCCAGCTCGGGGTCGAGCTCGACGCCCTTGACGACGGGCCCGTTGAAGGCGGAGGCGGCCAGCGCCTGCTGCGCCGACGGCTCCAGCAGCGTGTTGACGAACTTCTGCGCCAGCTCGGCGTGCGGGGCGCCCTTCACCACGTTCACGGTGGCGATCAGCGGCAGCGCGCCCTCCTCCGGATAGACGAACTCGACCGGGAACCCCTTCTTGGCCAGCGTCTGCACCCGCGAGTTGCCCCAGATCGAGGCGACCGCCTGGCCCTGGAGGAAGAAATTGGACACGTCGGCGGTGGTGTCGAACGTGACGGCGTTCGCCGCGATCTTCCTGACGCCGGCGAACCCGGGGTCGATCTTGTGCTCGGAGCCGCCGCCGACCTTGGCCGCGATGAGCAGCGCGCCCAGCCCGTACGTCTGCGTGATGGACGGCATCACCAGCTTGCCCCGCAGCCGCGGGTCGGCGAGGTCGGCCAGCCGCTTGGGGGCGGGCAGGCCGTTCTGGGCGTAGTAGTCGCTGTTGTAGGCGATGCCGGTGGCGTTCAGCGAGAAGCCGACGCCGACGTCGCCGGGCAGCCGGGCGAGGTCGATGACCTGCGAGAGGTTGGTGACCGTCTTGGGGTCGAGCGGGGCGAGCAGGCCGGCTTCGACGGCCTGGTTCTGCACGCCGTCGTCGATCAGCGCCACGTCGATCTGCGGCGACTCCTTCTGCGCCTTGAGCTTGGCGGTGGTGTCGGTGGAGCTGCCGGCGATGTAGGAGACCCGGCAGGAGCAGGACTTCTCGAAGGCGGGGATGACGGACTGCTTGAAGGCTTCCTCGTACGAACCGCCGTACCCGGCCACGACCAGCGTCCCGGGGGCGGCGGATGGTGTCGGTGCGCCACAGGCGGCGACGGCGAGCGCCGCGGCCGCGAGCGCGGCGGTCAGAGAGGCTTTCATGGCGACCTCCGAAGGGGGCGGTTCGGGGCTAGATGGGCGATGGCGCGGCCGGTCGTGCCGGTTTCGACCAGGTCGGCGACGATGTCGCCGAAGACGGGGGCGAGCTTGAATCCGTGCCCGCTGAAGGCGGCGGCGACCACGACGCGGCCCTGTCCGCCGAGGAGCCCGTGGCCGTCGGGGGTGAACGCGTCGGCGTAGGTGGCGACGCGTACGGGGTCGGGGCGCAGTCCCGGCAAGGTGGCGGTGACGGCTTCCGCGACCTGCCTGACGTACTCGGCGGGGACGCTGCGGGCCAGGTCGGCGGGCGAGCCGATCTCCCGCCACGGCACGTGCAGGTTGACCTTGACGCCGGCGCCGTCCACGGAGGGGAAGCAGGAGTAGGCGGGTTCGCCGACGCGGATGGCGATCGGGCATCGGCCGGGCGCGAACAGGGTCTCGTCGCGGCGCGGGAACCAGGTCGAGGTGATCGCCTTGACGGTGATGGGCAGGCCGGGCAGCAGGTGCGCGGCCCAGGGGCCCGGTGCGATGACGGCGTGGGTGAAGCGCTGCTCGCCGTCGCCGGTGACGACGGTGACGCCGGTGGCGTCCTCCCGTACCTGCTCGACGGGGGTGTAGCGGCGGATCGTGGCGCCGGCACGCTCGGCCGTCGCGGCCGCCGCCACGACGGCGGGCTCGGGACGCAGGTAGCCGGCGTCGCGGTCGGCCACCATGACCTCGCCGTCGCGCAGCGGATGCTCGGGGACGCGCTCGGCCGCGTCCTTGCCGGTCAGCACCTCGACGGGCAGGTCGTGGGCGCGGGCGGCCGCCAGCACGGCGTCCACCGCGGGGTGGTCGCGCGGGCCCACGGTCACGCCGCCGACCGGGGTCAGCAGCCGGGTGCCCGCGGCCTGCTCCAGCTCCGTCCAGAGCGCGCGGGCCTCGTGCAGCAGCGGCACGTACTGCGGGCCCTCCTTGTACGCGGTGCGGAAGATGCGCGTCTCGCCGCCCGACGCGCCCCTGTCGTGGCCGGGCGCGTAGGTGTCGAAGCCGGTCGCGGGGATGCCGCGCGCGGCCAGCCGCCACAGGGCCATCGAACCGACGGCGCCGGTGCCGACGACGGCGACAGAGGTCAAGGGTCCGCTCCTTCCAGGGCATGGCGGGGGACCGTGGCGCACGCGGGCGCGACGGGTGACGTGTTTCGTACGGAAGGCGGTCGGTCAGTGGCGGTCGGAGGAGCCGCTCAGGTCGGTCTCGACGTAGAAGCGCTCGGAGCCGGGGGTGACGATCTCTTCGAGGAGCTCGGCGATCTCCCCGCGGCGGGTCCAGGTCTCGCGGGTCCAGCGGAAGACGGGGGTGCCGGAGGCGAGCCCGAAGAGCTCCGCCTCGTCCTGGCCGACGGCGTACGGCTCGACGTAGAGCCTGGCGCGGACCAGCTCGACTCCGCGATCGCGCAGGTAGGCGTGGGTGGTCAACGGTTCTAACGGCTGGTCGAGCAGGTCGGGGGCGAGCCGGAACGGCAGCACGTGCAGCTCGGTGTTGATCACCTTGCCGGCCGCGTTCAGCTTGTGGCGCTCCATCTGGACGACCGCCTCGTCGTCGGGCACGCCCGGCAGGCGCAGCCGCGCCGCGCGGGCGGGCAGCACCTGGGCCGCGACGACCCGGTGGTCTCCGTGCATCTCCGCCCCCTGGATCAGCAGGCCGGTGAAGCGCAGCAGGTTGTGCTGCCCGATGGCCTGCGCGACGAAGCTGCCGCGGCGGCGGAAGCGCACGATCAGCCCGGCGTCCGCGAGGTCGCGCAGGGCTCGCTGCACGGTGATGCGCGAGACGCCGAACTCCTCGCAGAGCTGGACCTCGGTGGGGATCCGGGTGCCCGGGCCCCACTGTCCGCTTCTGATGCGTGCCTCAAGCGCCCTGCGGATCCGCACGTGGAGCAAGAGGTCACGTTCTGACATGCCAAAATACTGCTTGTAGCGATTAGTCATGTCAATACTCCAATAGTCATAACTTTTCGGATTGTCCGGTTTTGCGCGAGGCTCGTCCTAGGCTGATCACATGGACATCGCCGCTGCCGCGAAGCTCTGGGACGCCGCGCCCGGCTGGCTCAACACCGCCTCCTACGGCCTGCCGCCCCGCCGCGCCGTCGAGGAGTTGCAGGCCGTGCAGGCCGACTGGCGGCACGGCACCAGCGACTGGAAGCCGTGGGACGCCTCCGTCGGACGGTCCCGGGCGGCGTTCGCCGAGCTGGTCGGCGCGCGGACCGCGGACGTGACCATCGGCTCGACGGTTTCCCAGCTCATGTCGCTCGTCGCCACCGCGCTCCCGCCTGGGGCCAGGGTGGTGGTGCCGGAGATCGAGTTCACCAGCAACCTGTTCCCGTGGGCGGTGGCCGCCGACGTGGTGACGGTGCCCGCCGACCGGCTGGCCGACGCGATCACGCCGGGCACCGCGGCGGTCGCGTTCAGCCTCGTGCAGTCGCTCACCGGGTACGTGACGCCGCTCGCCGACGTCGTGGCCGCCGCCCGCGCCCATGACGCGCTGGTCATCGCGGACGGCTCGCAGGCGTGCGGCTGGCTGCCGGTGGACGTCTCGGATGTGGACGTGCTGGCGTGCGCGGCGTACAAGTGGCTGATGTCGCCGCGCGGGGCGGCGTTCGCGTACCTGTCGCCGCGGGTGCGCGAGCGGATGCGCCCGCTGGCCGCCGGCTGGTACGCGGGCGCCGACGAGGGCGGCTCCTACTACGGCCCGCCCGTGCGGCTGGCGTCCGACGCCCGCGCGTTCGACCTGTCGCCGGCCTGGTTCTGCTACGTCGGCGCGGCGCCCGCGATCGAGCTGATCAACGAGATCGGCGTCGAGCGGATCAGGGACCATGACGTGGCGCTGGCCAACCGGTTCAGGGCGGGACTCGGCCTGGAGCCGTCGGACTCGGCGATCGTCTCGGTGGACGCACCCGGCGGGCGGCTGGAGGCGGCGGGGTTGCGCGCGGCGGTGCGCGAGGGCAAGGTCCGCGCCAGCTTCCACCTCTACACCACGGAGGAGGACGTCGACCGCGCCGTCGCGGCCCTGACCACGCCTTGAAAGGCGGGGGCGGGGTTAGGATGGGGGCGCGTTCGCCGGGCGCATCCGGTCCGCGGGGCAGGGACGATCCCACCGGCAGCACGACCTCACACGACCGACGGACCTCGTCCCGTGCACGCGGACCCGGGCAGACGGAGGTTCGCCGTGTCCGAGCTACCCACGCGCCCATCCCTTGAGCACCTGCGCAAGCAGGCCAAGGCCCGCAAACGCGAGCGCGGCATCCCGCTCAGCCGCGCCCAGCACGAGCTGGCGCGCGCCTACGGCTTCCCGAGCTGGCCCCGCCTGGTCGAGCACGTCCGCGCGACCTCGCTCGACGGCATCGAACGCGCCCTCGTCCTCGCCGACCCGGCCACCCTGACCAGCCTGCTCGCCACCGGGGACGCCGCGCGGGAGCCGGTCGGCGGGCTCGACCCGCTGCTCGTGCTGCTGCGCCGCGCCACCGCGCCGGAGTCCCGCGTCCGCGAGTGCGCCCGCCTCCTGCTCGACGCGGGCGCCGACCCCGGCGCGCACACGCCGGAGAACGGCGGCGAGTGGCGGCGCACGGCGCTGTTCGACGCGGTCGAACGCCGTGACCTGCGCCTCGCCCGCCTCCTCGTCGACCACGGCGCCACGCCGGACGAGGACGCCTTCTACCACGCCTGCGAGCAGTCCGGCACCGCGTTCCTCGACCTGCTGTACCGGCCGGGCTTCGAGCGGCTGATCGTCCGCAAGCTGGACTTCGAGGACGCCGACGGGCTGCGCTGGTTCCTCGCGCACGGGGCCGACGTGAACGCCGCCCACGCGCTGCACCACGCGATCGTCCGGGGCAGGAGCACCACGATCCTGACGATCCTGCTGGACGCGGGCGCCCGGATCGACCTGCCCTGGGACCGCTGGGACGCCGGCCGCCGCCCGCTGGCGCTGGCCGCCCGCTGCGGGCACCTGGCGGCGTACGAGCTGCTGCTCTCGCGCGGCGCGACCGCCGAGCTCGACCCGGTGGACGCGGCGGTGCTGGCGGTGGCGCGCGGCGAGTCGGCCCGCCTGCCGGTCGCGCCGGTGCCGGTGCTGGGCGTGCCGCACGACGGCGACTTCGGCTGGCTGCTGGGGCAGTTCGCGCTGCTCGGCCGGACCGAGGTGGTGCGGGCGCTGCTGGACGCCGGGATGGCGGTGGACACGCGGGGCTACAGCAACTTCACGCCGCTCGACCAGGCGGCCATGCAGGGGCGGACGGCCACCGTACGGCTGCTGATCGAACGCGGGGCGGACCTTGAGGACTGCGCGTTCGACGATGAGGGGCCGACGCCGCTCGACTGCGCGCTGTGGGGACTGCGGAACAACCGGGCCGAGGACGGCGACTACCCCGGCACGGTACGAGCGCTGGTCGAGGCCGGCGCCCCCACCCGGCATCGCCCGCCGACCGGCGACACCGCCATCGACGCGCTGCTCCTCGCCCGCGAGAGCTGATCGGGCAGGGCACGGCGGCGCTCCCACACGGCCCGCCGGGGCGCACGTCCTGTCGGGGCCTTGGTGGCAGGTGTGCGCCGCCGTCGTCGACCGCCGTACGCACGCGGCCACGGCCATCTGCGGGCTTCTCGCGTTGAGACTCTCACGGCTACGCTTGACCGGCTCGACTCCCCCGAAAGCCGGCATCACGCCGCCGTTCCTCACCCCGGCCGACGACCGGGCGGCCGGCGTCTACCTGCGGGTCGGCTACCGCAAGGTGGGCGAGATGCTGCACGTCTCCGCTCAAGGCCCGGCGAGATAACCCTGCACCACGGGGCCGATGTCGCGGACCAGGTCCTCCACCTCGGCCTCGGCCATCGGCGGCAGGCACAGGACGTAACGGGTCAGGGCGAGGCCGAGCAGCTGGGTGCTGACCAGCCCGGCCCGGTAAGCCGCGTCGGGCGCGTTGGTCACCTGGGTGACGAAGCCGGCGATCTGCTCCTGGAAGACCTCGCGCATGCGCTCGGCCGCCATGGGGTTGGTGCTGGCCGAGCGCAGCAGCAGGACCAGCACGTCATCGGACAGCTCACCCTCCCAGCGGGCCAGGAAGTGCCGGACGAGCAGCTCGCCCAGCCGGTCGGCCTGCGGCTCCCCCACGGCGCCGAGCCGCAGGTCGACGTCCACGGCCGCGCTGAACAGCCCGGCCTTGCTGCCGTGGTAGCGCATGACCATCGAGGGGTCGACGCCGACCATCGAGGCGACCGCCCTGATCGTCATGGCTTCGTAGCCCCGTTCGATGAGCAGTTTCCTGGCGGCGGCGAGGATCGCGTTCCTGGTCGCCGCCGACCTCTCTGTGAACGGCATGTCAACAAGTGTAGGCCAACGCTTGTACGACTTAGACGAGCATGTGCCGCCATGCCGTGTTGGCCGCCGTGACGGCCTCCGCGATGGCCTGCGGCCGGTCCTCCGGGGTGTGGTGGCCGGCTGTCTCCGGACGCTCGACGATCTCGACGGCGGCGAGGTTCGCCGCGCACCAGGCGAGCGTCTCCCGCGTCCACATCGCCCCCGGGCCGGGACGGAAGGCGAGCACCAGCTTGGGGACGTCCGCGCTCGCCGCCGCCCACCTCCCGAACGTCTCGATCCTGGCCACCACGTCGGCGGGCTCGCCGCCGAGCGGCAGCGACCGCATCCAGCGCAGCAGCGGGCGGCGGCTCTCCCGCGTCGGGTACGGCGCCAGGTAGGCCCCAAGGTCGTCCTCCTCCAGCGGGGTGGCGACGGTGGCGGGCAGGGAGCGGCGCAGGTGGCCGGGGTCGTCGAGGATCATCTTCTCGCCGGTGCCCGGCGTCTTGATCGCCCTGAACAGGTCGCGGCCTCCTTCGGGGAACTCCTCCCAGGTCATCGGCTTGATGACGGCCTCGGTGACGACGATGCCCCTGACCCTGTCCTGGTGGCGGGCGGCCCAGTCGAAGGCCAGCGCGCCGCCCCAATCGTGGCCGACGAGCAGCACGTCGTCCAGGTCCAGCGCGTCGAACCAGGCGTCCAGGTACGCGGCGTGGTCGGCGAACGTGTAGTCGATGTCCGGCTTGCCGGACTCGCCCATGCCGATGAGGTCGGGCGCCAGGCGGCGGCCCTCTGCGACGGCGGGCATGACATTGCGCCAGAGGTGGGAGGAGGTCGGGTTGCCGTGCAGGAACACGATCGGCTGCCCCGCGCCGGTCTCCCGGTGGTGGATGGTGGAGTCGAGGATGCGGGTCACGGGCATGATGCGGCCCTTTCTGTGGCGATGTCGGTGGTGGTCAGGGGCGGAAGGCGGCGGCGTGGCGGGCCGCCCAGTCGGCGAACGTGCGCGGTGCGCGGCCCAGGACGGCGGCCACGTCGGGGCTGACCCGCTGCTCGGCGGACGTGGGCGTGCCGAGGACGGACAGAGTGGCCTCGACGGCCTCCAGGGGCATGAACCGCGTCATCTCGGCGTGGGCCTCGTCCCTGGTCTGCTCGATGAAGCGCACCTCGGTGCCGAGCGCCCGCCCGAGTGCCGCGGCCCGCTCGCGCGGGGTGATCGGCTCGGGTCCGGTGAGCACGTACGTCCGGCCCGCGTGCCCGTCCTGCCGCAGCACCGTGGCCGCGACCTCGGCGATGTCGGCCGGGTCGATGAACGGCAGCGCGGTGTCGGCGAACGGCGCGGCGGCCGTCCGGCCCGCGCGCACGGATCCGGCCCAGGCCAGCGTGTTGGTGAAGAAGCCGCCGGGGCGCAGGATCGTCCACTGCAGGCCGGATGCGCGGACGGCGGCCTCGAAGGCGGCCGGGTGCGCGTACAGGCCGGGTCTGGTTCCCGCGCCCTGCGAGGAGAGCAGGACGACGCGCCGGATGCCCGCGCTCTGAGCCGTCTTCAGGACGGCCTCCGGCTCCTGCCCGGCGACCAGCAGGAACAACGTGCTCGCCCCGGCGAAGGCGGCCTCGAGGCTGGCCGGATCGCCGAGGTCGGCCGCGACGTGCCGGACGCCCGCCGGCTGCGGCGCGGGGTTCCGTGAGACGGCGGTGACCTGCTCTCCCGCGGCGGCGAGCAGGCGGACGACCTCGGCGCCGACGTTCCCTGTGGCACCCGTGACGACGTACATGAAGACCTCAGTTCTTAGTTAGTTGACTGACTTAGAACGGAGACCATAGCGGGCGGGGAGCTGGGCTGTCTATAGTTAGTCAGGTGACTGACTCAAAGCGGCCGGGAAAGCGGGAGCGGCTGGCGGGCGCCGCCGTACAGGTGCTGCACGAGCGCGGGGTCGAGAAGACGACCCTGGCCGACATCGCGCGGGCCGCCGACGTCCCCGTGGGCAACGTCTACTACTACTTCAAGACGAAGGACCAGCTCATCCAGGCCGCCATCGGCGAGCACGGCCGCGAGCTCGACACCCTGATCGCCGGCCTCGAACAACTCCCCACCCCGCAGGAACGCCTCAAGGCGCTGCTGCGCGGCTGGATGAGCCGACCCGACGTCACCGCCCGCTACGGCTGCCCCACCGGCACCCTCGCCTCCGAGCTGGACAAGCGCGACGACGGCCTGGACAAGGCGATCGCCGGGGTGATGCGGCGGCTGCTCGACTGGGTGGAGACGCAGTTCGCGGCCATGGGGCGGGCGGACGCGCGAGAGCTGGCCGTCGGGCTGTTCGCCTCCTACCAGGGCGTCGCCCTGCTCACCAACACCTTCCGCGATCCCGAGCTGATGACCGTGGAGGGACACCGCCTGGAGCGCTGGATCGACTCACTCGCCGTTTGAGCGACGCCGTCTGGAGCGCTGGATCGACTCGCTCGCCGTTTGACCCGCGGGCCGGAGGGCGGTAACGTCCCCCTCCCCTAGCGACGCCTTTCCGGGGCCCGCGGGTGGTGGGGGCCGTATCCATCGGCTCTCCGGAGGCCCGCATGTCCACCGCCTCGCGCGACTTCCGCCTGCTGCTGCTCGGGCAGACCACCAGCCAGCTCGGCGCCCAGGTCAGCGCCGTCGCGATCCCGCTGCTCACCGGCGTCGCCCGGGTGTTCTTCGACGTCGGCTACCAGAGCTACCTGCCGTCCGTCGCCGGTCCTGACCTGCTCAAGGGCAACGCCGCCATGGAGACCATCCGGGCGGGCGGCCAGCTCGCCGGGCCCGGCCTCGGCGGCTGGGCGACCACGCTCGTCGGCGCCGCGAACGTGGTGCTGGTGCAGGCCGCCGCGTTCGCCGTGTCGGCCGGGTCGCTGCTGGCGATCGCCGCCCGCGAGCCCGCCGTCCCGCCCGCGGCCGCCGGGAGCGGGTTGGCGAGGCAGATCCGGGAGGGGCTGGCGTTCGTGGCGCGGGCCCGCGTGCTGCGCGCGCTGCTCGTGACGAGCGCGGCCGGCAACCTCTCCTTCGGCGTCGCCTCGGCGGCCGGGTTCGTCTTCATGGTCCGTACGCTCGGCCTCCCGCCCGCCGCGATCGGCGCGGTGCTCGCGCTCGGCTCGATCACCGTGATGCTGGGCGCCGCCATCCCCCCGTTCTTGGCCCGTCGGTACGGTTCGGCGCGGATCGTCTGGCTCTGCCTGGCGGTGACCGGGCCCGCCGGGCTGCTCACGCCGCTCGCCACCTCCGGCTGGGGCGTCGCCCTGCTCGTGCTCGGCACCGCCGCGGGCGAGCTGGGACAGATCGTGTACGCCATCACGAGCGTCACCCTGCGCCAGCGACTCTGCCCCGACCGGCTGCTCGGCCGGGTGAACGCCACCATGCGCTGCTTCGTGACCGGCATCTTCCCCGCGGGCGCCCTGCTGGGCGGCGTACTGGCGGAGGCCGCAGGGGTACGAGCGGCGCTCTGGACCGCCGCCGTGATCATCCTCCTGTCGCCCCTGCCGACGTGGCGCGCCCTACACGGCCTCCGGGACATTGAGCAGACCCAGCTCTGACCGAAGCCGGCCGGCTCAGCGCCCACCGTGACGGGAACTGTCATGGCGTTCGCCGAGCGATGAACTGGGGTGCGTGGTGGCTCAGGAGCCGCTGGCGAGCCAGTTGGCGTGAGCGCCGTGAGCCCCGGCGGCAAGCCAGGCCGCTGCGGCGGCCGTGTCACCGGCGATGGCGACCGAGGTGGCCCACCGCTCCTCACACAACCGCCGGACGCGCTCGCGCAGCGGTCCCTGCGCCGTCAGAACGCCACCGGCCAGCACGATCGGCGACGTCTCCTCAGGCGCCCGAACCCTGGCCAGCGTGGCCAGCAGCCGATCGGCGGCCGACTCGAGGATCGCGGCAGCCGCCGGGTCACCCGCCTCAGCGGCCTGCCCGACGAGCGGTGCCAGCGGCGCGAGCGTCGTCACGGGCGCCGCCTGCGCCCGTATGATCATCAGATCAGCGGTACGCGAGCTCAACTCCACCCCAGGCCCAAGCACCGCCTCAGCAACCAACCGCGCCAGCTCACCCTCCGCCCCGGCAACGCCCGAGCCGCGAACGCGGCCCCCCACCTTCACCGGTGAGCAGCCGGAGCGGGCCGTAGCGTCCCGAGCACTCCCAGCCGACCCCGGGCGACCCCCGTCCTCCCCCACGCTCCCCACCGAACCTGAGCGGGCCCCGGCCTTGCCCAGACCTCCCACAGAGCCCGAGTGACCCCCGGCGTCGAGGCCGCCCGCGCTCCCCACCGCAGGTTGGGCCGCATCGTCCACGGGTGCATGGACGGCGTCAGGTTGTCCTGCCGGGGAGCAGTCTCCGATTTCGTTGGCTCCCGACCGGGCCGAGTTGTTACCCGACATGTCGGGCATGGGATGGGTTGGTGGGGTGGTGAGGTGGCGGATGGCGTGGCGGGCGGCGGCGCGGCCGAGCCAGAAGCCGGAGCCTTCGTCGCCCAGCAGCCAGCCCTGGCCGTCGGCGACCTCCGTGACCCGTCTGTCCGCTACGCGCAGGGCTACGGCTCCTGTCCCCGACAAGAGGACGTGGCCCGAGGGGTCAGGGGTGCCGGCTACGAAAGCGAGCAGAGGGTCTTCGACGCCGCGCACCGGGAAGTGCAGGCCGCAGTCGGCCCAGGCGCGGGTGAAGGCGGCGTGCACGGCGGGGTCCTCCAACGCGCCGAGGCCGGCGAGGCCGATCACCCCGTTCACCACCCGGCCGGGATCGGTCGCGCCGAGCGCTTGCTTGACGGCGGTGGTGATCTCGGCGAGTGCGGCATCTACGCCGTGTGCGGCGGGGTTCCCGCCACCGGCCAGGCCGTAGCCGGCGCGTTCGCCGGTGGACGTGGTGAGCAGGGCACGCGTGGAGGTGCCGCCGGCGTCGATGCCGAGGAAGAGGTCCATGGTCGCTCTCTTGTCGCGCTGAGGCTGGGGGTTGGCGCGCACTGTACTCGACCCGACCCCACCACCCCCAGCCTCAGCCTCAGCCGAGCCGACCGGCCCATCTCGCCAACCCCACCCAATAACCGACCCACCCCGCCGACCCAGTCCCCTGCGTCCCGGTCCCCGCCGACCCCGACGTGCTGATCCGACCGGCCGGCGTCGTCCCGCTGGCCCCGCCGGGGCCGCTGGGGCGGCTGGGTGCGCACGGTGGGCTGGGCCGTCCTCTCGCCTGGCGGAGCGTGGGATACTGCGGAAATGGCGCGGGTCGTGTTCATCGGGGTCGGTGACGTGGAGTTGACGCGCCGCGTGGTGTCCGCGCTGGTGCTGGGGGCCGGGCTGCGGGGCGAGCTGGAGATCGTGCTCCATGATGACGATCCCGGGAAGCTGGTGACGACCGAGCGGCTGGTGCGGGCGATCGACGCGGAGGCGGGGTCCGAGGCGAAGATCCGCAGCGTGTTCGATCGGCGGCAGGCGCTCAGAGGTGCCGATTTCGTGGTGAGTCATCTCGACATCGGCGGGTTCGAGGCGACGTTGCGGGACTTCGAGATCCCGCACCGGTACGGACTTCGGCAGACCATCGGCGACACCATCGGCATCGGGGGGATCTTCCGCGGGCTGCGGACCATCCCCGTGCTGGTCGAGCTGGCGCGGCAGATGGCCGACGAGTGCCCGGACGCCTGGCTGCTGAGCTGCAGCGACCCGATGGCGATGACCGGGTGGGCGGTGCACGAGGCGACCGGGTACGAGCGGTTCGCCGGGTTGTGTCACGCGGTGTGCGACACGCACGCGTACCTGGCCGACCTTGTGGGGCGCGATGAGGATGAGGTGAGCTTTCTCAGCGCCGGGCTCAATCACCAGTCGTTCGTGCTGCGGTTCGAGGCGGGCGGGCGGTCGCTCTATCCCGAGCTGGACGCGGTGCTGGAGGCCGACCCGCAGCTACGGCGGCACGTACGCGCCGAGCTCTACCGTACGTTCGGCTACTTCCCGACGCAGTCGAGCGAGCACGCCGCCGAGTACGTCCCCTGGATCATGCGCCACCCCGACGAGACCGCCCGGCTGGGCGTGCCGGTCGAGGAATACCTGCGGCGCGTCGGCAAGAGCCTGCACCTGTACGAGGAGACGCGGCGCGCCCTGTCGGCGGGCCACCCGCTGCTGATCCGGTGGCAGCACCAGGAGCCGGCGGCGGCGATGATCCTGGCGATGCTGACCGGCGAGGAGAAGGAGATCTACGTCAACGTGGCCAACCGGGGCCTGATCGGCAACCTGCCTGAGGGGTGTTGTGTGGAGGTGCCGGCGGTGGTCGGTGCGGCGGGTGCGCGGCCGCGGGCCGTCGGCGACCTGCCGGTGCAGCTCGCCGCGCTCAACAGGACGTTCCTGAACGTGGTGGAGCTGACCGTACGGGCGGCGCTCGACGGTGATCGTTCGCACGTCTATCATGCGGCGATGCTCGACCCCAACACCGCCGCCACGTTGGCGCTGCCCGCGATCAAGGCGCTGTGCGACGAGCTCATCGAGGCGCACGGCGACCTGCTGCCCCCGGCGGTCCGTGCCTGATGGAGTCGATGCCGACGGAGGTGCGCCGCGAGCGCATGCTGGCGCTGCTCACCGAGCAGGAGTTCGCGCGGGTGGCGGAGCTGGCCGAGGCGTTCGGGGTGTCGAGCGTGACCGTGCGCGCCGACCTCGACGCGCTGGAGGAGCAGGGCAAGGTACGCCGGGTGCGCGGCGGGGCGATGGCGGCCGGTCCCGCCCCGCATGTGGAGCCGTCGTTCGAGCTGTCGCTGGGCACGGCGGCGGTGGAGAAGTCGCTGATCGCGAAGGTGGCGGCGCGGCTGGTGACGTCCGGCGAGTCGGTGCTGATGGGGGCGGGCACGACCACGTCCTACGTGGCGCGCGAGCTGGTGGCGCGCTCGGAGCTGACCGAGGTGACGGTGTTCACCAACGGGTTGCGTACGGCGCTGGAGCTGGAGCCCGCGTTGCCCCGCATCTCGGTCGTGGTGACCGGCGGGAGCCTGCGCCGCCAGCAGCATTCGCTGGTCGATCCGCTGGGCGGCAAGCTGCTTGAGGGGATCAGGGCGCACACGGTGATCCTGGGCTGCGGCGGGGTCGATCCGGTGGCCGGGGTGACGAACGTGAGCCTGCCCGACGCCGAGATGAAGCAGCGGATGTTGCGGGCGGCGGCCAGGAAGATCCTGGTGGCGGACGCGTCGAAGCTGGGTGTGGTGGAGATGGCGCCCATCTGCGCGATCGGGGAGATCGATCTGCTGATCACCGGGGAGTCGGCCGATCCCGAGTGCGTGGCGGCGCTGCGCGACAAGGGGCTGGAGGTCGAAGTCGCCCGCTGAGCGGATCCATCGGGCCCCTCGCCGACCGTCCCCGGTGCCCGGGCCCCGCTGGTCGCGGCGGGGCCCGGGCGGCGGGCGAGGCCCGGAAGCCGGCGCGCATCAGGCGCCGAGCAGGCGGCGGGTCAGGCGCCAGGCGGGCGGCGGGAATCGCCTCACCGCCAGGAGGCGGTCAGGCGCGGAGTGCCTCTGGCAGGAGGTCGCCGTGGGCGCGGGTGAGGTCGTCGGCCATCGACCAGATCTCGTCGAGGGTGAGTGAGGCGGCCGTGTTCGGGTCCACCATCAGGGCGTGCCTGACCAGGCGGGGGTCGCCCTCCTGCGCCGCCCGTACCGTCAGCTCGTTGACGCTCACGTAAGCCCTGTTCAGGGCCGCGCACTGCGGGGGCAGCGCGCCCACGGCGGTGGGGCGGACGCCGGTGGCGTCCACCGCGCAGGGCACCTCGACGACGCAGCCGGGCGGCAGGTTCGAGATGAGGCCGTCGTTGACGACGTTGCCGTAGACGACGCGCGGCGTGCCGGTGACGACGCTGTGGATGATTTGCGGCGCGTACTCGTCGGTGCCGGCGATGTCGAGCTCGCCCCCGCCGCGTACGAGGTCGCGGGTGCGCTTGTACTCGGCCACGTTCTCCTCGCTGACCCGCAGGTACTCGCCGACGGGGATGCGCAGCCGGTCGAGCTCGCCGTCGTGGTGCATGAGCCACGGCACGTACTCGGCGGAGTGCTCGCTGGTCTCGGTCGGGTAGTAGCCGAGCCGCCGGTACATGTCGATCCTGACCCGCCGCCGCAGCTCGGGGTCGTCGGCGTCGAGCCGGGGGTAGAGGTTCTCGCCGTCGCGCTCGAAGCGCAGCACCCACGCCTGGTGGTTGACGCCGGCCGCGACGTACGAGACCTCGTCGTACGGCACCGACACCAGGTCGGCCAGCCCTCGCATGGTCCAGTAGACGGAGTGGCAGAGGCCGACGACGTTCTTGACCTTGCCCGACAGGTACCAGACGTTCATGGCCATCGGGTTGGTGTAGTTGAGCAGCAGCGCGTCGGGGCAGACGGCACGGATGTCGGCGGCGAGGGCGTCGAGCAGGGGGAAGGTGCGCAGGGCGCGGAAGACGCCGCCGGCGCCGATGGTGTCGGCGATGGTCTGGCGCAGCCCGTACCTGGCGGGGATCTCGAAGTCGGTCACCGTGGCGTCGTAACCGCCGACCTGCACCATGTTGATGACGAAGTCGGCGCCGTCGAGCGCCGCGCGGCGGTCGAGGTGGGCGGTGACGACGGCGGCGTCGCCGGTGATGCGGCGGGCGACGGCCTCGGCGACCTCCAGGCGCTCGGGGTCGATGTCGTGCAGGGCGATGCGCATGCCGCGCAGTTCGGGGAAGGCGACCAGGTCGGCGAGCAGCCCCTGGGTGAAGACGACGCTTCCCGCCCCGACGAACACGATCTTCTTCATGTGGTTGCTTCCTCCCAGGTGGGCTGGGCCGCGGTGCCCCCGGCGGCGCGGGTGGAGAGGGTGCCGCAGGTCACGGCCACGGTCATGGCCTGTTTGAGCGGCAGGCCGCGCAGGAGCGCGGCGAGCAGGCCGGCGTTGAAGCTGTCGCCCGCGCCGACGGCGTCCACGACGGTGGCGGGGGTGGCGGGCACCTCGGCGGGCTCTCCGTCGGCGAAGGCGAGCGCGCCGAGCGCGCCGCGCTTGACGACGGGCAGCGTGCCGAGGGAGGCCAGCTCCCGTACGGCCCAATCCAGCTCAGCGCCCCCGGCAGCGCCCTCGGCAGCGCTCTCGACTGCGCCCCCGGCTGCGCCCCCGACAGCGCCCGCGACAGGGCCCGCGACGGCGGTGGCGATGGCGAGGGCTTCGGCTTCGTTCGGGAGCAGGACGTCGGTGACGGGCAGGACCTCGGCGAGGCCCGCCCACCGTCCCGCCGGGTCGTCGTTGGTGTCGAGCGAGGTGGACGCCCCGGCCGCCCTGGCCAGCCCGAACAGCCCGGCGAGCCCGGCGGCGAGCCGCGGCTGGAGGAAGTACGACGACACGTGGACGTGCGCGGCCCGCTCCAGCAGCCCGCGCGGCACGTCGCCGGCGCCGAGCCGGTCGAGGCAGCCGGAGGCGGTGAGGATGGCCCGGTCGTCGCCGTCCACGAGCACCACGGTCATGGCGGTGGGCACGTCGGGGTCGACGACGCAGGCGGAGACGTCGACGCCGCCGGAGCGCAGGGCGTCCAGGACGAAGGCTCCGGCGGGGTCGTCCCCCACCCGGCCGACGAACGCGGTGCGCAGGCCGAGCCGGGCGGCGCCGTACGCGGTGATCGCACCGGAGCCGCCGAGCACCAGGCCGGCGGCGGGGACGAGTTGTTCCCGCTGGCCGAACTCGGGATGGCGAGGCGCGCCGGAGACGATCACGTCCGGGTTGGCGTCGCCGACGACAAGCAGGTCGAAGGTCGTTCTGGACACCACGGCACCGTTTCAGGTGTTGTGAAAGCTTGTCAAGCCTTGCGATTTTTCGAAGGTATTGACAAGACTTCGAAAGTAACCATGATTGGCTCCAATCATTCCGGGAGGAGCATCCACAGTGCGAAGAAGAACCGCGGCGGCCCTGGTCGCGGCGATCGTCCTGGCGGCCGGGGGCTGCGGAGGGTCGGCGCAGGAGGGCGCGAAGACGGTGGACCCGCAGGCGAAGGTGAAGCTCACCTGGTGGACGGGCCAGACGGCGGACGCCGAGAAAGTCCTCGAAGGGCTGGCGGCGACGTTCACCCAGCAGCATCCCAACGTGACGATCGAGGTCTCCTCCGGCGCCTCGACCACCGACGACCTGCTGCAGAAGCTCTCCGCCGGCTTCGCCAGCGGCGTCTACCCCGACATCTCCTACGCTTTCGGAAGCTGGGCCTCGCAGCTACAGGAGTCGGGCAAGACGCTCGACCTGACGGAGAAGGTGAAGGACCCGGCGGTCAAGTGGGCGGAGTTCCCCGAGGCGGCCCGCACGACCGCGACGCCGAACGGGCAGGTCATCGGCTTCCCCGCGATCGTGGACAACCTCTCGCTGCTCTACAACAAGAAGCTCTTCGACGCCAAGGGCGTGGCGTACCCGACCGACGAATGGACCTGGGACGACTTCCGCGCGGCGGCCAAGAAGCTCACCGACCCGGCGGAGAAGATCTACGGCACCGCGTACTCGGTGAGCGCCTCCGAGGACACGACCTGGCACTTCTGGCCGCTGCTGTGGCAGCGCGGCGGCAGCATCCTGTCGCAGGACCAGAAGAAGGCCGCGTTCAACTCGCAGGCCGGCGTGGACGCGCTGGAGTTCCTGCGGGCGATGGCGGTGGACGACAAGAGCGTCTACCTCGACCAGACCGACGAGCGCTACGCGCCGCTGTTCGCGGACGGCCGCATCGGCATGATCATCAACGGGCCCTGGTCGCTGTACGACCTCAAGCAGAAGAAGACCGACTACGGCGTGGCCTTCCTGCCCGGCACGAACGGCGACCACCAGACCGTCTCGGGCCCCGACCTGTGGACGCTGTTCGACAACGGCGACGCCAACCGGGCCTACTGGTCGTTCGAGCTGATCAAGTGGCTCACCTCGGCCGAGGGCGACGCCCAGTGGAACCTCACCCAGGGCAACCTGCCGCTGCGCAACTCGGAGACGAAACTGCCCGAGTACGAGAAGTACGTCAAGGAGTACCCGGGCGCCGAGAAGATGGTCGCCAACCTGGCCAACGCCAAGCAGGCCAGGCCCACGGTCAGCGGCTACGTGGAGATGTCGCGGCACGTCGGCGAGGCCATCGCCAAGGCCATGCAGGGCGCGGCGCCGCCCAAGCAGGCCCTCGACGAGGCGGCGCAGAAGTCGGCCATCGCGCTGGCCGGGGGCTGACGATGTCGGTGTTGTTCGCCGGGCGCCGGCGACCGGCCGCCCACGTCTCGGCACCGCCGTCCGGCAGGGTGCGGTGGCTGCACCGCACCCTGACCGGGTGGGGCTTCGCCGGCCCGGCCACGGTGCTCGTGGTGGGCCTGTCGATCTTCCCGGCGGTGTGGGCGTTCCTCATCTCGCGGCAGAAGTGGAACGGCATCTCCCCCGCCAAACCGATCGGCTGGCTGAACTACGAGCTCATGGCCCAGGACCCGGACCTGCTCGCGGCCGTGCGGCACACGCTGGTGTTCACGGTGCTCTTCGTGCCGGCGTCGATCTTCCTCGGCATGCTCGTCGCCGTCGCGCTGAACCGGCCGATCAAGCTGGTCGGCTTCTACCGTACGTGCATCTTCATCCCGTTCGTGGCGTCGGCGGCGGCCACCGGCATCCTGGCGAACTTCGTCTTCAACCCGCAGTACGGCGCCGCCAACAGCGTCCTGCGCACGCTCGGCCTGCCGCAGCAGCAGTTCCTGGAGAGCCAGTCGCAGGCGCTCGCGGTGATCTGCCTGATCGCGCTGTGGGGACAGGTCGGCTTCACCGTGGTGGTCTATCTGGCCGCGCTGCAGGACATCCCGAAGGACGTGGTCGAGGCGGCCCGCATGGACGGCGCCAACCGCAGGCAGGTCTTCCGGCACGTCACGATGCCGCAGCTCGGCCCGGTGACCGTCTTCACCTCCATCTGGCAGACGATCACCGCGCTGCAGTTGTTCGACCTGGTCTTCACCACCACCAGGGGCGGCCCGCTGGGCGCCACCCAGACGATCGTCTACTACGTCTACACCCAGGCGTTCAAGCTCACGAAGTTCGGCTACGGCTCGGCCGTCGCGTACGGGCTGTTCGCCGCCACCATGCTCATCACCGTCGGGATGATCCTCTACTCCCGGCGCAGCAAGATCGAGGCCTTCTGATGCGACGCCTGCCGTTCAGCCCGTGGCACCTGCTGCTGATGCCGCTGGCGCTGCTGTTCGCGCTGCCGCTGGTGCAGATGGTGCTGACCGCGTTCATGCCGGACAGCGACATCAACCGCTTCCCGCCCCGCTTCATCCCGAGCCGGCTGACCCTCGACGGGTTCGCCGGCCTGTTCAGCCAGTCGCCGGCGCTGCTGTGGCTGCTCAACACGGTGATCGTGGCAGCGGTCGCGGTCGTGGCGCACCTGATCCTGTGCTCGATGGCCGGGTACGGCTTCGCCCGGCTGAAGTTCTTCGGCAAGCAGGCCGGGTTCCTGATGATCCTGGCGACCATCATGATCCCGACGCAGCTGCTGATGATCCCGACGTACGTGATGTTCAGCCGGCTCGGCCTGATCGACACGCTGGCGGCGGCGTTCGTGCCGTGGCTGGCGTCGGCGTTCGGGATCTTCCTGATGCGGCAGTTCTTCCTGTCGCTGCCCGCCGAGCTGGAGGACGCCGCCCGCATCGACGGGTGCACGACCTTCGGCGTGTTCTGGCGGGTGGTGCTGCCGCTGGCCAAGCCCGCGCTGGCCACGCTGACCGTCTTCACCCTGCTCGGCTCGTGGAACGACCTCATCTGGCCGCTCATCGCCATCAGCGACGAGAGCAACTACACGATCCAGCTCGGCCTGGCCAACTTCCAGGGCACCAGGCACACCCAGTGGTCGCTGCTCATGGCCGGGAACGTGGTGGCGACGCTGCCGCTGATCGTCGGGTTCGTCGCGGCGCAGCGGCAGTTCGTCGCCACCATGACGTTCACCGGGCTCAAGGGCTGAGCGCTACCAGGCGACGGGGAGCGAGGTGAGGCCGTACACGATGTTGAACGAGCGGAACTCCGCGGGCGGGCCCTCCTCGCGCAGCCCGGGGAACCGCTCGAACAGCGCCGGGAAGGCCATGCCCATCTCCATCCTGGCCAGCGGCGCGCCGAGGCAGTGGTGCACGCCGTGGCCGAAGGCGACGTGGCCCATCTCGCCGCGCGAGACGTCGAGCCGGTCGGGGTCGGGCACGAGCGCGGGGTCGCGGTTGGCGGCCGGCAGCACGCAGACCACCAGCTCGCCCTCCGGGATGCGCACGCCCGCCACCTCCACGTCCGTGGTGGTCACCTTGAACGTGCCCGAGTGCACGATGCTGAGCCAGCGCAGCAGCTCCTCGACCGCCGCGCCCCACCGCTCGGGCTCTTCGCGCAGCAGGTCGAGCTGCTCGGGGTGGCGCAGCAGCGCCAGCGTGCCGAGACCGATCATGTTGGACGTGGTCTCGTGGCCGGCCAGCAGGAGCAGGCCGCCGATGCCGATCAGCTCGTCGGCGGACAGGTCGTCGCCGTGCTCGCGGACGAGCATGCCGAGCAGGTCGTCGCCGGGGTCCTTGAGTGCGCGGCCGACCAGCTCGGTCATGTAGGCGCGCGACTCCAGCTGGGCCGCGACCCGCTGGTCCACCGGCAGCGACAGGTCGAGCGTGGTGCCGCTGCGGCGCTGGAAGTCGTCGCGGTCCTCGTACGGGACGCCGAGCAGCTCGCAGATCACCAGCGACGGGATCGGCAGCGCGAACGCCGACACCAGGTCGGCCGGCGGGCCCGCCGCCTCCATGGCGTCGAGGTGGGCGGTGACGATGTCCTTGACGCGCGGCTCCAGGCGGCGCATGCGGCGCATCGTGAACTCGGGGGTGAGCATGCGGCGCAGCCGCGTGTGCTCGGGCGGGTCGAACATCAGCAGGTTGCCCGCCCGCATGCGCCGCACCTCGTCGTCGCTGAACTCCGGCGCGCCCGGCGGCCGGTGGCCGGGCTGGCGGGCGTTGCTGAACCGCGCGGGGTCGCCCAGCACCTCCCTGACGTCGGCGAACCTGGTCACCATCCAGACGTCGATGCCGAACGAGGTGCTGACCCTGCGCACGCCCTGCTCCTCGCGGATCCGCGCGAGGTCGGGATCCGGGGTGAAGGTCGAGCGGCGCATGTAGACGGGCATCTCCGCCGCGGTTTCAGTCATCAGCTAGGTCTCCTCCCTGACCTCATTAAACGTCCGGGAGGCGGCGGGCGCGGCGGCGGGTCCCCGGCAGGTCCCCGGCGGGTAGGCCCGCGACGGCCCACGATCCCGGCCGTGACCGGGCCCGGCCGGGATCGCTCGAAGGTTTGCTACTCGCGCGTGGCGGGGTCGCGGAACGCCACGGCGGCGGGCCGCTCGCAGGTGCTCTCGACGTCCACCGAACGGCCGGAGTGCGCCGCGGCGAGCAGCGACTCCATGACGTCCAGGACGTGGAACGCCATCGCGCCGCCCGCCCTGGGCTCCCCCTCGGACAGGAAGTCGATGAGACCCACGCCGCGTCCCGCCTCGGCGTACCCGGCCGAGACCGGCAGCTCCCGCGCGGCCTGGTCGCCGAGCCTGGTCAGCAGCACCGGCCCGTCGAAGCGGTTGGGGTCGGGGACGACGAGCGAGCCCCGCTCCCCGTGCACCTCGATGTTGGGCGCGCGGGTCGCGACCGCGTCGAAGCTCATGACCAGCGTGGACAGCACCCCCGACTCGTGCACGAGCACGCCGGTGACGTGCGTGTCCACGGTGACCGGGATCGCCTCGCCCTGGCGCGGCCCCGAGCCGATCGTGCGCTTGGCCCGCGTCCTGCTGGCCGCGCCGATGACCGTGGCCACCGGGCCGAGCATGGTGATCAGGCTGCTGATGTAGTACGGGCCCATGTCCAGGAGCGGCCCGCCACCCGGCACGTAGTAGAAGTCGGGGTTGGGGTGCCAGCGCTCGTGGCCGGGCGTCATCATCGTCGCCGTGGCCGCGACGGGACGGCCGATGAGCCCCTCGTCGATGGCGACCCTGGCCGTCTGGATGCCGGTGCCGAGGACGGTGTCGGGCGCGCAGCCCACCCGCACCCCGGCCTGGCCGGCGGCCTCCAGCACGCGCTTGGCGTCCTCGCCCGTCGCGGCCAGCGGCTTCTCGCAGTAGACGTCCTTGCCCGCCGCGATGGCCCGCAGCGCGATCTCCGCGTGCGCGGCCGGGACGGTGAGGTTGATCACCACCTGGATGCGCGGGTCCGTGAGCAGCTCGGCCACGTCGAGCACCTCGACGCCCTCGTACGGCTCCGCCGCCGCCCGCGCCCGCTCCGGGTCGAGGTCGGCCACGGCCACCAGCCGGACCTGGGGCAGGCGGGCGATGGTGGTCAGGTATTGGGCCGAGATGGCGCCGCAGCCCACGATGCCGACGGTCAGCGGCTGGCCCACAGCATGCCCCTCTCGACGATCGTCCGCACGCTGTCCTGCTCCAGCACGTCCAGGCTGTGCCCGGGAGTCGCCACGAAGATCCTCCCCTTGCCCCAGCGGCGGGTCCAGATGGCCGGCGAGGTCACCTCGCGGTGCCACGGATCCCACGGCCGCACCTTCTGCGTCGTGGTGGCCAGCACGTCGATGTAGTCGTCGGTCAGCACCCAGTACTGCTCGGTGACCAGGTCGAAGTCCTCGATGCCCTGCGTGATCGGGTGCGCGGCCGCCTCGGGCAGCATGTTCACGGTGTACGGGACGAAGTTGTGCCGCTCGGTGCCGGCGTCGGGGTCGTCGGGGTGCTTGCCCGGGTGGCAGGCGAACTGGCCGCCGATGAGGTGCAGGTAGTCGGAGGAGTTGCGGAAGGAGTCGGCGATGCCGCCGTGCCAGCCCGCCATCCCCGTGCCCGCCTTGATGGCCGCCCGCAGGCCCTTGAGCTGGTCCGCCTCGATCGTGCCCATCGTGTAGCACTGCACGACGAGGTCGATCTCGGCCATGAGTGCGCTGTCGGCGTACGGGGCAGGGCTGTCCGCCAGCTGCACCTCGAAGCCGTTCTTCTCCAGGAAGGGCACGAAGAGGTCGGTGGCCGCCACCGGAGCGTGGCCCTCCCAGCCGCCTCGTACCACGAGGACCTTGCGCGTGTGCTCGCCCGCCATGCAATCGCCAATCACTCGATGAACCATAAATCGGCCGTGCACCGCCCAATCCTCAAATAGCGGCACACTTCGCCAATTCTGTCTGACTTCCCCCAAAACCCCCAGCCCCCATTTTGGCGAGCCTCGCGCCTGGGCCGTCCGCCGGGGGGCACGAGCGATCCCCCGCCACGCGCCCCGTCAGGAGGAGCAGGTGATGATCTTCGTGATGAGGTCGCGCATCGGCGTCAGGAGGCCGGGGCAGGCGGCGGCGTCGAGCTCGTACAGGCGCAGGGCGCCGCTGCGCCGCACCCTCAGCAGGCCCGCCTGCCGCAGGATCTTCAGGTGGTGGCTGGTGGCGGGCTGCGACAGCTCCAGGTGCGCGGCGATGTCGCCGACGCTGCGCGGGGCCGCGGCCTCCAGGAGGAAGACCACGATCTCCTGGCGGCGCTCGTCGCCCAGGGCGGTGAACAGCGGCCGGGTCGTGGCGAACAGCGCCGCCACGTCCCCCGCCTCGATCGGGCCGCTCATGCCGGCAGCGCGCGGCGCAGGGCGGACAGGGCGCCCACCGGCAGCGTCCTGGCCTCGCCCTCGGCGATCCAGCCGGCCAGCATGAGCCGCGTCTGGGCGCGGACCTTCGTGAAGTGCGCCTCCAGATAGCGGCGCAGGTCGAAGGGGAGCAACCAGGGCAGGACGCGCAGCGCCGGCCCCACGGCCCACGACGGGACCGAGGCGAGCGCGCGCCGCCCGTGCTGGGCGGACACCACGGCGACGGCCTCCCTCGCGGCGGCGCCGGCGGCGCGCAGCCGCGCCCCCTTCAGGGGCAGCCGCCAGCCGGAGATCTCCAGCGCGGCGATGTACGGGATCATGCGGGCGGCGGTCAGCTCGGCCGCACCGGCCCGCGTCACCGGCCTGGCCCGCAGGCCACCGGCGCGCAGCGCGGCGACGACCTGCGGGGCGCGCTCCCCCGCGACGCCCATCGCCGAGCCCGGCGGCACCCAGTACGCCACCCCCGGCCCCGGCACCTCCCCTCCCAGGGGCGCCTGGTAGGCGAGCAGTGCGGGGATCACCTGCACGATCTGCTCCCGCGGCCAGACCTCGGCGAGGGTGCTCAGGTCGCCCGGGTCCTGACCGATGGTGACCACCGTCGCCGCGCCGGTCGCCGCGCGCAGCGCCGCCGTCCACGTGCCGCGCAGCGCGGTCGAGTCGACGCACAACCACACCATGTCCCAGTGCTCGTCGCGCGCCTCGCTCATCACCTCGTACGGTTCGAGCCGCTCATGCACCGGCGCCCTGCCCCGCCTGAGCCGGTACAGCGAACCTCCTCCCCAGCTCTCCCGCCCCGGCCGCACGAGATACCCGACCTTGGCGCCACCGGCCGCAAGCCGCACCCCGAACACCTGCCCCAACGCTCCGGCCCCGATGACCAGCACCTTCACCATGGTCTCCTTATCTATCCAAATATTCGGATAGATGAAGACTAGCCGGAGGTGAGGGCGTGGCGGGCGTGGGCGCGGACATCGGCGTCCGCGTCCTTCAGGGCTCCTTCCAGGGCGGTGGCCACCGCCTCGACGTCGTGGTAGAGCCAGGCGTTCAGCTTGTCGATCTCGGGGCGCAGCGCCTCCGGGTAGAGATCGGTCTCGCGGTCGGCCCACTCCTCGAACTGGGTGGCCAGGTCGAACGTGAGGTCGGGGAAGTTGCTGCTGACGATCCTGCCGCACCGCCGGTCCCAGAGCACGGGCACCGAGATGTGGCCGGGGTAGCCCTTCTCGGTGGCGTCGTACGCCTGCTCCAGCAGGGTGAACCCGTTGACCGGGTCGGGGCCCCTGTGTTCCCTGAACGCCCAGCCGCGCCCGTCGCGCTCGTCGTCCACGTACGACAGCGACACCACGTCCTCAGGGCCCTTGAGCTTGCGGACGATGGCCGCGGTGGGCGTACGGGCAGACCCAGGCGACGTAGAGGTGGTAGCGGCCGGGCTCGGCGCGGTAGCCGCTCGACCCGCCGGCGGTGATGCGGCCCTGGAAGGGGTAGATGGGGCGGTTCCAGCCGGCCGGCAGGTACAGGCGGCCAGGGCCGTAGGAGCCGTAGGCGGTGTGGTCGACGGGACTGGCGTAGGCGGGGGTTCCCGTCCTGGTGGAAGGCCCGGGGTAAACGGTCACACTGGGCTCCGGCTCAGTCTTGGGGATGGAACTGGCCGAAGCGGCCCTGATGGTAGAGGAGCGGCCGGCCGTCGCCGTGCGTGCGCACGTCGGCGACCAGGCCGACGACGAGCACGTGGTCGCCCACGTCGGCGGTCTCGTACGGCAGGCACACCAGGTGCGCGGAGACGTCCTGGAGCAGCGGCGCGCCCAGCGGTCCAGGACGCCAGCGGGTGGGCGGCGCGAACCTGTCGATGCCCTTGCGGGCGAACCTCGCGGCCAGGTCCGCCTGGTCGCCGGACAGGATGTTGACGGCGAAGTGGTCGGCGGTGCGCAGCCAGGGCCAGGTGGCGGAGGACTGGTCGACGTAGAAGGAGACGAGCGGCGGTTCGAGGCTGACCGAGGAGAACGAGGTGGCGGTCATGCCGACCGGGACGCCGTCGTTCTGGGCGGTGATCACCACGACGCCGCTGGCGTGCACGGCGAGTGCCCGGCGGAACGATTCGGCGCCGACGGCGCGTCCGGGCATCGTGTCGGTCATGCCCGGACCCTCCCTTCTCGTTCGCGGGTCGTGGTGGTCGGTGCTGGGCTGGTCGGTGCTGGGATCACGGGATCGTTCCTCACAGGGAAGGCGTGCGCGCGCGGCGCCCTGGCGGTGTGGTGCGCGAGCGCGGTGTACGGGTTCGTCAGCGGGAGCGTGGACGGCGTCGGCCACGCCGGAGCACGAGGGGGACGAGGGAGAACGCGGCGGTACGCCGCGGGCGGTGGTCCGTGATCAGCGACACTGCGCGCTGGCGACGTGGCAGAAGTCCACGTGGGGGCGCGCGGTCAGGAGGAAGCCCTGGCTCATGTCTTCGACGCTAAGCCGCGTGTCCGGATAAGTCAATATTTCCTACTTGTTATGCGGGAAATATGTCGGGGAGGCCCGCGTAGACCCGCCGCGCGTTCCCTCCGAGCACCGCGGCGACCAGATCGGGCGCCTCGGCGGGGAGCAGGGCGGCGACGTTGCGGGCGTTGGCGGCGGTGCCGGGGACGCCGGGCCAGTCGGTGCCGAAGATCCACCTGCGGGCCAGGCGGGCCAGGTCGTAGCGGGCGTAGTACTCGGGCAGCCGCTTGGGCGGCAGGCCGGACAGCTCCAGCCAGACCGTGTCGTGCGCGAGCGCGAGGAACGCGGCGGCGTCGTACCACCAGCCGCGCCCGCCGTGCGCGAGCACCACGTGAAGGCCGGGGAAGTCGCGCAGGACCGGGATGAGGAAGGCAGGGTCGGCGTTCTCGTTGGCCGAGCCGGGGAACGTGCTGGTGCCGCAGTGCACGACCAGCGGCACGCCGCTCTCCTCCAGCACGTGGTAGGCGGGGTAGAGCGCGGCGTCGTCGCAGCGGAACCCGCCGTGCACCGGGTGCAGCTTGAGCGCGGCGGCCCCGAGCGCGAGCTGGCGGCGTACCTCGGCGGCGATCGGGTGGTGCAGGTGCGGGTTGACGTTCGCGATCGGGCGGAACCTGCGCGGGTTGTGCTCGACGATCGGCAGCAGGTCCTCGAACTCCTGCATGCCGGTCACCTTGGGGCTGTACTCGCACATCAGCAGCGCCACGTCCACGCCCTCGGCGGCGAACAACGCGTCGAGCCTGCCCGGGCGGGGCCGGCCTTCGGCGTCCCAGACGGCCTCCAGCACGCCGTCGGCGCCGAACCGCCGGGCCCAGTTCAGCCAGGCGGGCTTGAGCGTGCCGAGCACGGGCACGTGAACGTGGGCGTCGATGAGCGGGCGGCCGTCGAGCATGTCCCGTACATTACGCTCGGCGGCGCCGGAAGATCAGCCATGACATTCGACGCCAGAGGCGGGTATCGTCAGATCTTTGTAGCAAATTGTTCCGGCTGAGGAGCACACGTGGTCGAGCTTGCGAAGGCCCTGGAGATCGCGACGCCAGCGGGGCGGGCGCGCGAGGCGGCGGGGGCGCCCGCGTTGCTGCTGACGATCCTCGGCGAATTCGTGCTGCCGCGCGGCGGCGAGGTGTGGACGGGCACGCTGGTGGCCGCGCTCGGGGCGCTCGGCGTGGAGGAGAAGTCGGCTCGCCAGGCGCTGTCGCGGACCGCCGCGCAGGGGCTGCTCTCCCCCGCCCGCCACGGGCGCAGGGTGCGCTGGAGCCTGACGCCGGCGGGCGACCGGCTGCTGCGCGAGGGCGCCGAGCGCATCTACGGCTTCATGCGCGGGCCGCACGACTGGGACGGCCGCTGGCTGGTGCTGACCGCCGGGGTGCCGGAGGCCCAGCGGCGGCTGCGCCACCGGCTGCGCACCCGGCTCACCTGGCTCGGCCTCGGCTCCCCCTCCCCTGGCCTGTGGGTGGTGCCGGACGCCTCGAAGGAGACCGCCGTGCGCGAGGTCATCACCGAGCTCGGGCTCGGCGACCGGGCCTTCGCCTGGACGGGACCCGCCACCGGCATCGGCGACCCCGCGGCGCTGATCGCCGCCGCCTGGGACCTCGACGACGTGGAGCAGCGCTACCTGGCCTTCATCGACCGCTTCACCACCCTCCGGACGGCCGACTCCGAGCAGGCGGTGTTCACCGCGCAGGTGCAGCTCATCCAGGAGTGGCGGCGCTTCCCGTTCCTCGACCCCGACCTGCCGGCCGAGCTGCTGCGCCCCGACTGGCCGGGGCCGCGCGCCGCGGCGGTCTTCCACGACCTGCGCAACCGCTGGCACCGGCGGGCGCAGGCGGCCTGGGAGTCGATGGACGACGAGGCCGCCACCCGCACCTAGCACTACGCCCGCGCGACGTCCGACCATCGCCGTGTATCAGTTCTTGATGCCGGTGAGCGTCACCCCTTCGACGAAGCAGCGCTGCAGGAAGAAGAAGAGCCCGATGATCGGCGGGATGAGGCAGCACGATCGTCCAGAACACCCGCCAGGGCGACGCGCCGTCGCTGTCGGCGGCTGCACGGTGAGCGGCGCGCCGGAAGCCGCACGGCGTGGCGGAGGTCAGGGCGTGCGCCTGGTACCCACTTTTTTGTGGGTACTTGCCGCCCCGGCCGTCCCCGGACGAAGCTGAGGTCATGGCGGCCGGGGGGCCGCCGGGATCAGCCGGACGTTCGAGGGGAGGCCGGGACGGTGCGCGTCACGAGACCTGCCGGGTCGCGGCCAGCCTCTCGAGGCGGCGGTGGCCCCAGTCAGCGAGGGGTGCCAGCGCGTCCGCCAGGTCCTGTCCGAACGGGGTCAGCGAGTATTCGGTCTTCAGCGGCCGGACGTCGTAGACCTCCCGGTGGACGAGACCGTCGGCCTCCATCTCGCGCAGCGTCTGCGTCAGCACCTTCTCACTGAGCCCCGGCGCCCGCCGCAGCAGCTCACCCGGCCGCCACGGGCCTGACTCCAGCAGCCAGAGCAGGAGCGTCTTCCACTTGCCGTCGATCACGGCGATCGCGGCGGTCACCCCGCACACGTCCGTGTCCTGTGCCCTGCTGCGCGTCATCGCCATCCCACCTTCAGCACTTTCGTCGAGGAGTCTTCACGCATGTCCGCATCCACCCCACAGTCTGCCGTCACCGTGCTCGGTCTGGGCCCGATGGGCCGGGCACTGGCCGGCGCCCTCCTGGACGCGGGCCTGGCCGTCACCGTCTGGAACCGTACGCCCGGCAGGGACCGCGAGCTGGTCGCCCGCGGCGCGGCGGGCGCCTCTTCCCCCGAGTCCGCGGTCGCCGCGAGCCCGCTCACCGTGCTCTGCGTGGTCGACTACGACGCCGCCGACGCGATCGTACGCGGGGAAGCGGTCGCCTCCGCGCTCAAGGGCCGCACGCTGGTCAACCTGACCGCCGACACGCCCGCCCGCGCCCGGGAGACCGGCGCGTGGGCGGCCGCGCACGGCATCGGCTACCTCGACGGCGCCATCATGACGCCGGCCCCCACCATCGGCACCCCTGACGCGGTGTTCCTGCACAGCGGGCCCGAGGAGCTCTACCGCGAGCACCAGCCGGTGCTGGACGCGCTCGGCGGCACCCACACCCACCTGGGCGCCGACATCGGCCGGGCGGCCTCCTACGACCTGGCGCTGCTCGACATCTTCTGGACCGCCATGGCCGGGTACGCCCACGCGCTGGCCCTGGCCAAGGCGGAGGGCGTCACAGCCCGGGAACTGGCGCCCTTCGCGCAGGGCATCGCCGCCATCCTGCCCCCGCTCATCGAGGCAGGCGCGCAGGAGGCGGACGCCGGCTCCTTCTCAGGCGACGTCAACCCGATCACCTCAGCGGCCTCCTCCATGAAGCACATCATCCAGGCCTCGGAGGAACGCGGCATCGACGCGAGCGTGATGCGCGCGGCGGAGGGCCTGGCCCGCAGAGTGATCGGCCTCGGCCACGGCAAAGACGACTTCCTCCGCATCACGGACCTGCTGACTCCCCGCTGACCCGCGCGGGACGCGGCGACTGCGCGAGAGGCGAACCTCCCCCACCGTCCGCGCGGGTAGCCGCCGTTGACCGCGTGGGAGGCGACCACACTCCCCCACCCTCCGCGCGGGAAGACGGTGCTCAGCCGTCGTTGACTGCTGAGGCGGGGAGGGGGATCGACGGGAAGGGGTTGTCGGGGAGGAGAACGATGCGGCGGGGGCGGTCGGGGAGGCCGGCGGCGTCGAGGTGGAGGAGGGCCGAGCCGATGCCGGCGGCGCCGACCATGTAGCCGGTGTCGGCGGTGACCTCGCCGGGGCGGAGCCTGCGGTAGGCCTGGTACCAGCGGTAGCCCTGGCCGTTGTGGTCGGTGGCGCGGCCGATCAGGTCGGCGGCGAGCGCGTAGGCGTAGTCGAGGTGGTCCCGGTGGCCGGTGGCCGCCCACAGGCCGACGAACAGCTCGATCACGCCGGCCGTGCCGCAGCACTGGCAGGCGACGTTCCAGTAGCCCTCGGTGCGGCGGCGCGGCGCCCCGCTGCTGATGATGCCGCGCGCCAGCCGCTCGGCCCACTCCAGGTCGGCGGGGTCGCCGTCCACCCGGTAGAGCTCGTAGAACATCCGCGCCACCCCGGCGGAGCCGGAGCAGAAGCCGAGGTAGTGCAGGCCGCGCGCGTGCGGCACGTGGTGCGGCACGACCGCGCAGCGCCCGCTCACGACGCTGACCTCGCGGACGAAGGCGGCGCCGCTGCGCGCGGCGTGGAGGAAGCGCCGCTCGCCGGTGACGCCGTACAGGCGGGCCAGCAGGTACGCGGTGCCGGACGTGCCGGCGAGGAAGCCCGGCGTGACGGCGTCCACCGGCAGGTCGGCGCAGTCGCCGAACCGGTGGCCGGGGACGGGCAGGCGGGCGACGCGCAGCCCGGCCTCCACAGCGGCCTCCTCGTACGCGGGCACCCCGAGGTGCGTGGCGGCCCGCAGCAGCCCGAGGATGATGCCGCCCTCACCCCGCTGCGCCGGGTCGCGCGACCACTGGACGCCGTCGCCCCGCTCGGTGCCCTTGCGCACGATGTGGTCGGCGATGGCCGCGGCCTCGGACTCGAAGGCGGGCTCGCCGAGCGTCCACCCGGCCTCCATGAGCGCGATCATCACGCCGGTGAGCCCGTGGTAGAGGGTCAGGTCGTCCTGTTCGCGCCAGGTGGCGGCGAGCCTGCGGGCGCCGGCCCTGGCGTCCTCCAGGTACGCCTCGTGCCCGGTGGCGGCGGCCAGCTCAAGGAAGAACAGCACGACCCCGGCGGCCCCCGAGTAGAGAGACCAGGGCTCGGCGGTGACGGCGGACGCGCCGCGCGTGTCGGGGTTGGCCTGCCACCACCGGCCGTGCTCGTCGTCGACGGCGGCCGAACGTACCCATCGGCCGGCCAGGATGGCGGCGGTCAGCGGCGTGTCAGCGCGGGCACTCGACGCGCGCATCTCGTCCAGGCTCATGAACTCATTTTCCCATAGATTTAGTAGGAAGACTCGGAAAGCGGGTGAAGCAGATGTGGACACGATGCTCCACCCGGCCGGGCCGCCGCTCAAGTAGCCGCGCGAGTGCGGCCATCACTCCTCCCCGGTGACGCCGAGCGCCCGCAGCAGCACGCCCCTGGTCTCGGCGGGGCCGGCGGCGGCGCCGGGCCGCAGCTCGGTGGCGATGCGGCCGGAGTCGAGCACCAGGATCCGGTCGGCCAGCGCGATGGCCTCGTCCACGTCGTGGGTGACCAGCAGCACGGCCGGGCGGTGCTGCTCGAACAGGCGGCGCAGCAGCCGATGCATCTTCAGCCTGGTCAGCGCGTCCAGCGCGCCGAACGGCTCGTCGGCGAGCAGCAGGCGGGGCTCGCGTACGAGGGACCGGGCCAGCGCGACGCGCTGCTGCTCGCCGCCCGACAGCTCGTTCGGCCAGGCCCGCTCGCGCCCGGCCAGCCCGACCTCGGCCAGGCTCCGCCGGCCGCGCTCCTCGGCTCCGGTCAGGCCGAGCACGACGTTGGGCAGCACCCGCTGCCACGGCAGCAGCCTGGCGTCCTGGAACACCACCGACACCTCGCCGGGCACCCGCACCGCGCCGCCGCCCGCCACGTCGCCGTCCAGGCCGGCCAGTGCGCGCAGCAGTGTGCTCTTGCCCGAGCCGCTGTGGCCGAGCAGCGCGGTGAACTCGCCTGGCGCCAGCTCCAGGTCGAGGCCGTCCAGCACCTTGCGGGCCCCGTAGACACGGGTCAGCCGCTCGACGCGGATCAGCTCGCCAACGTCCGTCGCCACGACAGCGCCCTCCTTTCGACCAGGCGGACCGCGGCGTCGGAGAACAGGCCGAGCAGGCCGTACAGGACGATGCCGACGAGGATGACGTCGGTCTGCCCGTACGTGCGGGCCAGGTCCATCATGTAGCCGATGCCGCTGGTGGAGTTGATCAGCTCGGCCACCACCAGGAACAACCAGGCCGTCGTGACCGCGAACCGCAGCCCCAGCAGGAACCCGGGCAGCGCCCCCGGCAGCACCACTTTCCTGATGAACGTGCCGCGCCGCAGATCGACGGTCTCGGCCAGCTCGACGTAGCGGCTGTCGATGCCGCGCAGGCCGTTGTGGGTGTGGATGTAGATGGGTACGAGCACGCCGACCGCGATGACCGTGATCTTCATGCCCTCGCCGATGCCCAGCCACAGGATGAGCAGCGGCATCAGCGCCAGCGACGGGACGGCCCGCTTGATCTGCACCGGGCCGTCGATGATCGCCTCACCCCAGCGGCTGAGCCCGGACACCAGCGCCAGCACCGTACCCAGCGGCACGCCGATGGCGAGTCCCGAGGCGACCCGGCCGACCGAGGTCAGCAGGTTGTCCTGGAGGCGGCCGTTCGCGATCAGGTCGCCGGCCGTGGCGACCACGGTCCACGGCGCCGACAGGAACCGGGGGTCGAGCCGGCCGGTCGCCGAGGCGAGCGCCCAGAGGGCGAGCAGCAGCAGTGGGCCCAGCAGGAAGCCCAGCCTGATCGGGCGGCCCGGTCTGAGACGGCGGCGGGCGCGTACGCGGGCGGGGGCGGCGGGCCGGGAGGCGAGCAGCGTCATCTCACACCCTCCTTCCTGCGGGTGTCCGGCAGGGGGTCCGGCAGGGGGTCCAGCGGGGGCCGGCCGTGAAACGTCAGCACCGTGCGGGTGTCCGGCAGCGGCGTTCTGTGGGACGTCATCACGCACCTTCCTTCAGCGCGGCGGCGACGGGCTCGAAGCGGCGGTCGTAGAGGTCCTCGGCCTTGAGCGGCTCGTTGCCGGTCTCGGCGGCCAGGATGTCGATGGTCTCCTGGTGCCGGGTGATGGCCTCCGACCAGTCGGCGGGGATGTCGGGCTCGCCCGCCTGGTCCACCAGGTACTGGCCGTCGGCCGCGTTGAGGCCCTGGTCCTTGACGTAGTAGCCGTCGATCCACTCCTTGGGATGTTCGTGGATCCAGCGGGAGGCGCGGGCCCAGGCGGCGACGTACTCGCGCAGGGCGGCCGCCTTGGCCGGGTCCTTGAGCGTCTCGGTGCGGACGTAGAGGTGGGCGGGGTCGTCGCGCAGGCCGTGCTGGACGGTCGTGGCGCCGTCCTTGCCGAACTTGGCGGTGTAGCGCTTGATGTTGACGCCGCCGATGGGCGCGACGTCCACCTGGCGGGAGGCCAGCGCGTTGGGGTAGACGTCGCCGGTGCTCGGCAGCTCGATCAGCTCGACGTCGTTCTTGGTGAGGCCGGCCTTCTTCAGCACCCTGAGCACGAGCGCGCCCTGCGCCTGCCCCGGGCTGTAGGCGATCTTCTTGCCGCGCAGGTCGGCGAGGGTCCTGACGTGTACGCCTGGGGCGATGCCGAGCTCGTACGTGGGGTGGGCGAGCGGGTCCTTGCGGAACTTCGAGGCCACGATCTTCACCGGCAGCCCGGTCCAGGTGGCGTGGATGGGCGGGATGTCGGCCACCGCGCCGACGTCGAGCGCGCCGGCCCTGAACGCCTCGCTCGTCTGCGGGCCGCCGCTGATGTTGGCCCACTCGATGGCGAACGAGAACGTCTCGATCTCGCCGGAGAGCTGCAGCGCCACCTTGGTGGCGGGGTCTCCGACGATCAGCCTGGCGCCTTGCGGGACCACGGTCGGCAGCGGCGCCTGCGCGGCCAGCTCTGGCCCGCCGGACTCCTGGGCGGCGCTCGGGGCGCAGGCCGTCAGGAGCAGCAGGACGAGTGCGGCGAGCGTGGGTCGTAACGAGGACGTGTGGTGGGGGCCCTGGCTCATGGTCTCGAAGGTACGAGCGCCAGGGGCCTAAGTCAACATTTCCTACCAAGTTTGCATGATTTTGGCAGTGGGTTCCGGTGCAGCCTGACACCGGAGGGGTCAGCTGGGCCGGGCGGAGCCGGCGAGACGGCGGAAGTCGGCGAGGCTCTGGCGGTAGAAGGCGAGGTCGCTCTCCAGCTTGGCCCTGGTGAAGCGACCGGGCTCGGCCTCGCGGGCGGACCTGCCCATCTCCGTCCAGAACGCCTCGGACGGCAGCGCGGCGGCCCCCTCCGGCAGGAACTTCAGCGCCTCGGCCACCGCGTCGGCGGCGTAGGTCCAGTCGGTCTCGACGGCGCGGACCCGCTGGGGGTCGGCCGGGCAGGCGGCATGGAAGAGGCCGCCCTCCAGGGCCCGGCTCGCGTACGTGCCGCCGATCAGCACCCACTGGCCGGCGTCCAGCAGCTCGGACCTGCCCGTGCCGAACGTGGTGCGGGCCTCCCTGGCCGCGTGCTCGCCGGCGTACGAGACCGGCACCTCCACGCCGCCCGCCCGCACCAGCCACCCGTCGGGCACCTCGATGACTTCGGCGCCCGCCGACCCGCCCGAGACCGTCAGGTCGAGGTAGACGTGCGCCTCCACCAGCGAGCGCGCCATGACGGCGTCAGGCATGCCGGGCCGCCAGATCGCGGAAGGAGTCGCGGACGATCAGCAGCCGGTCGAGCTGGAACCTGCCAGGCTCGGCCGCCCGCATCTCCCTGCCCCGCTGCGACCAGAACCCGTCGTCGGGCACCTCGTCGGCGCCCGGCGGGATGAACTTGACGACCTCCTCGACGGCCGCCGTGGCGATCGACAGCGTGCGGTGGGCCTCCGCCTCGTCGTCCACCGGCACGTTGCCCGCCGTCAGGTCGGCCACCCACAGCCACTCCCCCGCGTCGAGCAGCTCCGACGGCTCCGGGCCGCCGAACGTGGGGTAGCCCGCCGGCATCGTCGGCCGCTCGGGCACCCCGAACAGATATTCGCGCTGCCTGCCACAGTCGTCGCAGGCCCCCCAGTAACGCGTGGCGAGCCCGTCGTCGACGGCGACCAGGCCGCTGTCCCACGCCGTCTCGACCGAGCCGCACGCGCACGGGTGCAGGTCGAGGTAGAGATGCGCCTCATCCCTCGTCCGTGCTATCGCGAACGCCATAACCGTCCTCTCCTCGCCGTTCTCCTATCATGCCCACACCCCCGAGGCTCCTGCCCCCGTCATCTCCCCGTCGTCACTGGGCCACGAGGTGGTCGGGCACTTCCTCCTTGCGACGGCCGCAGAAGCAGGGGCCGTCCTGCGGGCACTCGCACTCGGCCTCCCAGCCGCTGCCGTCGGCGAGCTCGCGGCCGCGTTGCAGGAACGTCTGCCGGTCGTCCGGCCGGGGGTCGGCGAGCATCGTTCTGAGGTCGGCGGCCAGCGGGGCGGGCACCAGGTGCAGCGGCGCGGCGGCGGCCAGGTCGTGCAGGACGCCGAGCCGGGCCGGGCGCTGCGCCGGGGTCGCGGCCCGCACCTGGCGGACGGCCTCGAACAGCGCCGCCACCTCCTGGTGCGGGCCGGCCGGCAGCCCGAGCGCCGCCGCCAGCGCTCCCGCGGCGGTCGCGGCGGCGGCCCGCTCGTTCGCGCCGACCGTCTTCCGCCCATCCACCTGGTACGTCACCACACCACCGTCACCCTGCACCCCCGAGCCGTTCGCGACACCGGAGCCGTTCGTGGCACCGGAGCCGTTCGCCGTGCTCAGGCCGTTCGCCTGCTGCGGGATGTTCACCTGGCCCGCGCCGTTCATGGGGCCGGCCAGGTCGGCGGGGCGGATCTCCATGACCAGGGGCGGGCGGCCGGGGACCCGGATGTCGAGCAGGCCGGGGCCCAGGACCCGGGCCCTGGCGCCCATGAGCGCGGCGGCCCTGCTGACCGCGTGGGCGGCGGCCAGCTCGGGCAGCTCGGGCTCGCCGCGCAGCGCCGCCACATGCTCGGGGGTCAGCTCGCCCGCCCTGGCCAGGGCCGCGATCTTGGCCGCCGCCCCCGGCTGCCCGGGTGCCAGGCCGGCCTTCCTCGCCTCGGCCTGGAGCACGGCGGCCATCCCGGTGGGCGCGGACCGCCCGCCGCCGAGCGCCGCCGCGATGGACCCGCGAACGGAGGCCCGCCCGTTGAGCACGTTGGCGAGGGACCCCTTGGTCCCGCCGTCGCGCCCTTCAGCGGTGGCGCCCGGTGTCCTGGGTGCGCCACCGTTCAGGGGTGCGCCGCCGTTCAGGGCGGCTGCGATCGAGCCCTGCGTGGCGGTGCCGTTGAGGGCGTCGGCGATCGACGGGGCGGCGGGTTGACGGCCGTTGAGCGTGTCGATGAGGCCGCGCAGCTTGGCGGCGGTCGCCGCGTCCGCCGCGCTGACCGCGAGAGGCGTGCCGTTCGCGTCGGCGAGGGCCGACGGGACCGACAAGGCCGACGGGGCTGACGGGGCCGACGGGGCCGACGGGGCCGACGGGGGCCAGGGCGGGAGCGGTGGGGTGTGGCCGCGTTTGCGGAGGTCGAGCGCCAGGGCGTCGATGGCGGCCGCGATCCGGTCCCTGGTCTGCGGGTCGGTGGTCGCGTGCCACTTGCGCGACAGGTGGGCGTGCTCGTCGAGCCGGGGCGTGACGCAGTGGTCGGTGCCCTCCTCCTGGGCCGACAGCGCCCCCCTGACGATCCCGTGCCGCGTACCGGCCTGTTGCGCGGCGCGTTCCTGGGCGACGTGCGAGATCTCGTGGACCAGCACCGACGAGACCAGGTCCGGGTGCACGCGGGGCCCGATGCGCATCACGTGCGGTTCCTCGGCGGTGCCCGCGTACAGGTCCGTACGTCCGACGAGCCCGGCGCCCGGGTCCTCGGCCAGCACGTGCACGTGCTGGTCGGCGGCCCCGGGGACCTGCACCACGAGGTGGTCGCCCGCGCTCCAGCCCAGGTGGGCGACGGCGCCGCCGAAGTCGGTGACGGACACGTCCTGCCCGCGGATCTCGTCGACGGTGAGGTCGGGGACGCCCTCGGGACGCGCGGTGGCGGACAGCGGGCTGCCGGGCAGCTCCTGGGAGTGCACCGACGGCGAGGTGGACCCCAGGAAGGTGCCGCCGCCGACGGCCGGCGTGGCCTCCTCCTCCTCGGCGATCTTCCAGACCGGTTCCGGCGGCGGCGGGAGCACGCCGCGCTCGTCCAGCGCGGCGGCGACCTGGTCGGTGAAGGTGCCGTGCACCGGCGAGGTGAGGAAGACGTGGCGCAGGTCGAGATCGTTCCGGTCCGCCGCGTCGAGCAGGTAGGGCGGCAGCGTGGAGAAAGCCTCGGCGAAACCGGCGTCACGCTGGCTGCTGCGCGCGCTGTCGTTGCGCACGGTGCCGTCGGGGGCGGCCAGGTAGCGGTGGATGCCGTCGGACTCCCGCACGTAGACGCTGGCCACCTGCCCGCGCTCGCGGGCGGTGACCCTGGCGTCCTGGAGGATCTGGATCAGCCCTTCGCGGCCGGGATCCGGCTGGAACGTGAACTGCGGCAGATCGTCCATCGGCGCCGCGACGCGGATGCCGCGCTGCATCTGGGCGTCCAGCCTCGCGAGCACCTCACCGGGCAACGTGAACATGGCGGTGGCGCTGGACAGGGCGGGCAGGAACTCACTGTCCCCGAGGGGCTTGACGTTGCCGTCGCGCTGCCGCTTGACCCGGGTGAAGGTCGCGTCGTAGTCCACCCGGAGGCGGACGGTGTAGAGCTTGCCGCTTTCGAACTTGCTGCGCTCGCTGCGCGCGCCCTGGTGCTGGCTGACGCTCTCCGAGGCCTGGGCGCCGGCGTTGGCGCCGTAGGACAGGCCGAGGACGCTCCAGCCGTTGCCCGTGCTCATGCCCGCGGGCTTGAGCCGGCCGCGGCCGATGGAGACGTTCTGCGCCTCGGCCCTTCTGTCGACCTCGCCCACCTCGCCGTCGAACGGCCCGGCCACGACGGTGAGGTCCGACTTGCGGGCCCTGACCGAGATGTCCACGCCCTGGGCATGGAACCTCGGCTCGGCGACCTGCGCCACCACCTGGCCGTCGGGCCCTCCGACGCGTTCCAGGCCGGTGATCATGCCGGAGTGCGACAGCCACGCGGACAGCGCTCCCGAGCGCTCCACGGCCGCCGCGTGGCCGATCATCTCCTTCAGCTTGCGCATGATGCCGGCGTGCAGTGTGGGCTTGTCATCGTGCTCGGCCAGCACCTCGGGGAAGACGCCCGGCGGCAGCTCCACCGAGCGCGGGTCGATCACCTCGGGCGCCGGGCCCGGGTCCTGGGCGACGGGGCGCACCATGTCGCTGGGGATGCGGCGTCGCAGCGTCATGTCGTACTCGCGCCGCACCACCAGGCGCTCGACGCGCGTCGCGTCCCTCTTGGCGCGGATCTTGGCGGCCAGGCCCGGCACGTGCCGCTCGAACGGGACCGGCCGTACCCGGGCGGGGCGGGTCGAGACCTCCAGGACGAGCACCTGGTCCTGCTCGATCGTGGTGTCGCCGACGAACCTCGCGACGCGCAGCAGCCGCATGACGTTGCGGATCGCGGTGCTGGCGAAGGAGCGGTTGCGCTTGGTGGACAGGCCGAACCTGCCGTCAGCGCCGTCCTGGCTGTCGCTGTAGTCGAGACCGGCGGACCACGCGGCGCTGTACGACTCCGTGCGGGTGGCCTCCTCGCCCCTGTAGCGCTGGATGATGGTGCCCTGTTCGTCGGTCTGGCTCACCATGCGCGCAAGGCGCGGGTCGCCCGCGCTGACCGTCCGCAGGCGGATGGTGACGACCTGGGAAGCCTGGCTCTCCGAGGCGTTCTGCACGTCGTACTCGCGCTCGAATCCGCGCCGCGACCACATCTCCTCGAGGTGGACCTTCGGGCGGGCTCCGTTGAGGTCCACCCGGAGCTGCCGGTACAGGTTGGGCGTGTGCTCGGTGACGCCGGGCAGCGCCTCCTCGACGGCGTTCATCACCTCGTCGAGGATGTCGATCTGCTCCCCGCTCGGACGGTTGCGCACGACGAACGACTCGGGGACGCTGACGCCCATGCCGTGCTCGTACTGGGGTGCGACGACGACCTCTCTGAGCTGGTCGTTGACGGTCTGGGCGGCGGTCAGGGCCTCGTCCAGCCGGACCCAGCCCTTGCCGGGGTCGTGCCGCGCGGCGTCGGCGGCCGGGGTGACCGCCGGGCCGATGTCGGCGACCTTCTTGAGCGCTTCGAGCAGCCGGGTCGGATAGTGCTTCTTTCCCAGGCCGATGTCCTCGCCGCGGTGGTTCGCCTCGGCGCTGACCTGGACGTACCGGTGGATCAGCGGCACCGCGACCGTGCGGTGCAGGTTCATGTGGCCGTTGAGCCAGCGCTCGACCGCGTCGGCCACGACGGGCACCGGCAGGTTCAGTTCGCCTTCGGCGAACAGCCGCAGCGCGTCGTTCTCGGGGACGACGAACACGCCTTGGCCGCGGCTGCGCAGCGCGGCGCCCCGCCGCTCGCCGGCCAGGTCCAGCCCGATCTGGGACGCCTGGCGGGTGGTCACCTTCGCGATGACGTCCACCGGCACCCGGATCCGGTACTTGCGGCCCACCGCGATGCCGAGGAACTCGGTGCCGAAGATGGCGACGAGCGCGGCCGCCACGGCCTTGACCCGGTTGCGCCCCGGCAGCGACACGGAGCCGGTGTCGCTGGTCGTGCCGCCGTCGTCGGCGTCGCCGACGCTGTTCGTCAGGCCGCCCAGGAGGTTGCGCGCCGCGCTCCAGCTGATGCCGGCGCTGCGCAGGGCGAGCATGATGTCGCCTGACACCGGGTCGGCGATGTCGACGAACTCCGCCTCGCCGAGCACCCCTCGCACGTCCATCCGCACGCGCGTGGGCGAGGCCCCGTTGATGTCGAGCACGACGTCGTTCACGACCGGGCCCTCGAAGATGTGGCCGGCGAGATGGTGGCGGCTCAGCATCGGCCAGAGCTGGATCAGCGGCGCGACGCTCTTCCGCAGCGCCTTGGGCAGCAGGTTCCTGACCTTGGTGATGTCGCCCAGCTCGCGGCCGGCGTCGAAGTGCTCCAGCCTGGCGATCTCCATGAGCCGCTTCGACGGCTTGCCGATCTTGCCGCTGAAGCGCGGGCCGCCCTCGTGGGAGAGCAGGCCGGCGGGGATCATCAGCAGCGGCTTGACGGCACGCGGCTCGACCAGCGTCGTGACCTCGTCGCCGTGCAGGTGGTCGACCTGGACCGTCGCGTCGGTCAGGACGCTGGCGGTCGGCTCCTTGTTGTCGTCCTCCGTCATGCCGACGTTGTTGACCATGCTGGAGGTGCTGGTGCCGGCCGAGAACGTGCGGTCGCCGCCGACGTTCACGCCCGCGCTGTGGGAGACCCCGTCCTCCCCCTGCCCAGGGCCGTCGGTCTTGCCCAGGGAGCCGCCGAGGGCCTTCGTGACCGACCGGTTGATGCCCCGTCCTGAGGTGTCGCTGGCGATGTCGAGGTGGGTCCGCACCTTGTGGGTCTGGCCGACGCCGGTGCCGGTGTCGCCCTCGTCCTGCCGGATCACGATGTGCAGGGCGTGCAGGTCGAGGGCTCGACCGACGCCGTGCGACTGCAGCGGGACGATGACGCCGCCCTGGGTGAGCTGGTCGAACCCGCTGCGGAGCGCGCTCTCCTGCAGGTGGGCCTTGATGTCGTCCTCGTTCAGCTGCTGGGCGGCGCGGACGAGCAGGTTGTCGCTGTAGACGCGCCTGCCGTTCTCGCCTCTGGTGGACACCAGGCCGGTGTGCTCGAGCTTGTCGATCACCTCCTGCACGAGGTTCCCCAGCCCGCGGATCTCCCGCACGTCGGTGGGGCCGGCGCCGCGCAGCCGCCCCTCTCCGGCGCCGAGCCAATCGGGCAGCCCGATCCTGCGGCCCGTGATGGGCTCCTGGACGGGGGCGTCCGCGGGCACGGGCAGGCCGTCGGCGTCGAGCCTGATCTCGCCGTTGTCCCTGACGAACGCCTGGACCGGTACGGGGTCGCCGGCGTACCAGGCGTCCACCGCCTGCTGGCGTACCAGCAGCTCGGTCAGGAACGGGTCCAGCTCCTTCGCCGGCCGGCCCGCCCGCTCGACGGTGAACGTGAGCTTGACCTGCTTGCGGTGCGTCACCGACATGCCGCTGCTCTTGTCCACCTGCGGGTGCACGGCGACCTCGTTGGCCGTCGAGGCGGACGACTGGGAGATCGGCACGCCGGCCTTGACCTCGGGCTTGATCGAGTCGGCGGAGTAGTCGCCGAGGGGGCCGAGCACGTCCACGTTGTTGAGGCCGTCGGAGGTGATCTTCGCGGCCACCTTGCCCTCGATCGAGCCGCCGTGCTCGATCCTGGTGGTGGAGGTGGCGGTCTCGGTGAGCACCCTCTCCTGCAGCACGTCCCGCGTCCAGCCGCCGAGCAGCTCGGTCTCCTCCTCGACGACCTCGGCGGTGGCGGTGATCCGGGTGTCGGGCATGCCCTGCACGGCGAGGTTCACCGGCAGGCCGGACTCCAGCACCTGCGCGAAGCGCAGCTGCATCTCGCGGACGACGAACCTGCGCAGGTTGTCGCGGGCGCCGGTGCCGATCTTGGTGTAGTCGCCGCCGAGCTCGGCGGCGAGCGCCTCCAGCGCCTCCTCCAGGCCGGTCATGCCGAGGACCGCCTGGTTCGGCACTCCGGGGCGGCGCTGGTCGGCGGGGATCGTGAGGGTGCGGGTGACGTTGGGGTCGATGGCGGAGTGCCACACCCAGATGCGCTGGGTGTGGGAGTCGCCCGGCTTGCCGGTCGTGACCTCGACGGGGTCGCTCCACGTGGTGTTCCGCCCGGTGCGCACCTGCACCGTCCACTTGGCGTCACCGTCGAAGAGCGCCGCCTCCGTACGGTTGTCCGCGACCGTGCCGCCCTGCTCGAACATGCTGCCGCCGCTGGAGATCGACCAGTTACGGCTCGCGCCGCCGCTGATGGCGACGCCGGCCACCCCCATCACGTCGGCGATCGAGCCCTTGGGCAGCCACTGCGCCAGTTTCCGCGTGTCGAACTCCGCCGACGTGCCGAGGCTGCCCGACTCTGTGGCGGTGTAGGACTGTCCCGTCTGGTAGAAGTTGCCCTGCGTGAGCTGGGACGCCCGCATGCCCGGGTCGGCCACCTCCACCAGGTCCGACACCGTGAGCGCGAGCCGCACCTCGACCGCCTTGCGGCCGTGGCCCGCGACCAGCACCAGGCCGTCGCCCGCCACCACCTTGTGCCAGTCGGCGCGGATGAGGGTTTCCAGCTCGCCCGCTTTGTACTGCTTGACGGACTTCTGGGCTCTCAGCTCCTGGTTGACCTTTTCGGTGAGCTCGTCCAGGTGGGCCAGCCGGCCGGTGGGCATCGACTCGGTCAGCGACCAAGGGTCGGGGCGGGTGTGGCCGACCGCCGCGTCGTACCCCATGTGGGACGCCGCGACCTCGCGCAGAGCGGCCTGCGCGAGCATGGGCAGCGTGACCTCGTCGGGCCGGCTCAGCCGGGGCGGGCCGGACATCGCCTCGAGCAGCCGCGCGTACCGCTCGTGCGCCTTCCTGGCGCGGATCGCGGCGTTCAGTGCGGTCCCGTACACGGCCGCGCGCCGCTCGTGCCGCTCCTGCTGGTCCCGAGCGGCGCGGGCCTCCTCGACGGCCGCCGCGCGCCGGCGCTCGACGCCGCTGTCCTTCTCCTTGGTGGTCTTCCTGGCGGCCGCTTCGGCCTGCCTGGCGTTGTCGCGGGCCTCCCTGGCGCTCGCCTTGTACTGCTCGCGCAGCCGCCGCAGGGTCTTCTCGGACTCCTTGAGCCGCTCGGCGGTCTGCCGCGCCTCCGCGACGCTCGGGTGGTCGCCCAGGCGGGGGATGTCGAGGGTGGTCCGCTCGTGGTCGGGCCCCGCCTCCCAGGGAGCGGGCGGCACCTCGACGCCGCGGGCGCGCAGCGTGGCCAGCAGACCGTCGATGTCGACGGCCGTCGCGCGCTGCTCCGGCACCGTGTCGGCGGTGTTCCAGCGCTCGATCAGGTACGCCAGCTCGTTCTGCTGGGCGGTCACGCACTCGTCCCTGGAGTTGGCGGCGACGCCGCTCGGCAGCATCCGGCGCAGGATCCTGCGCAGCGGGCCCCTCGACATGGCCTCCTGCCGCTGGAACGTGTGCGTGATCTCGTGCAGCCAGACCCTGGTGAGCTGGTCGGTGGCGATGCGGGGGGCGAAGGTCACCAGGTGCGGGGCGGTGTCGCTGCCCGTCCGCACCTGGGTCGTCGCCATCTCCCGCTGGTCGGGCCTGCCGATGGTGAAGCGGAAGTGCTGGGGGCCGTTCGCGGTGTCCACGACCAGGACGTCGCCGTCCCAGGAGAAGCCCCGCACGTTCCCCGCGCCGTGCACGAAGTGCTGCGGGTCCAGGTTCGCGGCGGCCTGTTTGATCTCGTCCGTGGTGACGTCGGCGCCGCGGCCGCTGTCGGTGACGTAGCGGGTGCCGGGGATCGGGTGCGAGGTGACGGTTCCCGGCCTGCTGGTGTGCGCCTGCGGGCGGGCGGCGCCGGCGGGGGCGTCCGACGACAGGTTGGGGTCGGAGGCGACGAGCACCAGTAACGCGGCGGCGTCCACCACCAGGTCGGCCTGGGCGGCCACCTCGGCGGCGCGGGCGTCCAGCGCCCTGCGGACGCGCCGCATCGTGGCGTTCGGCAGGACGCGGTGGCCGCCGTCCTGCTTCGGGACGAGCACCTCGCCGCTGGGGCCGATCACGGCGCCGGGGAACGTGGTGGTGAGCGCTTCCAGCAACGCCGCCCGCGCCCTGATCGGCCCGCCCGCCCTGTTGGACGCCTGCCCGTCCGTGTCGCCCTGGTCGGCGGTGGTCAGGCTGGTCACCGGCGTGCCGGTGTCCGCCTGGCCGTTCGCCGCCTGGCCGTTCGAGGCGGCGTGGGCGGGTGTCGTCTGGGGGGTCGCGTCGCTCTGGCCGGACGTGTCGGGCTGCCGGCCGGTGTCCGTCTGGTCGGACGCGTCGGGCTGCTGGGTCGTGTCCCCTGCCGTCGTGTCGGCCGTCGTGTCGGCCGTCGTGTCGGCCGTCGTGTCGGCCGTCGTTTCCCCGCTCGTGGCGCCCGTGGTGGTGTCGCCGGTCGCCGGGTCGCCGGCCGGCGTGCTCGGCTCCTGGGTGGTGGCGGGCTGCTGGGAGGACGTGTCGGGCTGCGGCGTGGTGGCCGGCTGCGGCTCGGGCGCGGTGGCCGCCCGCGTGTCCGCCTGCTGCTCGCCGGTGGTGTCCGTCTCCGGCTCCGGAGCGGTGTCCTGGCGCGGCTCGGGGGTGGTGTTCGGGTGGCTCTGGTTGTTCGAGGTCTGCCGGGACGAGGTGTCGGCCGAGGAGGGGGCGTCGGCGGTGGCCGGGGTGGCGCGGCGCTCCTGAGTCGTCTCGGGGGTCTCGTCCGCGTTGTCGTCGGGGGCCGGGGTGACGGCTTGCTGCTGGTCCGGGGTGCGGCGACGGGTCGAGGAGTCGGCGTCGGGCAGGCCGTGACCGGGCCGGTTCGCCGAGGACGAACCGGCAGGCGTCGTCGTGCTCGCCGTACGCTGAGCGGGAACGTTGACCGGATCGGCGATGCGCACCCCGCCGGAGCCCACGGGCGACATGCCGTCGGGGCCGGTCGGCGCGTTGGCGGGACCGGTGGGACCACCGGACGGGCCGCCCGCCGGACTGCCGGCGGCGGCGCGGGCCGCGTCGGCACGGGCGGCGGCGTCGTAGGCGGAGGCGAGCGAGGTCGCCGGGTGCGCCAGCGCCGAGACCACGTCGGGATTGAACGGGCTGATCGTCCCGGTACGCCCCACACCACCGAGGAAGGCCCCGGTCATGGACTCGGCGGTGAACGGATTCTGCCACTCGCCGTACATCACGCCCATGCTGAGGCCGCTGCCGACCGGCGAGGCGAACGTGTTCGCCGCGCCGGTGGTCGCCGCCCGCCCGGCGAAGCCCGGCAGCACCCCGGTGACCCGCGAGATCGGCCCGGACAGCACGGTCCCGGCGACGGCGCCCGTGCCGGCGCCGAGGCCGGTGGCCGCCAGCTCCTTCCAGTCCAGGTCCTTACGGGTGCCCATCTCGATCTGCTGAGACTGGGCCTTCCAGGCGATGAAGACCTCCTCGCCGATCTCCTCGACCAGCTCTCTGCCGATGGGCGAGGCCAGGAAGCGGAGCAGCAGCCCCCGGCCGGTGGGGCCCGCGAGCGCGGCCACCTGGGCCAGCCTGACCGCGCCGACCTGCTTGCCGGCCATGGCGGCGAGCCTGCTCAGGATGCGGCTGATCGCCGCCCGCGCCATGGCCGCGTACTTCCCGATCAGCGGGGTGGCGGAGGCGGCGGTGAAGAAGTTGACCAGCAACACGATGGCGATGGCGACGACCGTCACCCAGAAGGTCACGTTGATCGACAACTTGGAGTACTGGGTCTGCACCGCGAAGTTCTGGGCCTGCAGGGCGTAGGCGTGGGCGTTGTTGCTCACGCCCGCCATGCCACCCTCCTTGCCGTACAGCTCACGGGCCCTGCCGACGAACTTGGCGGTCGCGGGCGCCTGCCAGCCCGTCACGATGGTCCGCGCGGCGGAACCGGCGGGCTCGGCGGAGGAGATCGCGCCGTCCGACAGCGCAGCGTAGCGGCGGGCCAGCTCCGACAGGCCGGCCTCGCTGGCCGAGGGCCACGCCTGCCCGGCCGACAGCATGGGGATCAGCCAGTAGACCACCCAGTCGGGCAGCGCCTCGGTCTCCCATACGGGCCGAACGTCGCTGTCGATGCGGACGATCTGCTTCTCGACGGATTGTCCTCCGAAGCCGGGATCGGGCCCCTGGACGTTCGTACCGCCCGTGTGCGACATGGACCCCGTCTCAGACTTCCCGCGTCATGCGGGTGAGGCCGTCCCTGATGTCCGCGTCCGTCTCCAGGGTGTTGTCGATGGCGGCGCGCAGGCGGTCGCCGGCGTCCACGACCTGCTCGGCCAGCCGCTTGCACTGGTTGATCATCTCGTAGGGCCCGCCCTCGGCGAGGTGTGCCCGGTAGAAGGCCATGCCTTCGGTGCCGTCGCCCCACGGGGCGGTGGACAGGTGCGCCTCGACGTCGGCGGCCAGCTTGGGCAGGCTCTTGCCGACGTCCTCGGCGGTGGTGGACCAGGCGGACATGCCGCGGTCCACGACGGTCTTGGAGATGAAAGCGCCGCTCCAGTCCTCGTTCACCGGTCGCCTCCCATGTCGTCGATGAGCCGGGCCATCACGGCCTCCACGTCGCCTTCGAGGTGCGCCTTGAACTGGTCGGGCGGGATCACCGGCTCGAAGATCTCCATGACGCGCTCCTGGGCGGCCGCGGCGGCCCTGTGCGCGGTCTCGGCGATCGTGTCGGCGAGCGCGCGGGCGTCGGGACGCCGGTAGATGCGGGGATCGAGGTCGAGCCTGATCAGGTCGCCGCGCGGGCCGACGGTGACGGAGACCAGGCCGTCGCGCGAGGTCTCGGTGACCTGCACGGCCCTGGCCTTGGCGTGCAACTCCAGCCCTTCGTCCTGCAGCCGGGTGAACGTCTCGCGCAGCTCGTCGGCGTACGCCCGCATCGCGGCGACGTCCGGACCTTCCGAAGCCCCCATAGCCCCCTCGCCACTTTCGCCCATGTGACGCCACATGTACCTGAGGAGTAAGTTTCCGTCACATTAACACCAGGAAACAAGGGGCTGACCTAAACATGTGGATTTCCGGAAGTGAGCGACACGGCCTCCTCCCGTAGCTCGGTCACCTCCGAGCGGGGCGCCCAGGCCCGCCACACGCCGCGTTCCACCCGCTCCAGCCCCAGGTCACGGGCCCGTGGCGCGGACCCGCCGAGGTATTCGAGCAGCAGCAGCCCGTCGCGTTCTTCGTGCACCTGGAACGGCTCGTCACGCCACCGGCACACGACCGTGACGAAGTGCAGCGACTCGCACTCGGTCACCGGCACCGTACGCACGTGGCAGCCGGGCTCCACCTCCTCGAAGCCGTCCAGCGGTACCTCGCTGCGCAGGCGTACCCACAGCTCCAGGGCGTGCGGCTCGGGGCTGGCCGGGAAGACCGAGCCCTGCCAGCGGGCCCGGTAGGAGTGCCACGACGTCATGGCGTCCTGCCCACGAGGTACCAGCGGCGCAGGTCGCCGTGGTAGACGGCACGGCGGTGCTCGGTGCCGGCGTTGGTCAGCTCCCAGATCTGCGCGCCGTGCGGCAGGCCCACGCCGTACACCTTGTACTCGCGGACGATGGAGCCCACGTTCGGCACCAGCCCCATCCCCACGAACGGCGGCTCCTCCACCACCCAGCCGGCCACGGCCTGCCGGCCCTCCTCGTCGGTCCCCCCGTACGGCGTCCGGTAGAGCTCCAGGCCGACGGGCCGCCAGCGCAGCATGTTCAGCGAGCCCGACTCCGTGATCAGCTCCTCCTGCCCGAGTGCAGCGGCCAGCACGGCGGGGGTGGCGATGTGCGAGACGTCGAGCGCGTGATGGCAGTAGCCCGACACCCGGGGCTCCGGCGTGGACAGCAACTCGGGGATGTCGGCGGCGGCGAGCAGCTTCTGCATCACCGGCACGCCGGAGCCGGGGGCCAGCAGCAGATCCTGGATCAGGGTGGGCACGGCCAGGCGGGCGACCGTGCCGGATTCGAGCATGAACGACGCCGGCAGCCCCGGGTTGATTGCCAGCCCCCAGCGCAGGTCGGGCCAGACGGCGGCGAGCTCCGTCATCGAGACGACCCGGTAGTGCGTGGCGGCGCCGCCCGTGGCCCGCGTCATCCCCTCGACCGAGGTGAAGGCGATCACCCAGGTCCGCTCGGCGTCGGCGGCGGTCGCCCACGCGGGGGGCTCCGCACCGGCCGCCGCGGCGGCGGTGATCGGCAGCGCCAGGTCGGCCTCACGCAGCAGGCTCAGGCACAGCGCCTGCTGCCCGTCCTGGTGAGCGGCCCACAGCTGTTCTTCGAACGGGCCGGCCGGAAGATGATCTGCGACGGTCACGCGGACAATTCTGTCCTGTTTTGCGAGGGATTCACCCCGCTGCCCCGGTACTGGTGAAGCCCGGCTCAGCGCGTGGGGACCGGGGTGCGCGGCGGCGTGGCGCGGCTCTGGTGGTGGGCGGCCGCGCGGAGTGCGCGGTAGAGGAGCCGGGCGTCGCCCAGGCGGTGGCGCAGCAGCCGTTCGAGGCCGCCGATGGGCACGAGGTTCTGCGGGGCGCGCGGGTCCTTGTAGTCGACTCCCGCCAGCGGCGGCAGGGCACGGGTGAGGGAGTCGGCCAGGCGTACGAGGTCGTCGAGGGGCAGGTCGGCGCTCGCCTCGCAGCGGACGACGCCCGCCCACGGCATGTCGGAGGTGGTGGGCAGCCGGAGGTACCAGGTGTGGCGGCGCCAGCTCGTCCCCATGAGGAAGACCGGGGTGCGCTGGCCGGGCAGCAGCTCCGACACGGTGGCGGCCTGCGGGGCGGGCAGGTAGGCGGTGTGGTGGGTCTTGACGTAGCCGACCGTGCGCGGCAGGTGCGTGCGGCCCCGCAGCGGCCCGTCCACCAGCAAGAGGTCCTCCTCCCCCGCCTCGGCCCTGTGCCGGACGGCCAGCTCGACCTCCAGCTGGGTGAGGTGGCGCTGCAGGGCCAGGGTCAGCTCGTCGGCCCCCGGGCCTGGGGCGCGGCGGGCGCGGTAGGCGGCGGCGGTGGTGACGACGTCGCCGGCGTACGGGGAGGCGCTGAACAGCGACCTGCTCACCTCGACGGCGACCGGCGCGGCCCCGGCCCCCGAAGCGCAGCGGACGATCCCGGCCGCGCACGACGCCGCGATGCCGGGCAGCGCGGTGGGGTCGCCGTCGGCGTACGTCCACAGGCGCGCGTCGATGCGGCGCACCCCGTCGGCGATCAGCAGCACCTCGGGCGGCGCGACGCCGGGGCCGGGCGTGATCGGGCGCCAGCGGGCGGCGGTGAGCTCGACGTCGAGGTCCAGCTCGGCGCTGGTGGCGTCGAGCTCGGCCAGCGCCTCGGCGTCGAGCGCGGCGGAGTAGGACGGGTCCCACGCGTCGACGGTGAACCCTGCCGTCATGCGGTCGTCCTGGACAGATGTGACCCCTTGGCGTCGCGGCCGACCTCGAAGCGTACCGGGATGCGGTCGGCCAGCGCGGGCACGTGCGTGACGACGCCGACCATGCGGTCGCGGCCGGCCGCCAGGCGTTCGAGCGTGGTGGCCACCGTGTCGAGGGTGGCCGGGTCGAGGCTGCCGAAGCCCTCGTCGAGGAAGAGCGAGTCGAGACTGCGGGCGGCGGTCGCCGACAGGCCGGCGACCTGGTCGGACAGCGCCAGCGCCAGCGCGAGCGCGGCCTGGAACGTCTCGCCGCCCGACAGGGTGCGCGCGTTGCGCCGCATCCCGGCCTCGGCGTGGTCGATGACCTCGATCTCGTTCCTGGCGCCGAGCGCGAGTTCGTACTGACCGTCGGACAGCTCGCGCAGCGTCTCGGATGCGGCGGTGACGAGCAGGTCGAGCGCCTCGGTGCACAGCCACCGCTCGAACGCGTCGGCCCGCAGGCACTGCGCCAGCTCCTTGGCGACCCTGGCCCGCTCCTCCTCCTTCTCGGCGCGCTCGCGCAGCTCACGAGCGGCCGCCCGATTCTCCTTGACCCTGTCCAGCCACGCCTGCGCCTGCGCGACGGCCGCACTGACCGCCTCACCCAGCGCGGCCGGCCGCTCGGGTACGGCCACCTCGTGCTCGGTGAGCTGGGCGACCACCGACGTCCACAGGGCGCGGGCCTGTCGTCCGGTCTCGGCGATGCGGGCCTCCTGGCTCTCCAGCGCGGCGCGCTCGCGGCCTTCCGCCTCGTCGCGCCAGGCCAGCAGGGCCGTCCATGCGTGGTGCAGGTCGGCGCGGTCGAGCGGCGGCGCGCCGAGCGGGACCACGGTGTCGCGCGCGGCCTCGATGTCCCGCCAGAGCCGCTCGGTCCGGCCGGCCAGCTCGTCGGCCCGCTTCCTGGCCTTGGAGAGCTCGGCACGGGCCTCCCGCGCGGCCCGCCGCGCCCCGGCCGCCCGCCGCTCCGCCTCCCGCCCCGCAGCCACGCGCCCTTCCAGCTCACCTCGCCACGTGGCGATCCACTCCCGCTCGACCCGCCCGTCAAAAGGCTCCACCACAGAAGCGGGCCGCGCCTCGTGCTGCCCGTCGCCGGCCCTCTCCCCGGGCGCCTCGGCGGCCGTCCCCGGGCGGGCCCCCGCGTCGTTGCCGGGTCTCCCCGCCTCGTCTTCCTGCAGGACGCGGGACAGCTCCTTGCGCAGGGTGGTGGCGCGGGCGGTGAGGTCGTCGACCGTGCGGTCCAGGTGGCGGAGTTCGGTGAGCGCTTCCGTGTGTGCGCGGCCGGCCTGGTCGGCCTCGCGGCGGGCCGTTCTGAGGTGCTTCTCGGCGGCGTGCAGATCCGCCGTGGCTGGGTGGTGGGGCAGGCTGGTGACGGGTTGCAGGCAGGTGGGGCAGGGGTCGCCGACGACGAGGCGGCGGGCCAGGCCGGCGCCCGCGTGGGCGTCGCGGAGCCGGTCGCGGGCCTGCTCGGCTTCGGTCGCCGCGGCGTCGAGCGTGCGGGAGCGGGCGGCGAGCGGCTCCAGGGCGGCGCGGGTCTTCACGGCCTGCGACTGGGCGGCGTCCAGGTCGGCGAGCAGGCGTTCGTACGTGTCCAGCGCCTGGAGGCGCTCCAGGAGCACGGCGGGGTCGTCGTGGGCGGCGAGCTCGTCCTCGGCGCGCTGCTCGGCGGCCTCGGCGGCGGTCACGGCCCCAGTGAGCACGGCGACCTCGCCGGCGGCGGCGCGGGCACCGGAGGCGAGGGTGGGGACGTCGGCGGGCAGGGCCAGCGCGGTCAGCGCGGCGAGCCGGTCGCGCAGCGCGTCGCGTTCGCCGGCGAGGCGGCGCAGCTCCTCGTCGTGGCCGCGCAGCCCCTCCAGGTCCGTCCTGATCCGCGCGTCGAGGGCGTGCAGGGCGGCGAGCCGGCCGGCGGCGGCGCGTTCGGCCGGCTCGTCGGCGTCGGCGAGCCTGGCCAGCCGCTCGCGGGCGAACCCGGCGGCCTGCGCGGCGGCCTGCTCCTCCTGGACGGCGCGCTGGCGGACGCGTTCGTAGACGTCGGCGTCGAGGAGCTGGACGAGCAGGTCCTGGCGTTCGCGCGGCTGGGCGTGCAGGAACTCGGCGAACCTGCCCTGCGGCAGCACCACGCACTGGGTGAAGAACCGGTACTCCAGCCCCGTGACGCGCTGCACCTCGCCGGTGACCGCGGCCCCCTCGGCGACGGGACGGACGACGGCGGCCAGCAGGTCCTCCAGCTCGGCCGACGCGGGCACGGACGGGTCGAGCTCGTCCAGCCGGGCCTCGGCGGTGTGCACCTTGCCCTTGGCGTCGCGCCTGAGCGCCCGCACCACGGCGAGCCTGCGTCCCGCGCTCTCGAAGACCAGGGCGACCTTGGCGGAGACGGCGGACGGCGCGAGGGCGTGGGCGATGACGTTCTCCTTGCCCCAGCGCGGCACGGTGCCGTAGAGGGCGAAGCAGATGGCGTCGATGAGCGTGCTCTTGCCCGCACCGGTGGGACCGACCAGGACGAAGTAGTCGACGCCGGAGAAGTCGACGGTGGCGGGCTCGCGGAAGCTGCCGAAGTCGTCGAGGTGCAGCCGCAGCGGGCGCATCAGCCGGTCACCTCCTCGTGCAGGCGGTCGAACAGGGCGGCGACGCGGTCGTCGTGGCGGCCGGAGGCGGCGAGGTAGTCGCGGAAGAGATCACGGGGGCTGCGGGCGGGGCCGTCCGCGGCGGTGCGGCGGGCGTCGCGTACGGGACGGAAGCGCTCGTGGACGGTGACCTCCAGCGCGGTGGGCAGGATCTCGCGCACGGTCTCGGCCAGCCCTGGCCTGGGCGGCTCGGTGACGACGACCCGCAGCCACGTCTCCGCCAGGCCGGGCGCCATGGCGGCCAGCTCCTCCAGCGTGCCCGTCCTGGTGGCCAGCGCGCGGGCCGAGGCGATGGGCGCCTCGCGCACCTGGGCGGGACGCCCCGGCTCGACGGTGACCAGCAGCGCGCCGGGCGTGTTGTCCTCCTCGCCGAAGTCGACGGCGAGGGGCGAGCCGCTGTACCAGATGGGGCAGGGGCCGGGGATCTGCTGGCGGCGGTGCAGGTGGCCGAGCGCGGCGTACTGGGTGGCGGGCGGGAACGCGGTGGGCTCGAAGTAGTAGGAGAAGATCGACTGGGCGCGCCGCTCGCCGCCGCCGAACCGGCCGCTCGGCAATGTGCCGTGAGTGGTGACGAGGTTGACGGTGTCGGCGGAGAAGCCGTCGGTGAGCGCGCCGACCAGCTCGGCGATGCGGGCGGCGTAGTCGCGGTTGTGCTCGGCGGGCGTGCCGGCGAGCACTTCGGCGGCGCGTACGACGTACCGATGCGACAGGAACGGCAGCACGGCCAGCCGCACGGGCTCACCGGATCGTGCGGTGAAGGCGAGGGTGCCGCCCTGGTCGGGACGCCGGAACGCGCCGACGACGTGGATGCCGAGCTTGCCGAGCACCGGCCGGTAGACCTCCAGCAGGTGCGGGTTGTCGTGGTTGCCGGCCAGGACCACCACGTCGCGCCCGCCCTCGTGCAGCGCCATCAGGGCGTTGAGCACCAGGGCCTGCGCCTCGGGGGTGGGGGCGCTGGTGTCGAAGAGGTCGCCTGCCACGAGCACCGCGTCGACGTCCTCGCCGCGGGCCAGCCGGACGAGGTCGCCCAGGACGGCGCGGTGCTCGTCCATTCGGTGGCGGCCCTTGAGTACCTTGCCGACGTGCCAGTCGGCGGTGTGCAGGATCTTCATGCGCTCGCCTGACCTAGAAGGGCGGGATGTCGTCGTCGGCGCCCGGCAGCCCGGCGAACGGATCGGCTTCCCGGCGCGGCGCGGGCCGCTGGGCCGCCTCGGCGGGACGGGTGGCCCAGGCGGGGAAGGGGAAGGTGACGGCGAGCGGCACGGGGATCTCGGGCTGGGTGACGAACATGGTGCCCGGCCTCGCGATCGTGGCGCGGTCGCGGGTGGCGGCGGGCAGCCAGCCGTACTCGGGGCGGGTGGCCTCGGCCGGGTCGAGGCGGCCCGCGACGCGGACCGAGCAGTTGGCCACGATGCGCCGCTCGACCTCGGAGGCGGTCTGCTGGGCGCCGATGAGGATCACGCCCAGGGACCGGCCGCGCTCGGCGACGTCGAGCAGGATCTCCTTGATGGGCGACTCGCCCTCGCGGGGGGCGTACTTGTTGAGCTCGTCCAGCACCACGAACAGCAGCGGCTTCGCGGTGCCCGCGCTCTCCTTGCGGGCGAACTCGCCGCGCAGCGTCACGCCGACCACGAACCGCTGCGCCCGCTCTGGCAGGTTGTGCAGGTCGACGATGGAGACCTGGGCGTCGGATGTGCCGATCGCGTGCGGCCGGCCGCCGGGCAGGTCGCCGCGGACGATCGGCGACAGCGCCCTGACCGCGCCGCGCAGCCTGCGCAGGAACGCGTTGACGGTGCCCAGCGGGGTGGGCGCGCCGGTCCAGGTGGCGCGGGTGCCCTCGTCGGCGAGCTGCGCGCCGACGACGTCCACCAGGTCGCCGAACGTGCGGCAGATCGGGCCGCTCTCCTCGCCTGGGCGGCGGATCCGTACGGCGCCGCCCTCGCCCACCGGCTCGGCCCACGCCTGCAGCCTGGCCGCGACCTGGCCGACGAGCAGCGAGTATTGGGCCCGCTCGTCGTCGGCGTCGCTGAAGACGAAGCGCAGCAGCTCATCGGCGCAGAACTCGGCCAGCGTCCAGTAGTAGGCGCTGACGTCGCGGGTCCTCGCCGAGACGTCGGGCACGCCGTTGGGGTCGCGGGGGCGCGGCGGCGCGAACACGTGAACGCTGCCGAACGGCCCGGCGGGCAGGCCGAGCCGGGCGTACTGGGCCGTGGCGGCGGCGTCGAGGCGGGTGTTGGCGTGGTCGAGGAAGAGCAGGTCCTCGCCTTTCACCGAAAAGATCAGGGCTTTGGTGTTGGCGGCCTCCGCGCCCAGCACGCCGGAATTGAATATCGAATAGATGAGGAATGTGGCGAATGACGTCTTCGTCGCCACGCCGGAAACGCCGGAGATCGACACGTGGGCGCCGCGGGTGCCGTCGAGGAAATCGAAATTGACGTACATCGGCTGCCCGTCGCGGCCCAGCCCCATGGGGACGCGCCGGTCCATGACGTCGAAGTAGAGCGCCTGGTCGCGGTCATCGCTCTCGGCGCGGTAGACGGGCGCGCCGGGCAGCGGCGGGACGAAGATCTCCGGCTCGACCCGGGTGACGCGCACCTCGGCGCACTCGACCACGGCCGCCGGGAGCGCGCCGTCGGCGATCAGGAAGACGTCGGAGTCGAAGCCGGCGCCCTCGTGACGCGCCTCGACGGCCGACACCACACCCGCCACCAGCACCGGGCCGTAGTCGGGGGTGTCGCGCCTGGTCACCACCACGTCGTCGAGCTGCACGACGCGGCCGGGCTCCAGCCCGACCCAGAACGACAGCGGGGAGGCGGCATGCGTGCCGAGCACCCTGCCGACCGCGTCACCCGACGCGGCGGTCCCGCCCGTGGGGCGGCCGGCGGGGCCGTTGGTGAGGCCGTTGGTGGCGCTCGCCTCCGTCATCTCACTCACCGATGCTCTCCCGCCCCGGACGTTCACGTTCTCCCCGCAGAATCCTAACGACCGCTCTGCCATCTTTTGGCACTGTCGAGGGGGAAATGCGGCACGTATCAGCCCGGCGACCTGCCCTTGCTCTATTTCGTCAAATGACGGTAAAGGAAATGCGATCAGCCGGCGTAGCGGCGGGCGTGCGGGCGGTGCTCGCCGTAGCGGCGGGCGTGGTGCAGCGCCTCCAGGAAGGCGCGGGGGCCGTCGAAGTCCGGCATCTCCAGGTACGCGGCCCCGATCCCGTCCGGGTCATGGGCGTCCGAGCCCACGGTGCCGGGCAGCCCGTACGCCCGCGCCGCCCGCAGCGCGGCCCCGTTGTGGTGTCGGTCCTCGATCTTGGCGTTGAACACCTCGACGGCGTCGATCAGCCCGTCCCGGCACAGCTCGTCCAGGTGCCCGCCGAGCCCTGAGCGCTCGGGGTCGTACGGGTGGGGCGCGCACACCAGCCCGCCCTGGGCGCGGATCCGCCGGATCGCCTCACGGGTGGGCAGCACGTACGGCACCCGTTCGGTCAGGAAGAGCCCGAGCACCTCGCCGGACCCCGTACGGATCTCCTCGCCCGGCACGACCCGGCACCCGACGGCCCGCGACAGGTCGTCCGCCGTGCCGGCGAGGTGGTTGTGGTCGGTGAGGAACACGACGTCGATGCGGTGCGCCGCGACCCGCTCGGCGAGCTGGCCGAGCGTGGTGACGGCGTCACCGGACGCCACGGTGTGCACGTGACAGTCCACCCGCACCCATCCACCGGGCACGGCCCGCTCAGTGCAGGGCGGCAGCGCCGGCTCGAGCGCGCGTGCACCGGACGTCACGGGTTCCGCTCCCCCGGCGAGCCCGGCGAGCCGGCCGAACCAGGCGAACCGCACGAGCCCGCCGAACCCGCCGAACCCGCCGAACCGGTCGGCCCCGGCGCGGGCGGGGCGGGTGCGGGGGTGGCGGGCGCGGGGGTGGCGGGCGCGGCGGCCGGGCGGGCGCGACGGCGGCGCAGGCCGCCCAGCGAGGCCAGCACCGACAGCACGGACACCACGGTCAGCACCCCGAAGGTGATCCGGTACCCGGTGACCAGCGCCCCGATGCCCTCTGGAGCCACCCGCGACAGCGTCCCCGCGAACACGGCGGGCCGCAGTGCGGCCGGCAGCGGCCCCGTGACGAGGGACAGGGCGAGCGCGGTGCTCACCACCACGCCGGCGTTCTGGATCATGAGTCGCATGGCGTTGACGATGCCGATCCGGTGGGAGGGGAGCTGGTCGAGGATGGCGGTGGCGGTGGCCGGCAGGAACATCCCGGCACCGGCCCCGAGCAGCACCATGCCCACGCACATGGGCGCGTACCCGATATCTGCGGAAACGTACGCCAGCAACACCGCCAGCCCGGCGGTGTCGACGACGTTGCCGAGCAGCCCGACGAGCCGCGCCCCGAGCCAGGCGTGCAGCGGGCCCGCGCTCATCGACGCGATCATCATGGCGACCGAGAGCGGCAGCACCTTCAGCCCGGCCGTCACCGGGTTCTCACCGTGCACGGCCTGGTAGAACAGCGCGACGAGCAGCACGACCGCCGTCCGCCCGACCGTGCTGAGGAACGTGGCCAGCAGGTCGAGCGTGAACACCCGGTCGGCGAAGAGCCGTACGTCCACCACGGGGTGCGCGCTGCGCCGCTCGACCACCACGAACACCGGCATGAGCAGGACGAACAGCACCACCCCGCCGAGCACGACCGGATCGGTCCAGCCGAGGTCGGCGGCCTGCGACAGCCCGAACAGCAGCCCGCCCAGCGACACCAGCACCAGCAGGTTGCCCGGCACGTCGATGCCCCGCTCCTCCGGCCGGGCGAGCGTGCGGCGCAGCGTGACCGCGCCCCAGATCAGGCAGAGCACGCCGAGCGGCACGTTGTACCAGAACACCCACTGCCAGCCGAACCGGTGCGTCAGGAACCCGCCGAGCGTCGGGCCGACGAGCTGGGCGACGGAGAAGGAGGCGATGTAGATGCCCATGCCGCGGCCGAGGTGGCGGCGCGGGAAGGCGTCGGTGAGCAGGGCGGCGCTGTTGGTCAGCAGCATCGCGCCGCCGGCGGCCTGCACGACGCGCAGGCCGACGACGTACCACTCGCCGGGGGCGAAGCCGAGCAGCAGGCTGGCGCCGGTGTAGGTGGCCAGGCCCCACAGGTACATCGAGCGGCGGCCGAACATGTCGGCCAGGCGCCCGAACACCACCATGAGCACGGTGTTGGCCAGCATGAACGACAGCAGCATCCAGCTCGCGGCGGCGGCCGAGGCGTCGAAGTTGCGGACGACCTCGGGCAGCGCCACGTTCAGCGAGCTACTGCCGAGCGCGGTCAGGATGCTGGCCAGGCCGACGACCGACAGGACCCGCCAGGCGTAGCGGAGCTGAGCCCGCTCGCCGGGGTCGTGCGGCGCCGGTTGTCCCGGCTCGCTCATGGGAACGTGACGAGCGACCGGATCACGTCCCCCGAGCCCATGGCGGCGAACGCCTCGGCCACGCCGTCGAGCGTGATGCGCCTGCTGATCAGCCCGTCCAGGTCGAGCCGCCCGGCCCGCCACAGCCGCAGCAGGCGGGCGAAGTCGGTGCGCACGTCGCCGGAGCCGTACAGGCAGCCGAGCAGGCGGCGCTCGGTGGCGAACAGCTCGGCGGCGCTGAAGGTGACGGGGTCGTCGGCGCTGCCGGCGCCGACCACGACCGTGGTGCCGCCGCGCCGGGTCGACTTGTACGCCTGCCTGATGGTCTGGGAACGGCCGACGACCTCGAAGGCGTAGTCGAAGCCGAGCCCGCCGGTCAGCTCGTCGGCGCCGGCCCGCAGCTCGTCGGGAGTGAAGGTGTGGGTGGCGCCGAAGGCGCGGGCGGCGGCCAGCTTCTCCGGCACGCGGTCCACCGCCACGATGGGCGCCGCGGCGGCCAGCACGGCCCCTTGGACGACGTTGACACCGACGCCGCCGCAGCCGATCACCAGCACCGACGAGCCGGGCCGCACCTGGGCGGTGTTGACCACGGCGCCGACGCCGGTGAGCACCGCGCAGCCGACCACGGCGGCCACGTCGAACGGCACGTCCGAGGGGATGGGGATGGCGGCGCGGGCGTCCACGACCGTCTCCTCGGCGAAGCAGCCGACGCCGAGCCCGGCGTGCGCGGGCTCGCCTGCGATGCTCAGCGTGGGCTCGGCGGGCGGGCGGACCGACGTGCACAGGTTGGGCTGCCCGCCCAGGCAGTACGCGCACCCGCCGCACGGCGGGATCCACGACAGGATGACGTGGCTGCCGACGGGCGGCCCCGACACGCCGGGGCCGAGCTCGACCACCTCGCCCGCGCCCTCGTGTCCGGGCACCAGCGGCAGCCGGGCGGGCAGCCGCCCCTCGCACATCGACAGGTCGGAGTGGCAGACGCCGGCGGCCCGCAGGCGTACGCGGACCTCTCCGGGGCCGGGCCGGCGGATCGTCAGCTCGTCGCTGACCTCGACCGGCTTGCCGGTTTCGCGCAGGATGATGCCTCGCATCGTTTTCGTTCTCCCCCGGGGCTTCAGAGCTGGATGGACGTGGTGGTGAGGAACTCCTCCAGGCCGAAGCGGCCGTACTCGCGGCCGTACCCGGACTGCTTGTAACCGCCGAAGGGGGCCAGGCCGTTGTGGGCGCCGTCGTTGACGCGGATCTGCCCGGCGCGCAGCCGCCGGGCGACGCGGTAGGCGCGCTCGGGGTCGGCGCCGCGCACGCCGGCGGCCAGCCCGTACGCGGTGCCGTTGGCGATCTCGACCGCCTGGTCCTCCCCGTCGTAGGGCAGGACGACCAGGACCGGACCGAAGATCTCCTCCTGGGCGACGCGCGACTCGGGTGCGACGCCGGTGAGCACGGTCGGCCGCACGTAGAAGCCGCGTTCCAGGCCCTCGGGCGCGTCCGGGCCGCCGGTGAGCACGGTCGCGCCGTCCTCGATGGCGGAGCGCAGGTGGTCGCGTACGCGCTCACGCTGCAGCCCCGACACCAGCGGGCCGAGCCTGGTGGCGGGGTCGCGCGGGTCGCCCACGGTGTACGTGACCGCCTCGTCGGCGGCGATCCGCTCGGCCTCGGCGAGCCGGTCGCGCGGGACGAGCAGGCGGGTCAGCGCCGAGCAAGTCTGCCCTGAGTTGAGGTAGCAGGCGGCGACGCCCTTGCGTACGGCGTCCTCGAAGGCGGCGTCGTCGAGGTCGTCGAGCAGCACGTTGGCGGACTTGCCGCCGAGCTCCAGCGCGGTGCGCTTGACGCCGGCGGCGGCGAGCTCGGCGACCCGCCGCCCCGCCCTGGTGGAGCCGGTGAAGGAGACCATGTCGATCTGCGGATGCCCGGCCAGCGCCTCCCCCGCCTCCGGCCCGGTGCCGGAGACCAGGTTGAACACGCCCGCCGGGAGCCCGGCCTCGTGCAGCACGTCCGCCAGCACGAACGCGTTGAGCGGCGTGACCTCGCTGGGCTTGAGCACCACCGTGCAGCCGGCCGTCAGGGCGGGGGCGACCTTCGCGGCGATCTGGTGCAGCGGGTAGTTCCACGGGGTGATGGCGCCGACGACCCCGATGGGGTCGCGGTGCACGACCGAGCCGCCGAGCCGTTCCTCGACCGCGACCTCGCCGGCGACCTGCGGCATCGAGGCGAACGTGCGGATCGGCGAACCCACCTGGATGGCCTTGGTGAGCTTCAGCGGCATGCCCAGCTCGTCCACGATCATCTCGGTCAGCTCGCCGGCGCGTTCCTGCAGGGCGGCGGCCACGCTCGCGCACAGGGCGGCCCGCTCCTCCATGGGCCTGGCCGACCAGGCGGGCAGGGCGGCGGCAGCGGCCTCCACCGCGCGGGCCACGTCCTTGACGCCGCCGCGCGGCACCTCGTCGAAGACCTCCTCGGTCGCGGGGTTCACCACCGGTATCGCGGTGCCGCCGCTCGCCTGTACCCACTCGCCGTCGACATAGATCCGATGCGGCATGACCCCACCTCAAAAGAACGGACGCTTAATTCTAGATTCGGATTCTAGATTCGCTCTCCGTCCCCGTCCAGGGCACCCGGCGGTCAGCCGACGCGCACCGGCACCGTGCGCGGGCCGCGTACCTGGCTGGCCGCCCACGTCACCGCCGCGGGATCGGCTAGCTCGAACACCGGGATCCGCTCCAGCCACACCTCCAGCGCCACCCGCAGCTCCATCCGCGCGAGATGCGAACCCACGCACCGGTGGATGCCCAGCCCGAACGCCGCGTGCCGGTTCTCCTCGCGGTCGATCACCACCTCACCGGCCCGCTCGAACTGCGCCGGATCCCGGTTGGCCGCGGGGAACGACAGCAGCACCCAGTCGTCGGCCCTCATCTCCACGCCGTTCCAGGTCATGTCCTCCCTGACCAGGCGGGCCATCGTCACCGGCGCGTACGCCCGCAGGAACTCCTCCATCGCCGTCGGCAGCAGCTCCGGCTCGGCCACCAGCCGCTCCCGGTCGGCCGGCGTCCTGGCCAGATGCCACAGCGACGCCCCGATCGCGCTCCACGTCGTGTCGATGCCCGCGATGAGCAGCAACGTCATCGTGCCCACCACGTGGATCGGGTCGAGCTTCTTGCCGTACAGCTCCGCGTTCATCAGGTACGTGGTCAGGTCGTCGCGCGGATGCTCGATGTGGTCGTGGATCTGCGCCACCAGGTAGTCCGTCAGCCTGGTGAAGCCCTGGATGCGCTCGTCCTGCGGCCGGTTGATGCTCTCCAGCGCGTCCTCCACGAACGCGGCGAACTTGGGCCCGTCCTCCGGCGGGAAGCCCAGCATGTCGGCGATCACCCGCATCGGGATGTGCTGGGCGTAGTCGCGGGCCGCGTCCACCACCTCCTTGCCCTCCATCGCGTCGATGAGCGCGTGGCAGTACGCCCTGGTCGCCGCCTCCCGCTTGGCCACCGCCGACTTGGTGAACGCGGGCAGCAGCAGCTTGCGGGCGTCGTGGTGGAACGGCGGATCGGAGGAGATCGGCGGCACCGCCCCCACCGGCGCCAGCTCCTTCGGCGGGCGGACGTTGCTGACGATGATGGCCCGGGAGGAGAAGCGATCGGTGTCGTACGCGATCGACGCGACGTCCTCGTACCGGGTGGGCAGCCAGACCCCGCCGAACCGCTCGGTGTGCGCGATCGGGCAGCGCCCGCGCAGGTCGTCCTGGATGGGGTAGGGGTCGGCGGCCCACACGGGATCGACGTGGGAGAAGTCGGTCGCCCAGTCACCGACCGGGTCGGTGACCGGGTCGGTGACCGTGCCGATGGGCCGGTTCTTGCGCGCCTGCTCAAGCTCCTCGCCGAAGCGATCGTCGACGGTCATCGTCCGGCTCCGCTCTGTACCTGCATGGCCTGGTTCCCGTCTGTGCTGGGGGTCTCGGTTCCGGGTACGTCCTTGAGCGAATTAAAAAATCGTTCATTTGCCCCGTCAAGCCCCTGGCCCGCTGAAGAGGCCGCTGTCTAACGGCCTTGCAGATGGAAGTACGTCACGCCAGATGGAAGCGGACATGGCAGTGGGCCATCGGAGTTCGCAGTAGGGGCGCGTACGGCAGGAGGTTCGGCCCAGGAGATGGTGGCGGTCTGGCCCCGGCGGCTGGCGTTGGTGGTGGCACCGGCGTGCGGCGAGTCGTTCGCGTCGTGGGTTGATCGGATGGCCCTGCGGAACGGATGTCCGCCGTGGGCGATGGCCGAGGCGCTAGGGCCTGGATGTACGCGCGTCTAGTGAGGTCCGTACCCGCGATCTCGGCGGGGCGGTCGGGCCGCGGTCGCCCCTCAGTGTCGAGACGACCGGGCGAGCCCGGCGGGGCGGCCCGCGCCTGACAGAGCCATCATGAACGCGGTCATCTCACGGGTGCGCCGCCCGCGATTCTCGATCGGCGGAGTCAGTGATCGCCGTGCGCGCCGGTAAAGGTGGCACCGATCTCCGCCATCCGCTCGGCCGCGTAGCCGGGGTCGATCAACGCTTCGGGGGTGTGGAGGCCGGGCGGCACGGGGTCGCCGCGCAGGCCGAGCAGTCGCTCGACGCCGAGGGCGACGCCGAGCGCCGTCAGGGGGCGCTGCCCCTCCGGGTGGAGGAGGTAGCGGCTCGTCCTGAGTGGTGCGCCCGCGCGGTCCACGCCTTCAAGGTCGATCTTGACCTCCGTGGACGCGGGCCCGCCGCGCCGCCTGCCCGCCGATTCACCGATCGCGAACGCGAAGCGGACGTTGGGCGCGCCCGTCGCGGCGGCCAGGCTCGGCACGTCGAGGATGGGGACGATCTGGCCGGGCAGCACGGCGCCGTCGACGCTGGTGACCTCCACCTGCGCGTCGGGGCCGCTGACCCAGTCGAAGACGCCGTCGCGGCGCACGTGCCCCGCCGAGGTGGCGGCCAGCAGGCGTGCCATGTCCGCCGTGGCCGCGGGCCCGCCGCTGTCCTGTTCGTCCAGTACGCCGCTGACCTCGATGGTGTCGAGCCGGTCGAACTCCCTGGCGAGGCCGAGCACCGCGAGGACGACGAGCCCCGCATACCAGTGGCTGGCCAGCAGGATCGGCGCCGCGCCGGCTCGCAGGCCGGCGGCGACAACCTCGGGGCCGATGTCGACCAGGCCGCTGGAGATGCTGACGTACGGCAGGCCGCGGTCCTGTGCGTAACGCAGTCCGTTCAGGTGGCTGTCCCACACCGTTGCCACGACCGCCGAGTAACCGTCGGTCCCCTGGAGGCCGAGGTCGCCTCGCCGCAGATCGAGGGTCACGGCTGTCGCGCCGCCGAGCTCGTCGGCGACCCGCCGGGCGCGGCCGAGATCGCGGCCCGCGATCGTCAGCGGCAGCTCCGGGTACCACTGGCGCAGGAGGGCTGCGGTCCCCGCGCCCGCCTGGCCGGATCCGCCCATGATCAGTACGGAGTGCTCCACGGTGATGTCCTCTCGCTAACCTACATTCTGTAAGTTACATTTTGTAGCTTATGCTGGGAGGCAACGCAAGGGAGGACGATGACCACGGGATCGACTCGCCTGTCCAAGCCGGCCAGGCGGGAGCAACTGCTCGACACCGCCATGGCGATCGTGCGCGCCCACGGCACCGACAGCCTCACGCTGCTCAGCCTGGCGGAGGCCGCCGGAGTAAGCAGGCCGATCGTCTACGACCACTTCGGCACCCGCCCCGGCTTGCTGATCGCGCTCTACCGGCGGCTCGACGAGCGGCACCGGGCCGCCTCGGAGGAAGCCCTGCGTGACGCGGCGGCCCAGCCCCGCGAGATCGCCCGTGTCCTGAGCGCCGCCTACTTCGCCTGCGCCACCGACATGCCGGAGTGGACCGCCATCTCCGCCGCGCTCAAGGGGAACCAGGAGATGGAGGCGATCGAACGCGAGCTGCTCGACGGCTACACGGACCTGATGGCCACCGCCCTGCGGCCGTACTCCGGGCTCACGCAGGAAGCCCTCCGGCTGCGCTGCGTCGGAGCGCTGGGCGCGGCCGAGGCGATCGCCGCGGAGCTGAACCGGGGGCGGGCCACCGTCACCGAGGCCATCGCGGCGCTGACCGACCTGACCGTCGGCAGCATCGACGCCGGAGCCCAGGACTGACGCTGTCGCGGCCCGTTGTGTGGTGGTGCTGTCGAGGTATCGGGCGGGCCCCGTACAAAGGGTCGCCCTGGGCGGGGCGGCGTCCCTAACCCTTGGCACCGCGGCCTTCTGCCCCCAGTCCCTGGCCGCGTCTGATCCGAGCTGATGAACAGTCCCGCTCCGATCCTGTCACTCCCTAGTCCAGAATGCGCTTAGCACGCGCAAGGTGACCGAGGTTCTCTTCACGCTGCTGGGTGAGGTCCTCGCCGCCCAGGCAGGGTGCGTCCGTTGCGGGGTCAGTCCCAGGTGGGCAGCAGGGGGTCGGGGTAGCGGGCGCCGAAGCCGCCGGTCGGGAGGATCTCGGCGATGCGCTTCAGGTCCGCGTCGTCGAGGGTGAGGGTGGCGGCGGCCACGTTCTCCTCCAGCCGCCGGGGGCTGCGGGTGCCGGGAATGGGGACGATGTCGTCGCCCTGGGCCAGGAGCCAGGCCAGGGCGAGCTGGGCGACGGTGGCGTCCTTGGCCGCGGCCAGGTCGGCGAGCCGCTGGGTGGCCTCCAGGTTCTTCTCGTAGTTGCCTGGCTGGAAGCGGGCGTCCCAGCTGCGCATGTCGGTGGGGTCGTACTCGGCGCCGGGCTTGGCCTGGCCGGTGAGGAAGCCCCGGCCGAGCGGCGAGTAGGCGACGAACCCGATACCGAGCTCGCGCAGGACGGGGAAGAGGCTCTCGACGTCCCGCTCGAACAGGGAGTATTCGGTCTGCAGGACCGAGACGGGCTGTACGGCGTGCGCGCGGCGGATGGTGTTGGCCCCCGCCTCGCTCAGCCCGAAGTAGCGGACCTTGCCGGCGTCGACGAACTCCTTGACCGTCCCCGCCACGTCCTCGATGGGCACGTTGGGGTCGACGCGGTGCTGGTAGAGCACGTCGATGACGTCGACGCCGAGGCGGCGCAGGCCGGCGTCGACGACCTCGCGGATGTGCTCGGGACGGCTGTCGACACCGCCTTCTCTGGTGCCGGTGAAGTCGAAGCCGAACTTGGTCGCGATGACGACCTCGTCGCGTATGGGGGCGAGCGCGGCGCCGACGATCCGCTCGTTCTCGCCCTGCCCGTACAGCTCGGCCGTGTCGAAGAACGTCACGCCCAGTTCGTGGGCCCGGCGGATCGTCGCGATCCCCTCGTTCTCGTCCGACGGGCCATAGGCCAGGGAGATGCCCATCGCGCCGTATCCCAGCGCCGACACCGTCAGCCCCTGCCGTCCGAGTGTCCGTTGCTTCATGATGCGTTCTCATCTCCAGCGATGTAAGAGGTCTCTAACATTAAGTAAGAGTACTCTAACATTGGAAAGGGAGGAGAATCGTTCGCCGTGAGCAGCCCCACGCCGAAGAAACGCGGCTACCACCACGGCGACCTGCGTCAAGAGCTGATCCGCGAGAGTCTCGCGCTCCTGGCCGAATCGGGCGTCAGCGGTTTCTCCGTGGCGAAGGTCGCCGCCCGCGTCGGCGTGTCATCGGCCGCGCCGTACCGTCACTTCCCCGACCGGGAGGCGCTGCTCGCCGCCTGCGCGGCCGCCATCATCGGCGACATCACCGACGTTCTCGCCGAGGCGGCCGGGCGGGCGGGGCCCGACCCCGTGGACCGGCTCGCCGCCACCGCGGGCGCCTACACCCGCTTCGTCCTGGAACACCGCACCGGCCTCGACCTCATCTACTCCTACGACTTCGCCGAGCCCCACCGTCCGACCGTCCAGGAGCAGAGCCGCCGGCTCACGGCCGCCCTCATGCGCCTGGCCGCGGACGTGCTGCCCGCCGACACCTCCTGGGCCGACACCGCCGAGTTCGTGTACGTGCACCTGTCCACCACGCACGGCTACGCCACGCTGCTGTTCAAGGGCACCCGCCCGCCGCAGGGCATCGACGATCACGCGGCTCGCGCCGTCGCCGCCGCCCGTGACCACATCACCGGGCATCTCCTGCGCCTGCGTGACGCCCGCTGACGAACTGCTCGTTGCCGGGGCGCGGAGCCGCCGTTATCGTGATCAACCTGCTCTCACCCCCGCGGAGGCCACGTGAACGTGCGGCAGGTCCACCTCATGCCCGGCACGGTGCGAGCGGCCCGGGTGCTCATGTGCGTACAGGTGCTCATGGAGGTCATGCTGAGCGCCCTCGTCCTGCTTCCGCTCGCGCTGAACGGGCTCCTGGTGCTCAACTTCGTGCTCGGCGTGGCCATGGCGGTGCTCGCCGGGGCGATTGTCTTCCTCATGCGGACCCGCCGCAAGTGGGTGCAGTGGGTGGGCCTGGCGATCCAGGGGCTGCTGGCGGCCAACGCGCTCGTAGGGCTGATGAGCACGGTCAGCGTCGGCGCGGCCGCCGGGCTCGCGCTGGCCGTGGGCGTCATCGCGCTGCTGCTGACCCCGTCGAGCAACGGCTGGTTCACCGCCTGAACTCCGCCGCGGAGGTCGTCACCGTGGCCGCCACGTTAGGCCCGGCTCATGACGCTCAGGTGGGTGCGGCGGCCGAGGCGGCGTCGTCCCAGAATCGCGCCAGTTCCGCGCAGATGAAGTCGGTCCGTTCCCGGAACACCCAGTGACCGCACTGCTCGATGACACCGCCGCGGGCGTCGTGCGCGATGGCCTTCGCGCTCTCGACACAGTGGGAACCGAACGACGCCCGCCCGCCCCACGCCATCATCGGCACGCCGAGCTTCGCCGCGGTCAGCTCCTTCGTCTGCTCGGCCATCTGCGGGATGTAACCGTAGAGGTTCAGGCTCGCCCGCAGGTTGCCGGGCTGGCGCATCTGCAGGACGTATGCCTGGATTTCCGATTCCGGCACCGCGGTCGGGTCGTAGGCGAAGTCCCGGAAAAAGTGCCGCAGATACCGTTCCTCGCGGCCTTCGATGAGGAAACGGGCGATGTCCATGTTCATGTGCAGCCCGAGATGCCAGTACGTCACCCGGGGGTCCACGTAGCCCGGGTAGTCGAGCCCGAAGAACGGCGTCTCGATCGTCGAGAGCGACAGCGCGCGGTCTGCCGCCAGGTAGGCGAGGGCGACCGAGGCGGGTCCGCCGAGGTCGTGACTCAGAATGTGAAAACGATCAGCCCGCTCCGCCGCCAGCAGACCCAGCATGTCGGCGGCGATCGTCTTGGGCTCGTACCCGGCGAACGGCTTGTCGCTGTCGGCGAACCCCCTCAGGTCGGGCGCGATGAAGCGGTACCGGCCCGCCAGCCGTTCCATGACGACTTGGTACTCGCGGTGCGTCTCGGGCCAGCCGTGCAGGCAGATGACCGTCGGCCCCGAACCCGCGACGACGTAGTGCAGCCGTATGCCGTTGGTGTCGGCGCGCTTGTGTTCCAGTTCCATGCGCATCACCCAACAACGACCTTCCCTGCCCCGTTAACGCCCGGGTCAAAGCCCTCCCATCACGGAGACGCCGTCCACCCCGCGCTCCGGAGATCTCCGGTTCGGCGCGGCACAAGTGTTCGGGGGCCGGCGTTCTTGCGGGAGCGGTAGTTCGCCACCTTGACGCGGTTGCCGCATTCTTCCATGCCGCACCACTGCCGGTTGCCGCCTCGGGAGCGGTCGATGAACAGGCGGGTGCAGTCGTCGAAAGCGCACTCTTTGACGCGCAGCCGACCCTGTTCGGCGAGCAGTTCGGCGGCTGAGCGGGATACGGCGGCGGCCAGTGCGGTGGGGTCGCCTGTGCGGACGAGGCCCGCAGGCGTCAGGCGCAGCCCCGGGGGTGCGCCGGCGGCCTCCTTGTTGACGACGTGCAGGTCGTCCTCCGGCCAGGGGCGGTCGTTCATGCCCTCGATGACGAGGCGGTAGATGGCCTCGCGCAGTGTGCGCAGCCGCCGTAGGTCCGCGTCGCCGACCGGCGGCGGCTCGGTCGTCACGCCGGCTTCGACCGCCCATCGGGACAGGTCGGCGGGGGTGGCGAGGAGCTCGTCCTGGTCGCTGCGGCGCCACTTGAGCGTGCCGGCGAAGTCGAGGGCGAGGTTGCCGCTGACGAAGACGAAACCCACGACACCATCTTGACCGGTTACAGGTCCATGTCGCAAGGTGTACACCAGCTAAGACGGTTACAAGCATGGAAGGGCATCTCGTGATCACCGAGGACGAGTACCTCTACTACGTCGATCGCGCCCTCGACGGGATGGCCGCGATCGTCGCCGAGCTGGGCGACGAGGGGGCCAACATCAGGCCGCTGCCCGGCGCCAACTCCCCGTACGCGCTGCTCACCCACTGCCTGGGCGTGACCTCGTACTGGGCGGGGGCGCTCGTGTCGGGACGCGAGGTGGCCCGCGACCGCGACGCCGAGTTCGTCAGCTCGGGACCCGTCGGGCCGCTGCTGGAGAAGGTGAAGGAGGTACGGGCGAGGCTGGCCGAGGACGTACGGGCGGCCGTCCCCGCCGACCCGCTGCGCGGCACGCCGCCGGACGGCTTCCTCGGCCCCGACGACGTCCAGACGCAGGGATCGGCGCTGCTGCACGTGTACGAGGAGCTCGCCCAGCACCACGGACAGATGGAGATCCTGCGCGACGCGATCCACGCCGGGGCGGCGGCGTGAGCGGCCCGTTCGAGACCATCGACGTCGAACGCCTGCGCTCCGGCCACGGCGTCAAGTGGGGCTCCCTGCCGCCGGACACCATCGGCGCGTGGGTGGCCGACATGGACTTCGGCGTCCCGCCCGCCGTCCGCGAGAGCCTCCTGGAGGTCACCGACCGCGCGGACTTCGGCTACCCGTACTGGCCGGGCGAGGACCCGGTGGTCGCGGCGTTCGAGGAGCGCATGGCCGCCCGCCACGGCTGGCGTCCCCGCCCCGGACGGGCGCGCGTCTTCACCGACCTGCTGCAGATACTGCAGGTCATGATCGAGTACGCCACCGCGCCAGGCGACGGCGTCGCGATCCACGTGCCCGCCTACCCGCCGTTCCTGGCCAGCATCGCCAGGGCGGGACGGCGGATCGTCCCGCTGCCCATGACCAGCGACGCGACCGGCTGGCATCCCCCAACGGGCGACCTGACGGCCCGGCTGCGGGAGCAGGGCTGCCGGCTGCTCGTGCTCGTCAACCCGCACAACCCGACCGGCCGCGTCCTGACCTCCGGCGAGCTGCGCGCCTACGCCGGCGCCGCCGAGGAGCTGGACCTGGTGGTGCTGGCCGACGAGATCCACGCCGACCTGGTGTTCGCGCCGCACCGGCACGTGCCGTTCGCCTCCGTCGGCAGTGCCGCCGCCCGCACGGTCACGGCCACGTCGGCGACCAAGGCGTTCAACATCGCGGGCCTGCGCTGCGCCGTCGCGCACATTGGCCCCGACCGGCTGCACGACGCGCTGGCCGCCGCGCCGCTCGACTTCTTCGGCACGCCGAGCACGCTCAGCCGGGTCGCCACCCTGGCCGCGTGGCGGCGTTCGGACGACTGGCTGGCGGAGCTGATGCGCACCCTGGAACGCAACCGGCGGCTGATCGAGGAGTGGGCGGCGGGCCTGCCGTGGGACGCGCGCTACCACTCGCCGCAGGGCACGTACCTGAGTTGGCTCGACTTCACCGACAGCCCGATCGGGGGCCGCGCGCCCGCTGCCCGGCTGGAACGGCTGGCGCGGGTCAAGCTCAGCGAGGGGGCCGAGTTCGCCCAGCACACGGCGGTGGACACCGCCGCGTTCGCCCGGCTCAACTTCGCCACGAGCACCGCCACGCTCACCGAGATCCTCGACCGCCTCGCCGCCGCCCGCGAGTGAACGGGCACGTTACGTACGCGTCACTGCGGTGAGCACTATGGTGCAGGCGTATTGCCGCCACGTCACGGTGATGGAACGGCCCGCTGTGACCCTCCTGACAACCGCACCCGGAGGGAAGGTCACCATGGCGTCCATCTTCGACCAGATCGGCGGCGCGAGCGCGGTTTCGGCGGTGGTCGACGAGTTCTACGAGCGGGTCGTGGCCGATCCGCGGCTCGGCGGCCACTTCACCGGCACCGACATGGGCAAACTCAAGGCGCACCAGCGCAGCTTCGTGGCGGCCGCGCTGGGCGGGCCGCAGGAGTACAGGGGCAAGACGATGGACGAGGCCCACGCCGGCCTGGGCATCACCGGCGAGGACTTCGACGCGGTGGTCGGCCACCTGGCCGGCGCGCTGACACACTGCGGGGTCCCGCAGGACACCATCGCGACGATCGCCGGCGCCCTCGCCCCACTGCGCGACCAGGTGGTGGACGGGCAGGTGTCCGTGGCCTGATCAGCGGACGGCGCGGTGCACCGCCTCGATGACGGGTGCCGCGCCGTCCTCGGCCGCGAGTTCCTGCGACCGCGGCGCCGCTCGACCACCATCCGGCACGGCTCAACCGGCGAGCAGCCGCTGCAACGAGCGCTGCCACGAGCGCTGAACGCCGGGCACAGATCGACACGACTTCCTCCATAGTGCTATGAATATAGCTAAATGGAGGAAGTCGTGATCGAGTTCTATTTGGACGGCCGCTCGGGGCTGTCGCCGTACCTGCAGCTCGTCCAGCAGGTACGCCATGCGCTGCGCCTCGGCCTGCTCCGCGAGGGCGACCAGTTGCCCACGGTCAAGGACGTGGTGGCGCGGCTGGCGATCAATCCCAACACCGTGCTCAAGGCCTACCGCGAGCTCGAACACGACGGGCTGGTCACCGCCCGTCCCGGTGTGGGGACGTTCGTGACCAGGACGCTGGCCGACACCACGCTGGCCGCGCACGGCCCCCTGCGGCAGGAGTTGCGGCGCTGGCTGGCCCGCGCCAGGAAGGCCGGGCTGGACGACGAGAGCATCGAGGCGCTGTTCATGACCACCTTTCGCAGCGTCGCTCAGGAGGACATAGCGTGAGCGCGCCCCCCGTGACGGCCCCGAGGCGGCCCACATGAGCGTGCGGGCGCGGGCGCTGACCAAGAGGTTCGGACGCCGTACGGCGCTGACCGGCTGCACCCTCGACATCCCGGCCGGGCACGTCACCGGCCTCGTCGGCCCCAACGGCGCGGGCAAGTCGACCCTGCTGAGCCTGGCCGCCGGGATGCTGACCCCCACCTCGGGCACGATCGAGGTGTGCGGCGGCCGTCCTGGCAGCGGCCCCGAGCAGCTCACCAAGGTCGGGTACGTCGCGCAGGACGCCCCCGTCTACGCCGCGCTCACCGTCGCCGACCACCTCGAGCTGGGCGCCCGGCTCAACACCGGCTGGGACGACGCCCTCGCCCGCGCCAGGGTCGAGCGGCTCGGGCTCGACCCCCGGCAACGGGCCGGGAAGCTGTCGGGCGGCCAGCGTGCCCAGCTCGCCCTGACGATGGGCCTGGCCAAGCGGCCCGAGCTGCTGCTGCTCGACGAGCCGGTGGCGACGCTCGATCCGCTCGCGCGCCGCGAGTTCCTCCAGGACCTCATGGAGGCGGTCGTCGAGCACGGGCTCGGCGTCGTGCTCTCCTCCCACCTGGTCGCCGACCTGGAACGCGTCTGCGACCGGGTGATCGTCCTGGCGGGCGGCGAGGTCAGGCTCGACGGGGACGTCGATGAGCTGCTGGCGGTGCACCACCGGCTCAGCGGGCCCCGCCGCGACGGTCTTCCCGCCGGCCAGCACGTGGTCACCGCGGCGCACACCGAGCGGCAGAGCACGCTGATCGTCCGTACGGAGGCGCCGATCCTCGACCCCGCCTGGGCCGTCGGCGCCCTCACCCTGGAGGACCTCGTCCTCGCCTACATGAGCCCGCCCGCCGAACCCGCCGGACCCCGCGTGCATGGGCCCGAAGCGGAAGGGCCAGGGAGGCGGCCGGCGCTGGAGATCGTCCGATGATCTGGTTGACCTGGCGCCAGTTCCGTCCCCATGTCCTGATCGCGGTCGCCCTCCTGGCCGCCGTCGCCGTCACCCTGGCGGTCACCGGCCCGCCGCTGCGGCACCTCTCCCGGGTGGCCCCCGCCGACGAGACCCTGTTCTACGCCGGCGCGACGCTCGTCCACCTCCTGCCCGCCCTCATCGGCGCCTTCTGGGGCGCCCCGCTGATCGCCCGCGAGCTGGAGACGGGCACCCACCGCCTGGCGTGGAACCAGGGCGTCACCCGCACCCGCTGGCTGGCCGTCAAGCTGGCGGTCGTCGGATCGGCGGCCGTGGCCGCGTCCGGGCTGCTCAGCCTGGCGGTCACCTGGTGGGCGGGCCCGCTCGACGCGGTCGCCGGCACGACCGTGCCCACCACCTGGTGGGCCGACGCCACCGTGCTCCCCGTCGGCATGGAGGGCCCTGGCCTCCTCTCACGGGTCGATCCCCGGCTGTTCGGCGCTCGCGGCATGGCGCCGATCGGGTACGCCGCGTTCGCGTTCACGCTCGGCGTCGCCGCGGGAGCCGTCATCCGCAGGACCGTGCCGGCGATGGCGGTCACGCTCGCCGTCTTCGCGCTGGTCCAGCTCGCCGTGCCCCTGGCGGTCCGTCCGCACCTGCTGCCGGCCGAGCAGCGCACGGTGCCGATCACGGCGACGAACGTCCGCTCGTTCGACCCCACCGTCCCCCGCCTGACCGTCGCGGGACCGCCGGGAGCGTGGCTGCTGGCCAACGACACCCTGGACGCCCGCGGCCGCACGGTCACCGCCCTGCCCGCGTGGACCCGTGAGTGCTCGCCACCGCCGCCCACGTCGGGACGGCCCGCGCCCTCACGGATCGGCCTGCCGGCCGTACAGGCGTGCTTCGCCAGGCTCACTGATCTCGGCTACCGGCAGCGGTTCGCGTACCACCCGCTCGGCGCCTTCTGGCCGCTCCAAGGGGTGGAGACCGCGCTGTTCCTGGCCCTGTCGGCGCTGCTCGCCGGCTTCTGCCTCTGGTGGACCCGCCACCGCCTGCCCTGAGTCAAGAACGCTCACCCCCCGCCACGGGGTCGCTCAACCCTGCCGGAAAACAAGAAGGGACACTGTCATGAGTCATGCCCGCACACGGTTCAGGCGCGGAATCGCGATCGCCGCGAGCCTGCTCGCCCTGGCGACGCCCGCCGTGACCGCGACGCCCGCATCAGCGGCGGCGCCCCCCGTGCCCGCCCTGCCCAAGCCGACCGGCTCCAGCCCGGTCGGAGTCACATCCCTGCACCTGAAGGACACCTCACGCGCCGACCCGTGGGTGCCGTCGGTGAAGTACAGGGAGCTCATGGTGTCGGTGTGGTATCCGGCGAAGTCGCCGGGCCGCAAGCGGGCGCAGTACATGACGCCCAAGGAGTCCGAGCTGCTCCTGAAGGACGGGAAGATCACCACCGTCCCCGGCGACATCCTCAGCAGGACCAGGACCAACGCCTTCACCGACGCCGAGCCGGCCGGCCGCAAGCGCGGCCTGCCGCTCGTCGTGCTCTCCCCGGGCCACGGCAAGCCCCGCTCCGAGCTCACCGGGCTGGCGGAGGAGCTGGCGAGCAGGGGGTACGTGGTGGCCGCGATCGACCACACGTACGAGAGCGTCGCGACGACCTTCCCCGACGGGCGCGTCACCGAGTGCGTCACCTGCGAGATCGACAAGAACCCCGACTGGTGGGTGGGCCTGGTCAAGAGCCGGGCGCGCGACGTGTCCTTCGTCCTCGACCGGCTGACCGGGCCGCGACCGGCGTGGCAGGGCTCCCGCCTCATCGACCCGTCCAAGATCGCGATGGCCGGGCACTCCGTCGGAGGCGCCGCCACCATCCCGACCCTGCTGAGCGACTCCCGCGTCCGCGCCGGCATCGACATCGACGGCACCACCGACATGGCGATCCCGGACAGCGGACTGTCGCGGCCGTTCCTGTTCCTGGGCAAGCCGGCCACCTACACGCCCGGCCAGGGTGCGGCCGCCGCCACCTGGGAGCGCGACTGGAAGCACCTCACCGGGTGGAAGCGCTGGCTGCTGCTGACCGGGGCCGAGCACCTGTCGTTCACCGACCTCGGCCTGCTGGTCGACCAGCTCGGCATCGACGCCGGCGCCGACATCGCCGGGGCCCGCGCCATGACGATCACCCGTAGCTACGTGACGGCCTTCCTCGACCAGCACCTGCGCAAGGAGCACCGCCCGCAGCTCGACAAGCCGTCCCCCCGCTTCCCCGAAATCAAGCACTGCGCCCCCGAGAGCAAGACCTGCAGGTAGGAGCACGGCGGCGCGCATTTCCAAGATCCAGTAGAGGTCTTGAGCATTTCCGCGCGCCGCCCCTAGCGTCGTTGGCATGCGACAGATCGACAACCTGGACGTTCTCAGGATGCTGACGAACCGGTTCAGGATGAAGCTCTACAGCCTGCTCTTCCGGATCGGCCCGGTCACGGTGAGCGAGCTGGCCAGGCGCATGGACGCCGACCCCGGCCAGGTGAGCTACCACCTGCGGCAGCTGCAGCGCTACGACATGGTCGAAGACGTGCCGGAGCTGGCCAGGGACAGCCGGGAGCGGTGGGTGCGCGCGGCCATGCCCGGGTGGCGGGTGGAGACGGATCTCGAAGGCCCGTACGCGGCGGCCGTGATGCAGGCGTGGACCGCGCAGTGGGTGATCGACCAGTTCGAGCGGCTGCGCGACTTCGACCGCAACCTCACGGCGTTGCCCGAGGAGTGGCGGGACGCGGGCTTCGGCAGCAGCCGGCACCTGCGGCTCACCAGGGACGAGATGGCCCAGCTCAACGAACAGCTCAACGCGGTGATGGAGCCGTGGCGCGAGCTGACCGCCGAACGCATCGCGGCCGACGAGACGCCGCCGGACAGCCTCCCGATCTTCCTCTTCTACCACGCGTTCCCCGAGCTGCCGTGAGGCGGCCCTCGCCGCACGGCATCCACGAGGAGTTCGCCCGTGCCTACCTCGCCGAACGCCGTGCCGAGGCCGACCGGTCCCGCATGATCCCGCCCCGCTCGCACCGGCGGGTGCGCGCCCGGCTCGCGGACGCCTTACGCCGCCTGGCCGACCGCCTCGAACCTGCCCTGCCGCCCGTCCTGCCGCCCGTAGGCGCCGATCAGGACTGGCGCGGGTCGTAGCCTCTGAAGTCGCTCAACTCCACGGCGCTGTCCGGCAACAGAGGCACCCCGCTGCTGGAGTCGAGCACCACCCGGCGGCCCAGCGGCTCACGCAACGTCACGCTGATGTGGTCGGTCTTCCCCATCAGGTTGCAGAACGTCACGCCCTCGTCCCACCGGACGTCGACGTCCACGACGACCGCCCCGGGCGTCTCGTGGGCACGCGCGCCGTAGGTGGTGTCGCAGGTGCCGTGCAGGTAACGCAGCCGCAGCTCGGCCGGGCCCTTCTGGTCGTACGTCCTGACCTCCTGGACACTGTCGGCGACCGGCCGGGGCGGCCCGCCCATGGCGGCCGGGTCCACCGCGACCCGCCGGAACCGCCCGGGGACGCCGTGCACGGTGAAGTCCCACGTGGGCACCCGGACGTCGCCTCTGCTGGTGGGGAACGCGGCCGTGCCGCGGGACACCGCGGTCACCCGGAGCGGCCGGCAGCCCTTGGCCGGGCACTCCTCGTCGACGAAGGACCTGGGCCTGGTCAGGCCGGCGTAGGCGGCCTTCGCCGTCACAAGCGGCACGTTCAGCGTGCTCCCGTCGGCCCAGTGCAGCTCGGCCGGGGCAGGGGTCTCGTCCGGGAGGTCCGTCTCCAGCTTCCATACGCTGTTGAGCTCGCTGCGCGACGCCCATCGCGGCGTGGTCCGGCTCTTGGGCGGCATGGTCAGGTTCTTCAGCGGGACGAATCCCTCCAGCCAGGGCCGCCGCTCCGGTGACCGCTGCCAGCGGTCGGCCACCTCGCGGGCGAGCGTGGTGAACGCCTCATCGGCGACCGGGCGGCGGGCGTCGGCCCCGCAGGTCATCCCCACCAGGAGCAACGCTAAAGCTGGAAAAATCCGCATGTGGTGGTAGACGCACCCAAGCCCACCCCGGTTTCCCAGAATCGGGAAAGGCCCGCTCCCTGAAGCGACACCTCCGGCGATGAGCGACATCCCCAGAGATCTCGCGCTCCTCGCCATCGGTGCGACCGGCCGAGCCGGAATGCACGTCCCGACCCACCATCCGGACACTCCCCCTAAGCGGCGACATCGTTAGTTATGCGAATATAATCGTTGTATGCCTATAACCGATCGGTCCACCTCCGCCGCTGCGGCGCCCCCCGCGCTCGGCCGGCGGCGGCGGATGCTCGTCCTGGCCATCTGCTGCATGAGCCTGTTCATCGTCGGTCTGGACAACACGATCGTGAACATCGCGCTGCCCTCCATCCGGCGCGACCTGAACGCCTCCGTCTCCGGCCTGCAGTGGATCATCGACGCCTACACGGTGGTGCTGGCCAGCCTGCTCATGCTGTCCGGCTCCACCGGCGACAGGATCGGCCGGCGCCGCACGTTCCAGACCGGGCTGACGCTGTTCACGCTGGGCTCGCTCATGTGCTCGCTGGCACCGAGCCTGGGCTGGCTGATCGGGGCGCGGGCGCTGCAGGCGGTGGGCGGGTCGATGCTCAACCCGGTCGCCATGTCGATCATCACGAACACCTTCACCGAGCCGCGCGAGCGGGCCAGGGCGATCGGCGTGTGGGGCGGGGTGAGCGGCGTCAGCATGGCGCTGGGCCCGCTGGTGGGCGGCGCGCTGGTGGGCGCGGTCGGCTGGCAGTCGATCTTCTGGATCAACATCCCGGTGGGCGTGGCCGCGTTCGTGCTGTGCGCGCTGTTCGTGCCCGAGTCGCGCGCGCCGCGCCCGCGCCGGGTGGACCCGGTGGGCCAGGTGCTGGTCATCGTGGCGCTGGCGACGCTGACGTTCGGGCTGATCGAGGCGCCGGCCGCCGGGTGGGGGTCGCCGCGTACGCTGGCCTGCTTCGCGGTGGCGGCGCTGGCGCTGGCCGGACTGATCCGCTACGAGCTGCGCACCGAGGAGCCGCTGATCGAGCTGCGCTTCTTCCGCAGCGTCCCGTTCGCGGGCGCGACCGTGACGGCGGTGTGCGGGTTCGCCGCGCTCGGCGGCTTCCTGTTCGTCAACACCCTCTACCTGCAGGACGTGCTGGGCCTGTCCGCGCTGCACGCCGGCCTCTACACGCTGCCCATGGCGGGGCTGACCGTGCTGTGCTCGCCGCTGGCGGGCCGGATCGTGGCCAACGCCGGGACCCGGGTGCCGCTGCTGCTGGCCGGCGCCTCGATCGGGGCGAGCGGCCTGATCATGACGGGGCTCGCGACGGACACGCCGATCTGGCGGCTGATGGCCGCGTACGTGCTGTTCGGCCTCGGCTTCGGCATGCTGAACGCGCCGATCACCAACACCGCCGTGTCCGGCATGCCGCGCGAGCGGGCCGGGGTGGCGGCGGCGGTGACCTCGACCAGCCGGCAGATCGGGCAGACGCTCGGCGTCGCGGTCATCGGCGCGCTGGTCACCTCGGCGGTGGCGGGCCCGTTCGCCACCGGCTTCCCTGCGGCCAGCCACGTCGGCTACTGGATCGTGACCGGCTGCGGCGTGGCGATCGTGCTGCTCGCTATCCTGACCACCACCGGCTGGGCCCGCCGCAGCGCCGCGCGCACCGCCGAACGGCTGGCCCACCCGCAGGAGACGACATGAGCGAGACCCACGAGCAGGAGGCGGTGGCCCGGGTGTGGGCCGCCATGTACGACCTGGTCCTGCGGCAGGAGAACCGCCGCAAGGAGGTGGCCGACGCGCTCGGCATGAGCTTCTTCCGCATCAAGGCGCTGCGCTACCTGCTGGCCGGGCCGATGACCATGCGGGAGCTGACGACCGAGCTGGCCACCGACAAGCCGTACACCTCGCTGATGGTGGACGACCTGGAGCGGCGCGGCTACGTCACCCGCAGCGTGTCCCCCGGCGACCGCCGCAGCAAGATCGTCACGCTGACGCCGTCGGGCACGGCGGTCGCCGAGAAGGCCCAGCGCATCCTGGCCCGCCCGCCGCGCTCCCTGCTGGCCCTCGACCCCGACGACCTGGCCGCGCTCGACCGCATCATGACCAGGCTGCGCACCCCTGAGGAGCAGGCCGCGCGCTAGAGGGCGGCGTCGGCGTCGAGCGGGAAGACGGGCCGCTTGAGGTTGCGGTAGGGCAGCCGGTGCAGGTCCTGGTCCACGCCGCCGGGCGTGAGCGCCAGCATCCAGCCGGCGGCGGCCTCGAACAGCTCGGGCTCCAGGTAGCCGATCTTCACGGTGACGACGTCCACCTCGGCGACCTCCACCCCCAGCCGCCGGTACGACTCCAGCAGCCGGTACTGCATGCGCCGCGAGGTGAGGAAGACGCTCAGCCCGCCGACGCGCACGCTGACCACCCGGCCACCGTCGGGGTCGTCGGCCACGGCCTCCAGCGTGCCCTCCAGCAGGAGCGGCCCCGGCGCGCGAGTGTCGATCCGGCCGCCGGCGCGCACGCCGACGGGCGAGCCGACCGGCAGGTGCCCGACGCGCGCCACCGCCTCGGGGTCGAAGAGGGAGGCGAAGACGGCGCGTACGGAGCCGTCACGGATCTCGGGCCTGGCCAGCAGGCGCTCCAGGGCGTAGGTGACGTCGTCGGCGCCGCCCGCGCCCGGGTTGTCGCCGGAGTCGCTGATGAAGTACGGCCGGGCCGCGCCCTCCTTCAGCGCCGCGTCGAGGCACTCGTCCATGGAGCCGGTGGGGGCGACGAAGGCGAAATCGTCGCGGGCGTCCCAGAACGCCTGGCCCAGCTCGCGGGCGGCCTGCTCGGTGGCGGCCCGGTCGGTGCCGGTGGCCACGACGGCGCCGGTGCAGCGCGGCTCGTCGGCCCAGGCGAAGCCGATCCAGATGGCCGCGTCGATCACGCCGGGCCTGGACTCGACCTCGGGGATGCGGGCGTACAGGCCACGGGCGGGCTCGACGCGGGTGCTGGTCATCTCGCCGGGCAGCAGGATCGGCACGTGCACGAGCGCCTTGTGCGGCCGGCCGCCGGCGTTGAGCGCCTCGACGAGGTTGCGGGCGGCGCGCTCGCGGGTCTCCCAGACGTCCACGTGGGGCGCGGTGCGGTAGCAGGTCAGCAGGTCGCAGCCGTCGAACAGGACGTGGGAGACGTTGCCGTGCAGGTCCATCGCGGCCGACACGAGCGGCTCCGGGCCGATCACGGACCGGATCGCGGTGATGAGGTCGCCTTCGGCGTCCTCGCGTCCGACGACGCTCATGGCGCCGTGGATGTCGAGCAGCACCCCGTCGAAGCGGCCCTGGCCGAGGCCCTGGACGATCTCCGCGCGCCAGGCGTCGTACGCGGCGGGCTCGACGGCGCCACCGGGCAGGGCGCGGGCGTGCACGAGCGGCACCCACTCGACCTCGGCCGCCCACGGGCTGCCCAGCCAGTCGTAGCGGTCGAGCAGGGCCTGGCCGCGGGTGACGTCGAAGTCGGCGGCGCCGCTCAGGTGCGGCGAGAAGGTGCTGGACTCGATGTGGATGCCGCAGACGGCGATGCGCAGAGGCGCGGTGGTGGACACGGTCGTGGACGCGGTCGTGGACGCGGTCGTGGACTCGGTCGTGGACTCGGTCGTGGACTCGGTCGTGGACTCGGTGGTGGACACGGTGGTGCTTCCTAGGTGGTGGCGTCGGTGGTGGAGTGCAGGTCGGTCGTCTCGCGCAGCAGCCGGCCGAGCCCGATGAGGGCGGCGTCGGGGCCCGCCGCGCTCGCCTCGATGGACAGCGACTGGGTCAGGGGCGGCAGGCAGCGCTCGTACAGCATGCCTTTGACGGCCGCGACGTAGACGTCGAGGCTGGACAGCGCGCCGCCGATGACGACGCTGTCGGGGTTGAGGAAGTTGACCAGGCCCGACAGGGCGACGCCGAGCAGCCGGCCGGCCTGGCGCACCAGCGTCACGACGGCGGGGTCGGCGTCCACGGTGGCGGCGACGACGTCGCTCAGCCCGGTGACGGGCCGGCCGCGGCGGGCCAGCTCGCGCACGAGCGCGGCGCCGCTGGCGACGGTCTCCAGGCAGCCGCGGCTGCCGCAGGAGCATTCGCGCTCACCGCTGTCGGCCACCCGCACGTGGGTGAGGTCGCCGGACAGGCCGCGCCCGCCGCGGTAGATGCGGCCGCCGGTGACCAGGCAGCCGCCGATGCCGCTGCCGGCCTTGACGTAGATCATGTCGCCGGTGGCGCGGCGGGTGACGTACTCGCCGATGGCGGCGGCCTTGGCGTCGTTGTCGGCCAGGGCGCCGGCCTGGAAGCGCTCGCGCAGGTCGGCCTGGACGTCGTAGCCGCTCCAGCCGGGCATGCGGGCCGGGCCGACGAGCCGGCCGTGCGGGAAGTCGACGGGCCCGGGCAGCGCCATGCCGACGGCCAGCAGGCGGCGGCCGGGCGCGTGGGCGGTCCTGACGCGGTCGAAGGCCTCGCTGATCTCGTCGAAGATCGCCTGCGGGCCTGCGCTTATGTCGACGGCGAGCTCCTCGGCGACCTGCAGTGCTCCCGAGGGGGCGCACAGGCCGACGCGGGCGTGCCGCCCGCCGAGCTCGGCCACGGCGAGCACGCCGCCGTCCTCGCGCAGCCGTAGAATCCTGGGCCGGCGGCCGCCGGTGGAGGCGCCGACGCCCTCCTCCAGGATCGTGCCCTCCTCCAGCAGGCGGCGTACCACGCTGGAGACCGTCGAGGGAGCCACCTCCAGGAGCTCCACCAGGTCCGCACGGGAGGCGGCCTTGCCGCTGGCCAGCAGGCTCAACGCCTGCTCGCGCAGCTTGGCGGGCGGCTCCGGCATGTCTCTCCTCCCCCCTGGCGCAGCGCAGGCGAGCACGGGGGCCCGCGAGCGGGCCCGACCCCTGGGCCCAGGCGGGCCATCACAGCAGACGCCCATCATCGGGCACGAAGACGATCACCGAAAGATGTCACACGGATGTCGTACGCGTTCCACGCGGATCTCGCCCGGCGGATCTCCTCGCCGCGGACTCTATCCCGAAATAAGTGCCCCGAACAAAGCGGATTTTTCACATTGACTTAGTACTTGTACCTCTATACATTCTCCGGACTGAAGGCCCCCTGGAGGGCCCGCGCACGTCTCGACGAGGAGAAACATGGGGACGAGAACCCGCATCGTGAGCGGCGTGGTGGCCATCGGGCTCGGTTTGACCGCCTGCAGCGCGGGCGCCGGCGGCGGTACGCCGCAAGGCGGAGCGGCGCAGAGCAAGGACACCGTGACCGTGGCCCTCCGCACGCCGAACTGGATCCTGCCGATCTCGGCCCCCGGATTCACCCAGGGCGAGAACGACATCTTCTCCACCGCCCTGTACCGCAAGCTCTACAGCTTCCAGCTCGACGGCACGACCGAGGACAACGTCAACCCGACGCGGTCGCTCGCCGAGCCGCCCGTGGTCAGCGACGAGGGCAGGACGCTGACCATCACGCTCAAGGACAACACCTGGTCCGACGGCAAGCCGATCACCACCAAGGACGTCGAGTTCTGGTGGGACCTGGTGACCACCAACAAGGACAAGTGGGCCTCCTACCGGCCCGGCGGCTTCCCCGACAACGTCGCCGACTTCAAGGTCAAGGACGACAAGACCTTCTCGATCACCACCAAGAAGGCCTACAACGCCGCCTGGTTCGTCGGCAACCAGCTCAACCGCATCGTCCCGCTCCCCCAGCACGCCTGGGACAAGGGCGACCCCAAGAAGACGTTCGAAGAGCTGACCACCGCCTCCAAGGACCCCAAGACCTACGCCACCAACCCGCTGTGGAAGACCACCAGCGGCCCCTGGAAGCTGGAGAGCTACGTCCCCAGCGGCGAGGTGGTCCTGGCCAAGCAGGACGCCTACTCCGGCCCCGACAAGCCGAAGATCGGCAAGATCGTGCTGCGCCCGTTCACCGGCGACGACGCCGAGTTCAACGTGCTGCGCGCCGGCGACATCGACTACGGCTACATCCCGCCGGCCAACCTGTCGCAGAAGTCGTACCTGGAGTCCAAGGGCTACAAGGTCGCCCCCTGGTACGGGTGGTCGATCACGTACCTGCAGCTGAACTTCAACAACCCCAAGACCGGGGCGCTGTTCAAGCAGCCGTACCTGCGCCAGGCGCTGCAGCACCTCATCGACCAGCCCACCATCAGCAAGGTCATCTGGGCCGACATGGCCGCCCCCACCTGCGGCCCCGTCCCCGCCAAGCAGGGCTCGCCGGCCGGCGAGGGCTGCGTCTACCCGTTCGACCCGGCCAAGGCCAAGCAGCTGCTGGAGAGCCACGGCTGGAAGGTCACCCCCGACGGGACCACCACCTGCGCCGACCCCGCGCTGTGCGGCGAGGGCATCGCCAAGGACACCCCGCTGAACTTCACCGTCACCAGCCAGTCCGGCTTCGCCGCCACCACCAAGATGTTCGCCGAGATCAAGTCCCAGATGGCCAAGCTCGGCGTGCAGCTGACCATCAAGGAGGTGCCCGACTCCGTCGCGGTCACCCCCGCCTGCAAGCCGGAGGAGTCCAAGTGCGACTGGGACATGTCGTTCTTCGGCTCCCAGGGCAGCTGGTACTACCCAGCCTTCGCCTCCGGTGAGCGGCTCTTCCAGACCGACGCCCCCGTCAACCTCGGCAGCTACAGCAGCCCCGAGGCCGACGAGCTGATCGAGAAGGCGCAGTTCTCCGACGACGCCGGCGCCCTCCAGGAGTACGACGACTTCCTGGCCAAGGACCTGCCGGTGCTGTGGATGCCCAACCCCGTCTACCAGATCTCGGCGTACAGGTCGGGCCTGCAGGGCGTCGAGCCGCAGGACCCGATGAACCTCATGTACTTCCAAGACTGGTCCTGGAAGAGCTGACCCTTGCCCCGGTACCTCCTCACCCGCCTGGGCCAGGCCCTGGTCATCGTGATCCTGGTGACGCTGATCACGTTCGTGATCCTGCACCTGCTGCCGGGAGGCGCGGCCAGGGCCATCCTGGGCAAGGAAGCGACGCTCGAGCAGATCGCCGCCTTCAACCACGAGATGGGGTACGACCGGCCGCTGTGGCAGCAGTACGCGATGTACCTGCAGCGGCTGGTCACCGGCGACCTGGGCTACTCCTTCCAGCTCAACCAGTCGGTGTCGGAGGCCATCGCGCAGCGGCTGCCCAAGACCATGCTGCTGTCGCTGGCCTCGACCCTGCTGGCGGTCGTGGTGGCCGTCCCGCTCGGCGTGGTGCAGGCCGTACGGCGTAACCGCTGGCCCGACTACACCATCAACGGGCTGTCGCTGCTGGCCTACGCCACCCCGATCTTCTTCATGGGCCTCATGATGATCATCCTGTTCTCGCAGGTGTGGCCGCTGCTGCCGCCCGAGGCGCCGCAGGGCTTCACGCTGGCGGAGGTGCTGGCCGACCCGGCCGGGCTGGTGCTGCCCACGGTCACGCTGGCCATCCTCACCGTCGCCGTCTACTCCCGCTACGTACGCTCGTCCATGGTCGACAACCTCAACGAGAACTACGTGCGCACGGCCCGCAGCAAGGGCCTGTCGGAGAGCCGCGTGATCGTCGGCCACACCCTGCGCAACGGCCTGTTCCCCGTCATCACGCTGCTCGGCATGTACCTGCCGGCGCTGTTCAGCGGCGCCCTGGTGGTCGAGCGGCTGTTCAACTACCCCGGCATGGGGCTGCTGTTCTGGCAGGCCGCGCTCAAGCGGGACTACCCGATCCTGCTCGGCGTCACCCTGCTGATCTCGGTGGCCACGGTGCTGGGCGCGCTGGTCGCCGACGTGCTCTACGCCGCCGTCGACCCGCGCGTACGACTCAAGGCAGGCCGCTCATGACCGCGACCCCGCACGAGGACGAGGCGCCCGTCCGCGGCATGTGGCGCCAGGGCCTGGAGGTGTTCTGCGAGAACCGGCTGGCCCTGCTGGGCGTCGGCCTGTTCGTGCTGCTGGCCGCCTTCAGTTTCCTCGGGCCGCTGTTCTACCAGACCGACCAGGTGCACACCGACCTGACGAAGGTGTTCCTCACCCCCGGCGACGGGCATCCGCTCGGCACCGACGGCGTCGGCTACGACCAGCTCGGCCGGCTCATGCTGGGCGGGCAGACCTCCATCGTGGTCGGCCTGGCGGCCGGCCTGCTGGCCACGGTCGTCGGCACCGTCTGGGGCGCCGTCGCGGGCTTCGCCGGCGGCTGGCTGGACGCGGTCATGATGCGCGTGGTCGACGCGTTCATGTCGATCCCGGCGCTGTTCCTGTTCATGCTCATGGCCTCGATCGTCACGCCGACCGTGCCGATGCTCATCGTCATCATCGGCGCCTTCGCCTGGCTCGGCCCCGCCCGGCTGGTCCGCGGCGAGGCGCTGACGCTGCGCACCCGCGAGTACGTCATGGCGATGCGCGGCATGGGCGGCACCGGCGGGCGCGCGGTGCGCCGGCACATCATCCCCAACGCCATCGGCACGGTGATCGTCAACGCCACCTTCCAGGTGGCCGACGCCATCCTGTACGTGGCCTACCTGTCCTTCCTCGGACTGGGCGTGCCGCCACCCGCCGCGAACTGGGGCGGCATGCTGTCGGACGGCCTGTCGGACACCTTCAGCGGCCACTGGTGGCTGCTCTACCCGCCGGGCATCGCCATCATCCTCATCGTCCTCGCCTTCAACTTCATCGGCGACGGGCTGAGGGACGTCTTCGAGGTCCGCCTCCGGCGGCGTTGACAGGAGTTTTCGCACACATGGGGAACCCCACCAGCGAGCCGCTGCTGCGGCTGCGCGACCTCAGCACCGACATCGCGCTGCGGCGCGGCACCGTGCACGCGCTCGACCGCGTCACCCTCGACGTCCACCAGGGCGAGACGCTCGGCATCGTCGGCGAGTCGGGCAGCGGCAAGACCATGACCGTGCTGTCGATCATGGGGCTGCTGCCCGCCGGCGGCTCCGTCGTCGGCGGGGAGATCCTCTTCGACGGCCGCGACCTGCGCACCATGCAGGCCCCCGAGCTGCGCCGGGTGCGCGGCGTCGAGATGGGCATGGTCTTCCAGGACCCGCTCACCTCGCTCAACCCCACCATGCGCATCGGCGCCCAGGTGGCCGAGCCGCTGCGGGTGCACCAGAAGGTCGGCAAGGCCGAGGCGCGCGAGCGGGCGATCGAGATCCTGCGCAGGGTCGGCATGCCCCGCCCCGACAAGATCGTCGACGACTACCCGCACCAGCTGTCGGGCGGCATGCGCCAGCGCGTGGTCATCGCCATGGCGCTCATCCGCTCCCCGCGCCTGCTCATCGCCGACGAGCCCACCACGGCCCTGGACGTCACCACCCAGCGCCAGATCCTGGAGCTCATCGACGACCTGCGCGAAGAGTTCAAGATGGCGGTCATCCTGGTCACCCACGACCTCGGCGTGATCGCCGGCCGCGCCGACCGCGTCGCCGTCATGTACGCCGGCCGCGTCGTCGAGACCGCCACCACCCCTGAGCTGTTCCGCGCGCCCCGCCACCGCTACACCGAGGCGCTCATGCGCGCCCTGCCCGAGTCGGCCACCGACGGCGACGGCCGCCTCTACAGCATCCCCGGCCTGCCGCCCGACCTGTCGCGCCCGCTGACCGGCTGCCGCTTCGCGCCGCGCTGCCGCTTCGCCACCGACGAGTGCCGCACCGGCGACATCGCCCTCACGGCGGCCGGGAACGGGCACGCCTTCGCCTGCCTGCACCCCGTCACCGAGCCCGTCGTGCTCGCCCCGCCCACCGGCCGCGAGCAGGCCGCCACGGCCGCCGCCGAGCCGATCCTGAGCGTGCGCGACCTGGTCAAGGAGTACGACGCGGGCGGCGCCGGGCTGAAGCGCTCCAGCGGCAAGGTGAGCGCCGTGGCCGGGGTGTCGTTCGAGGTCGCGCCCGGCGAGACGCTCGGCATCGTGGGCGAGTCGGGCTGCGGCAAATCCACCGTCGGCCGGCTCGTGGCCGGGCTCGAGCCCGCCACCGGCGGCAGCATCGTCGTGGACGGCACCGACATCGCCGGCCTCGACCGGCGCGCCCGCCACCGCATGCACCGGCAGGTGCAGCTGATGTTCCAGGACAGCTACGCGGCCATGAACCCGCGCATGCGCATCGACTCCATTCTCACAGAGCCGCTGGAGATCCAGCAGGTCGGCGACGCGGCGCAGCGGCGCGCCCGGGTCACCGAGCTGCTCGACCAGGTCGGCCTGCCCAGGACGGCGCTGGAGCGCTACCCGCACGAGTTCTCCGGCGGCCAGTTGCAGCGCATCGGCCTGGCCAGGTCGCTGGCGCTGCGGCCCCGGCTCATCGTCGCCGACGAGCCGGTCAGCGCGCTGGACGTCTCGGTGCAGGCCCAGGTGCTCAACATGATGCGGGACCTGCAGGGCGAGCTGGGCCTGTCGTACGTGTTCATCAGCCACGACCTGTCCGTGGTCGACTACATGGCCGACAGGATCGGCGTGATGTACCTCGGCAAGATGGTCGAGATCGGGCCCGCCCACCAGGTCGTCCGCGCCCCGCGCCACCCCTACACGCAGGCGCTGCTGGACGCCGTCCCCTCACCGGACCCCGATCACGTGCCCAGCCCGGACACCACCATCAAGGGCGAGCTGCCGAGCGCGCTCAACCCGCCGACCGGCTGCCGCTTCCGCACCCGCTGCCCGCTCGCGCAGGACGTGTGCGCCACCGAGCCGCCCCTTCAGGGCGGGGCGCACCAGGTGGCCTGCCACTTCCCGCTGCGTCAGGAGGAGCCGGCCGCGCCCCTGGCGTAGGCCGGCCAGGGGCGGGCAGGGAGGCGTTCGACGTCGTCGTTGAAGCGCCGCAGGTAGGCGGCGAAGGCGGCGACGTCGCCGGCCGGCCAGCCGGACAGCACCTCGCGCAGCCCGTCCAGGTTGCGCGCCCGCTCGCCGTCCAGGAACCGCTCGCCCCGCGCGGTGATGCGGAACTTGCGGGCGATGCCCCCCGCGGGGTCGGCGATGCGCTCGGCCAGGCCCTCGCGCAGCAGCGCGGCGGTGTGCCGGTTGAGCGTCGAGACGTCGAGGCCGAACGCCCTGCTGAGCTGCCCGATGGACATCGGCCCCGCACGGCGGATCCGGCTGAGCAGGATGTACGCGCTGCGGTCGAGGTGGCGGTGCCGGCCGAGCCGCATGGTCTCGTACTCGACCGCGGCCAGGGAGTCCGTGGGCTTGTCCATGCCAGTCCTTCCCCCAACCATGGGTGCGGGTCAGCATATCTTCCACAAGAATGTGCAACACCCACAATGTGTGCATTTATCACGCTATGTGTGGGGTGCACGTCGCTACCATCGGGGGGACACGCGTGGAAGAGCCCAGCAGACCCGCCACCCGGCACGGCATCGTCACCGTGATGGCCGTCGCCGGCATCGTCGCCTCACTCACCCAGACCCTCGTCGTCCCCCTCATCGGCCGCCTGCCGTCGATGCTGCACGCCACCGCCTCCGACGCCTCCTGGGTGGTCACCGCGACCCTGCTGGCCGGCGCCGTCACCACCCCCGTCATGGGACGACTCGGCGACCTGTACGGCAAGCGCCGCATGATGCTCGTCTGCGCCGTCCCCCTCATCCTCGGCTGCGTCACCTGCGCCCTGGCCGGCTCGCTCGCCCCCATGATCGCCGGACGCGGCCTGCAGGGCATGGGCATGGGCCTCATCCCCCTCGGCATCAGCGCCCTGCGCGAGGTGCTGCCGCCCGACCGGCTCGGCCCGTCCATCGCGCTGATGAGCTCGTCCATGGGCATCGGCGGCGCCCTCGGCCTGCCCATCGCCGCCGCCGTCGCCGAGTACGCCAGCTGGCGGGCGCTGTTCTGGGCCACCGCCGTCCTCGGCCTGCTGGTCGCCGCGCTGATCCGGCTGCTGGTGCCGTACACGCCGCCCGCCGCGCGCGGCCGCGTCGACCTGCCCGGCGCGCTCGGGCTCGGCGCGGGACTCATCTGCCTGCTGCTCGGTGTCTCCAAAGGCGCCGACTGGGGCTGGGACAGCGCGCCCACACTCGGCCTGCTGGCCGCCGCCGCCCTCGTGCTGCCGCTGTGGGGCTGGTGGGAGCTGCGCGCCCGCGACCCGCTGGTGGACCTGCGCGTCGCCGCCCGCCCTCAGGTGCTGCTCACCAACGCGGCCTCGATCGTGGTCGGCTTCTCCATGTACGCCCAGTCGCTGATCGTCATCCAGATCCTGCAACTGCCCGCCGCCACCGGCTACGGGCTCGGCCAGTCCATGCTCGCCGCCGGCCTCTGGATGGCCCCCGCCGGCCTCATGATGATGATCGTCTCTCCCGTCGGCGCCCGCCTGTCGGCCGCCCGCGGCCCCAAGGTCACGCTCATCACCGGCAGCCTCGTCATGGCGCTCGGCTACGGCCTGTCGGTCGTCCTGCTCGGCTCCACCTGGGGCCTGCTCGTCATCACCTGCGTGTGCGCCATCGGCGTCGGCTTCGCCTACGGCTCCATGCCCGCCCTCATCATGGGCGCCGTGCCGCGCTCGGAGACCGGCGCGGCCAACAGCTTCAACACGCTGATGCGCTCCATCGGCACCACCGTCTCCGCCGCCGTCGTCGGCGTCGTGCTCTCGCAGCTCACCATCGACTTCGGCGGCCACCCGCTGCCGTCGGAGCGCGGCTTCCACGTCGGCATGCTCATCGGCTGCGGCGCGGCGCTGGCCGCCGCCCTCATCACCATGACGCTGCCAGGTGACGGCGGCCCGCCCCGCCGGGTGCTGGTGCCGGCCGACCCCGCCCCCGCCACCGAGTCCTGATCAGCCGTCCACGGTGAAGGTGAACCGGTGCGCGCCCGACGGCACTCTGGCCGACAGGCGCACCCGGTGCACGGTCTGCTGCTCGCCGTCGTGGCCGCGTACCGCCAGCTCGTCGGCCTCGGCCCGCCACCCGGCCGGAACCTCCAGCGCGACCGGGCCCCACGCGACCCGGCCATCGCCCAGCACCGGGCGGCGGCGCGACACGAACACCTCGCTCACCCGCGCGTCCCGCGTGGTGAAGCCGAAGGCGTCGGTCAGCTCCAGCCTGCCGGGCCGCCACCGGAACGTCCGGGTGAGCCGCTCCAGGCAGGGCACCGCGTAGGCGGCGGTGAGGTCGAGCGCGAACGTCACCGCGTCGCCGTCGACGGCGTGCTCCAGCACCTCGGCCCGCCGCTCGGGCCCCGGCACCTGCCCCCGCCCCTCGACCAGCGGGATCGAGTGCCACTCCGCCGACGCCTGCGGCACCAGGTAGCGGCCCTCACGGAAGTAGTCGCGGGTGTACTCGGGCGCGCCCAGATCGTCGAGCACCGTCTCACCCCGCGCGTGCAGCACGAACGTGCCGACGTCGAGGTGGTTGTGCGGCTCGTCGTTGTGCCCGCCCTTGGCCGCGAACGCCGCCCCGCCGGACCGCGCCACCACGATGCCCGCATCCGGCAGGTACGTATGCGGCCCCGGCTCCGCCACCGGAACCTCCCGCGCCCACCACAACGTCCGCGACAGATGCGCCCACCGATAACAGGGGTCGTCATGGAACGACGGCTCCCCCGCGGTGACCGGCACCGGCACGCCCAGCCGCTCCGACAGCCGCGACAGCAGCCCCGCCGGATAGACGCCGCGCGCCTGCGCGTCCGCGAACGCCGGCCTGGTGCCGTCACCCAGATCCACCCGCGCCGGGTAGGCGGCCATCTCCCGCACGTGCGGATCGTCCAGCAGGTCCTCGCCGGTGTGCTCGCGCAGCGCCTCGGCGAAGTACACGAAATACCCGAACCCGTATGCCCAATAGTCCGGGCCCTCCAGGCAGGCGCCGTCGGCGCCCGTACCCGACAGGAACGCCTCCATCGCGCCCTCCAGCCGCGCCACCACCCGATCGGCGCCCAGAGCCAGCGCCGCCGCCCCCGCCGCGCCCGCGCACACCGCCGACCAGTTGTGGCGGGCCGACTCCCACCACATCGTCCCCGCCTCCAGCGGGGCGAAGACCCGCCGCTCCACCTCCGCGCGCACCCGCGCCCGCACCCGCGCGTCCACGTGCCCGCCCAGCAGCCGCACCCCCTCCGCCAGCGTCTGCGCCGTCTCGGCGGCGAACAGGTCCACGAACGCGTTGGGGTCACCGCCCTTCGGCTCGTGCGCCGGCAGCACCCAGGAGTACTCGTCGCACACCGACCACAGCAGGTCGTCCAGCGCCGGGTCGGGCCGGTCGTCCAGGTGCGCGGCCAGCAGCAGCGCGGCCAGCCTGCGGCGGCGCTCGAAGTAGGCGCCCTCGTACGCCAGCCGGTCACCGCCGTCGGCGAAGCGCCGCCACAGGGAGAACGTCAGCTCGGGAGCCGGCGACGTACGGGCACGCTCCGCCTCCTCGTGGATCTCACGGACCAGACGGGTCAGCACAGGTCCTTCCACCTCCAACGGGGTCACGTGATTCTCCCAGCCCGAGACCGCGCGAAATCGCCTCGCGGCGGCACCACCCGCCCGGCTAGATTCATGAACGTGGCGCAACCCCTCGAAATCGCGTGCGACGAATCCGGCGCGGAGGGCGAGAAGCTCGTCGGCGGCAACAGCGACGTCTTCGCCCACGCCAGCGTGCTCATGGACGCCGAGGCGGCCGCCGCCGTCATCGCCGAGCTGCGCGTACGAGCGCCCACCCCCGCCGACGAATACCGCGCCAACCACGTCCTGCGCGAGAAGCACCGCGCCGCCCTGCTCTGGCTCCTCGGCCCCAGCGGCCCCGTGCTCGGCCACGTCCGCGTCTTCGTCGCCGACAAGACCTTCTGGCTCACCGGCAAGGTCACCGGCCTGCTCCAGGACGACCACACCCCGCGCCTCGGCCTCGACCCGCTCGCCAGAGCCGACGCCGTCGCCCTCTACCGCGAGGGCCGCCGCACCTTCGGCCCCGGCCGGTGGGCCGCCTTCCTCGACTCCTTCAACTACCTGCTGCGCGCCAAGAACGGCCAGGGCATCACCACCTCCGTCGCCGACACGTACCTGCTGATCGACGAGCTGCGCACGGCGAAAGGCCCGGCCGGCGACGTCATGCGCGCACTGTGGGAGGTCCGCGACCGCGTCGAGGAGTTCCGCGACCGCCTGCTGACCGACCCCCACGTCTTCCCCGCGCTCGACCCGCTCATCCCCGCCATCGTCCAGGCCGTCACCTCCTGGGGCGACGGCCTGGACGATGGCCGCGGCCCCGTCGCCGTCGTGCACGACCGCCAGACCACGCTGACCGACGAGCGCATCGCCCAGATGCGGCAGATACTCGGCGGCCGGATGGCCGGGCTCCGGCTCGTCGTCTCCGAGCTCGACGAGCGCGTGCAGGTCGCCGACGTGCTGGCCGGCATCGCCCGCAAGGCCGCCTCCGACGAGCTCAACGGCCGCCCCGACCCCGAGCTGACCCCGCTCCTGCGCCCCTACGTCGATCCCGCCTCCATCTGGGCCGACGAACGCGGCCCTTTCGCATAAGCCCAGGTCATGCCCCGGTAAACACCCCCACCCCCACACGATCGCCACCAAACGTGACGTTAGAGTGACGTAGTGTGAACGAGACGAAGCAACTGGAAATCTCCTGGCCCGGCCTCGGCATCACCGTGGCCGCCGAACTCGACCAGCGCAACCCCTCACTGGCCCAGGCCCTGTGGGACGCGCTGCCCTACCGCAGCCTCCAAGGGCACGCCCTGGTCGCCGGGTACCACCTGTACCACCTCGCCCCGGTCCACGCCCTGCTGCACACCGCCGCCGAGTACAAGGTGGACCGCCGCACCGTGCCCGACGGCACCCTGTTCTGCTCCCGCCTGCAACACCTCGGCATCAAGTACGGCGAACTCACCGAACCCATGACCGCCACCCCGATCGGCCAGGTCGCCGAAGAGGACCTCGACGCCCTCATCCACGCCGGCCGCGAAGTGTGGAACTCCGTCTACACCACCAAGGAACCGGTCATCGCCGAAGTCCGCCGCGCCGGCCAGACCGGCGGCCACGTGCTGCCCCGCCTGCCCGTCGGCGACCCCGAGCTCAACCAGCTCGCCAAAGAGGTGCACGCCGAGACCGAGCGCATCTGGCTCGACCCGCCCAGAGAGCTCCTCGACCTGCACGAGGGCCGCATCCCGTCCGGCGCGGGCAGCTACGAGACCGTCCTGACCACCCTGCTGTTCGTCAACGGCGAGACCCGCCCGCTCGGCTACAGCTGCTACGGCGGCCTCGTCCGCGCCGCACTCGACGGCATGCCCATGCCCTGGCTGCGCCAGATGACCCGCCAGCTCGCCCACACACCCGCCGAGTTCCTCGGCTACTGCGGCCTCGACCGGCTCTGGGACTTCACCCAGCGCCTCCTGGACGGCCTCGAACGCCTCGACAGCCACGAGGACTACATCGCGATCATGGCCCACATGGCCCTCTACTGCAACTGCCTCGGCGGCTGGAACCTGCACCTGTTCCCCTGGGAGGCCGGAGCCCACCTGCGCCGACTGCAGGTCCAGGCATGAGCGCCGGATCCCGCGTGGTGGTGATCGGCGGCGGCGTCATCGGGCTGTCGATCGCCTACCACCTCGCCGAAGCCGGAACCGACGTCACCCTGCTCGAACGCGGCACGCTCGGCTCCGGCGCCTCCCGCGCCACCGCCGACGTCGTACGCTCCTACTTCGCCGGCAACCCGGTCAGCTCCGCGCTCGCCGTCCGCAGCCTCGCCGCCTACCACGCCTTCCCCGAAAGGCCCGGCATCGACCTGCCGCTGCGCCAGGTCGGCTACCTCGTGCTGTTCACCGAACCCGAGCAGGTCACCGCCTTCGAAGCCGACCTGCCCGCCCAGCACGCCGCCGGCGTCGACGTCGGGCTCATCGGCGCCAAGGAGGCCAGGCGCCGCAACCCGCTCATCGGCGACCTGCCGCTGCTGGCCGCCGCCTACTCGCCCGACGCCTACATCTCCGACACCACCGCCATCGTCACCGCCTACGCCATGGCCGCCGAGAAAGCCGGCGCCACCCTGCGCACCGGCTGCCCGGTCACCGCCATCGACGCCGAAGCGGGCCGCGTCCAGACCGCCGAAGGCGAACTGTCCGCCGACGCCGTCGTCTGCGCCGCCGGCGCCTGGTCGGCCTCGCTCGTCCGCTGCGCCGGCGTGGACCTGCCGCTCACCGAACCCATCGAGCAGGAGCTGCTCACCACCGACCCGCTCCCGCCCGGCGCACCCGACATCCCGGTCACCCTGCACGCCGCCAGCGGCCTGCTGATCCGGCGGCGCGACGACCGCATGCTCATCGGCATGGGCTACCCGGGACCCGACCGCGAGTCCTGGCGCCGCGACGTCGCCGCCCGGCTCGCCGAGACGTACCCGAGCCTGGCCGGCCTCGCCCTGCACACCGCCGTCACCGGGCTGCGCGACGCCAGCCCCGACAAGACCGCCTTCATCGGCCACCAGCCAGGCCCACCGGCCTTCCTGTACGCGACCGGCTTCTCCGGCCACGGCCTGTGCAACGCGCCCGCCGCCGGCGAACTCGTCCGCGACCTCTACCTCGACCAGGACCCCGGCATGGACGTGACCGCCCTGGCGGTCAGCCCACGACGAACGGGATGACCATGACCGACGACCGCTTCATCCTCGACCCGGCCACCCGCGACATCCACGCCGACAACGAACGCCTGCGCGCCGCGGGACCACTCGTGCCGGTGACCGCCGAAGGCGTACCGGCCTGGGCCGCCACCCGGTACGCCACGCTCATGACCGTCCTCACCCACCCGGACCTGTCCAGGGAACTGCGCCACTGGTCAGGCCGCGACGCCCTGCCACCGGGCACCGCCATCGACCGCATCGTCACCGACACCTCCATGCTCAACGCCGAGGGCGAACGCCACCGGCGGCTGCGCATGCCGCTCACCGCCGCGTTCTCACAACGCCGGCTCAACGGCCTGCGCCCGCGCATCGAGGAACTCACCGCCCGGCTCATCGACCACCTCGCGGAGCAACCGTCCGACCAGCCGGTGGACCTGCGGCTCGAATTCGCCTACCCGCTGCCGCGCGAGGTCATCTCCGAGCTCATCGGCATCCCGCCGGAGCACCAGGACGAGCTGCACCGCCTCACCGACGCCGTCGCCCAGGTCGGCGACCTCGAAGACTCGCCCGGCCTGCGCAAAGAGCTGCACGAACTGCTCGACCAGATCATCGACGAGCGCCGCGGCACGCCGGGAGAAGACCTCATCACCGACCTGTTCCGGCTGCACGAGAAGGACGGCGGGCGGCTGTCGGAGGACGAGCTGTTCGCCACCATCGAGCTGCTGTTCATCGCCGGGCACGTCACCACCGTCAACCTCATCACCAACGCCATCGGCGCCCTGCTCGGCCAGCCCGGCCAGCTGGGGATGCTGCTGTCCGGGCAGTGCCCGTACAGCGCGGCCGTCGAGGAGACCCTGCGGTGGGACTCGCCCATCGCGTACTTCCCGATGCGCTACGCCGTACGCGACGTCGAACTCGACGGCGTCCGCGTACGCGCGGGCGAGCCCGTCCTGGCCTGCTTCGCCTCCACCGGACGCGACCCCGACCAGTACGGACCCGACGCCGACCGCTTCGACATCACCCGCACGCAGACCCAGCACCTCGCCTTCGGCCACGGCCCGCACTTCTGCCTGGGCGCGCCACTGGCCAGGCTGGAAGGCGAGATCGCGCTGCGCGCGCTGTTCACCGCCTTCCCCGGCATGCGGCTCGCCACGCCCGCCGGGGACCTGCCGCCGCTGGACACCCTGCTCGGCAACAGCACCCGAAGCATGCCCGTCCTGCTGGGCCCGCGCGCCCGCTGACCACATGGGCCGCCCCGCGCGGCCCATCCCCGGGTACGCACTCCCCCCGCACGCGTTCTACGCTCCATGAACGACGATTGGAGCCAACGCCGTGCAACACCCCGACCTGCCACCGCCCGCCGCCGTCCTGCGCCTGGCCACCACCATCCGCCCCTACGACTGGGGCTCGGTCACCGCCCTGCCGCGCCTGTTCGGCACGGAGCCGACCGGCGAACCGCAGGCCGAACTCTGGATGGGCGCCCACCGCGGCGCGCCCTCGACCGCCGGCGGCGTCCCGCTGTACGAGCTCATCGCCCACGACCCCGCCGTCACCCTCGGCGCCCCCACCGCCGAGCGCTTCGGCCCCGAGCTGCCCTACCTGCTCAAGGTCCTCGCCATCGAGCGCCCGCTCTCCCTCCAGGTCCACCCCACCACCGAGCAGGCCGAGGCCGGCTACGCCGCCGAGAACGCCCGGGGCATCCCGCTCGACGACCGCACCCGCACGTACAAGGACGCCTCCCACAAGCCCGAGATGGTGTGCGCCCTCACCCCCTTCCACGGCCTGTGCGGCTTCCGCGCCCCCGCCGCCACCGCCGCCCTCCTCGACCGGCTCGGCCTGCCGGGCCTGCGCCCCTGGATCGACGCCCTCACCACCGGCGAGCCGGGAGCCGCGCTGCGCCGGGTGTTCGCCGAGATGCTGGACGACGCCGCCCGCCCGCTGCGCGCCGACGTCGAGCGCGCCCTGCTGGAAGCCGCGGAGGACGACGAGCTGGCCGTCTACGCCGGCATCGCCCGCGCCTACCCCGGCGACCCCGGCATCGCCGCCGCCCTCCTGCTCAACCACGTCGACCTGGCCCCCGGCGAGGCCCTCTACCTCGGCGCCGGAGTCCCCCACGCCTACCTCGGCGGCATCGGCGTCGAGATCATGGCCAACTCCGACAACGTGCTGCGCTGCGGGCTCACCTCCAAGCACGTGGACGTGCCCGAGCTGATGCGCGTCGTGGACTTCACCCCGACCGTCCCGCACCGGGTCGAGCCGGCCGAGGACCCCCGCGGGGCGTACGCCTACCGGCCGCCCGCCCCCGAGTTCGCCCTCACCCGCCACGAGCTGACCGGCGAGCACACCCATCAGCTGCCCGGCGGGGTGCCGCAGATCGTGCTGTGCGTGGAGGGCGAGGCCCGCCTCGGCGACGAGCTGACGCTGCGCCCCGGCGAGTCGGCGTTCGTCCCTGCCGCCGCCCCTTCGGTGACGCTGGCCGGCAAGGGGACGGCGTATCGTGCCGAGCCCGGTGCCTTTACAATGTAGATCACAGGCGGCGGAGCGTCAGAACGTTGTCCTTGCGGGTGGTGAGGGTGCCGTCGGGAGCGGTCTGAGGGCGTTCGAACTCGGCGTCCTTCAGCACCTCCCACTCCCCCTCTGCGAGGTCCAGCGACTCGTACACCTCGCGGGGCGTCGGGAGGTGCACGTCGGGGTGGGGGTTGTGCTCCCAGGACGGCCCGGCGGCGTGCCCGGCCACCAGCAGCACCCCGCCGGGCGCGACGGCCGCGGCGGCGGCCCGCAGGATCTCCTCGCGGGGCAGGTCGTGCGTTGAGTGCAGGTAGCAGGCGGTGACCAGGTCGTACGTGCCCTCGGGGAAGGACCGGCCGAGGTCGTGCTGCTGCCAGTCGATCCGGTCGGCCACGCCCATGCGCTCGGCGAGTTCGGCCGCCCGGCGCAGCGCCACCCCTGACACGTCGGCCGCGGTGACCCGCCAGCCCCGCTTCGCCAGCCACACCGCGTCGCCGCCCTCGCCGCTGCCCAGGTCGAGCGCCCGGCCCGGCGGCAGGTCGCTCAGCTCGCGGACGAGCACCACGTTCGGCTCGCCGGTCCAGAGCCGCTCGCGCTCGGAGTAGCGGTCGTCCCACAGCTCCTCAGGAGTCACCTCGGCCCGGCCGGCCCGGCGGGCGGTGACGGCGGCTCTGGTCTCCTCCTCGATCAGGTCCGCGTTGATGGCGGCGCCGGCCTTGACGCCCGCCGCCGCCGAGCCGATGACCTGCTCGAACAGGCTGGTGACGTTCCCCGCCGCCCACACGCCCGGCACGGACGTGCGGCCCGTGGGGTCGGCGGGGATGTGGGTGCCCACCACGTGGCCGCCCATCTCCATCTCGGCGGTCTCCAGGCCGAGCGGTGCCAGCGGTCCGACGCGGGCGGTCAGCCGCGTGCCCAGGGCCAGCGCCTGGCGGGCGTGCTCACGGCCGTCGGCCGTCCGCACGCCGTGGAGCCGCCCGTCCTTGAGGACCAGCTCCGCCACCTCGCCCTCGACCACCGCGACGCCCCGGGCGTCGAGCTGCTCGCGCTGCTCGCCGGACGGCTTGTCCATGGTGTGCAGGAACAGGGTCACGTCGTCGCTCCACTGCCGCCACAGCAGCGCCTGGTGCACGGCGAGCGGGCCGGTGCCGAGCACGCCGATGGCCTGGTCGCGTACCTCCCAGCCGTGGCAGTACGGGCAGTGCAGCACGTCCTTGCCCCACAGCTCGGCCAGTCCTGGCAGCGGGGGCAGCTCGTCGATCAGGCCGGTGGCGACCAGCAGCCTGGCCGCCTCGACGGCGGTGCCGTCGTCCAGCGTGACGCGGAAGCGCCCGTCACCGAGCCGCTCCGCTCCCGTCACGGCGGCGTTCTCGACGCGCACGCCGTACGCGGCCACCTCCTCGCGCCCGGCGGCCAGCAGCTCCGAGGGCGGCGTGCCCTCGCGGCCGAGGTAGACGTGCACCCCCTCGGCGGGGGCGTTGCGCGGCCGGCCCGAGTCGACCACCAGCACGCTGCGGCGGGCCCGGCCCAGCGTGAGCGCCCCGCTCAGCCCGGCGGCGCCGCCGCCGATCACTACCACGTCGTACGTCTTCATGTCGCGGTCTCCCTTCCGTATGCCAGGCAACTGTGCGCGAGCCGCCGACGAGTTGACAAACTTCGTTGCTGAAATGGCAAGGTGGGATCCATGGAACTCGACGAGGTGCTCCAGGCGGTGGGTCCCCGGCTGCGGGCCCTGCGCCTGGAGCGCGGCATCACGCTCACGCAGCTCGGCAAGAGCACCGGCATCTCGGTCAGCACCCTGTCCCGGCTGGAGTCCGGCGGCCGCAAGCCGACGCTCGAGCTCCTGCTGCTCCTGGCCAGGGCCTACCAGGTACAGCTCGACGAGCTGATCGACGCGCCCGTGACGGGCGACCCGCGGGTGCACATGCGGCCGGTCAAGCGGCACGGCATGACCTACATCCCGCTCACCCGGCGGCCCGGCGGGCTGCAGGCGTTCAAGCAGATCTATCCGCCCCACTACCCGGGCTACCTGCCCGAGCAGCAGGTGCACGAGGGCTACGAATGGCTGTACGTGCTGTCGGGCCGGCTGCGCCTGCTGCTCGGGCCGCACGACACGACGCTGGTGGCCGGGGAGGTGGCCGAGTTCGACACGCGGACGCCGCACGCGTTCATCAACCCGGGCGACGAGCCGTGCGAGGTGCTGGCGCTGTTCGGCAAGCAGGGCGAGCGCATGCACGTACGCGCTCGTCCCGCCGCCCGCAAGCAGGACTGAACCCCAGGTCGGCGTCCTTTTCGAGAGGGATGTGGGGGTTCGTCGGCGCGTTGACGGGCAGGGCGGCGGGGCGGGATCGCGGACTCCCGGACGGGCGGCGGTAAAGGCCCTAAAGTCCGTGCTGGGGGGTGCTCGATGAAGCTGGTGATCGACGGCGTGACGCGGCTCGTACGGCGCTACCGCCCTGACGGCAACCCGCTGCGCCGGCGTACCGACCGGTGGGAGAGCGCGGGGCTGGTGGTGGCGGCGCTGCTGATCCTGCTCTCCCTGTGGCCGGCGACGGCCGCCGCCCGCCAGGCGTACGCGGGCGCCCTGGCCACCGGCGCGGGCCGCCAGCAGGTCCGGGCGACGCTGCTGGCCGACACGCCGGTGACGACGCTGTCGTTCGGCGAGGTGGGCGGCGGCGGCCTGGTCTCGGCGGGCTGGACGACGGCGTCCGGCCGCCGGCACACCGGCAAGGTGTCCGTGCTCTCCCCCGCCAAGGCCGGCGCGCAGCTCACCATCTGGGTCGACAGGTCAGGCCGCCCCGCTCCGCCGCCGCCCAGCGAGGCCGAGCTGCGCATCACGGCGGCGGCGACGGCCCTCATGATCCTCGGCGTGGCCGCCTGCCTCGTGCTGACGCTGTTCGCCGCCTTCCGCCACGCCCTCGACCGCGTCCGCTACCGCGACTGGACCGTCGCCTGGGCGCTCGCCGACGACCACTGGCGCCAAAGCCCGTCCTGACCGTTACGATCACCGTTCCATGACCACGCTGACCGCTGCCCGCATCCTCTCGGCCCGCGTCCTGCTCCGCCCGGCCCAGGATTCCGACCGGAACGGCATCGTCGAGATCATGACCGACCCCGAGGTCCGCGCCCACCTCGGCGGCCCGCACCCGCGCGACGCCGTCGAGTCGTTCCTCGACTCGGCGGGCGTCCCGGCCGTCACGGGACCGGGCGCCTACGTCATCGCCGACCTGGCGACCGACCGCTTCCTCGGCACCCTCACCCTCGACCGCCGCGCACCCGGCCGCCCAGGACACCTCACGGAGGAGGGCGGCGAGCTGGAGCTGTCCTACGTTCTGCGCCGCACCGCCTGGGGCGCCGGCCTGGCCTTCGAGGCGGCGACGGCGGCGCTGCGGGCCGCGGCGGGCGAACTGCCCGACCAGCCGGTGCTGGTCGTCACGCAGACGGCCAACGAACGGTCGATGCGGCTCGCGGCCCTGCTCGGGTTCCGGCCGGCGGGGACGTTCGAGGAGTTCGGCGCGGAGCAGACGCTCGCCGTCGCGGCGCTGGGGGCGTTCGGCTGAGGGTCACCGCAGGGCCGAGTGGCGGCGGCTGTAGGTGAAGTAGATGATCAGGCCGATGACGAACCAGACGGCGAAGCGCAGCCAGGTGTGCGGGTCCAGGAACGTGATGAGCCAGATCGAGAAGACCACCCCGATCGCGGGCACCACCGGCATCCACGGCGTGCGGAACGTGCGCGGCAGGTCGGGCTGCCGGTAGCGCAGCACGATCACGGCCGCGCACACCACCACGAACGCCAGCAGGATCCCGATGTTGGTCAGCTCGGCCGCCTCCCTGATGGGCAGGAACCCGGCGATCACCGCCGACGCCGCCCCGACGATCCAGGTGACGCGGGTGGGCACCCGCCGTACGGGGTGCAGCTGGGCGAACCAGGCCGGCAGCAGCCCGTCGCGGCTCATCGCGAACCACACTCGCGTCACGCCCAGCATGAACGTGAACATGACGGTCAGGATGCCGATGATCGCGCCGGCCGCGATGACCGAGGCCAGCCCGGACAGCCCGACGGAGGCGAACGCCGAGGAGAAGCCGCTCTCCGGGTCGATCTCGCGGTAGTTCTGCATGCCGGTGAGCACGAGCGTGGCCAGCACGTACAGGACCATCGCGATGATCAGCGAGTAGATGATCGCCTTGGGCATGTGGCGCCGGGCGTCGCGCGACTCCTCGGCGGCGGTGCTCATGGCGTCGTAGCCGAACACCGCGAAGAACACGGTCGCCGCGCCGGTGATGGCGCCGCCGATGCCGAACGGGAAGAACGGCGCGTAGTTGGCGGTGTTGATGTGGAAGAACCCGATGACGATGACGAGCAGCACGACGGCGACCTTGATGGCCACCACGAACGTCTCGAACCTGGCGGCGGCGCGGATGCCGAGGTTCAGCAGGTAGGCGATGAGCAGGCACAGCAGGGCCGCGAACAGGTCGACCACGCGCCCCTCGCCGGTGCCGGGCGCGCCCAGCATCCAGGGCGGCAGCGTGAGGCCGAGGTTCTGGACGAGGAAGCCGAAGTAGCCGGAGATGCCGATGGCGACGACCGCGACGATGGCGGTGTACTCCAGCAGCAGGTCCCAGCCGATGAACCAGCCGACGATCTCGCCGAGCACCGCGTAGCCGTAGGTGTAGGCCGAGCCGGCCTTCGGGATGAGGCCGGCGAACTCGGCGTACGAAAGCGCGGCGGCGGCGCTGGCCACCCCCGCGATGAGGAACGACACCAGCACCGCGGGCCCGGCCGTCTCGTGGGCGACGGCGCCGGCCAGCGCGAAGATGCCGGCCCCGATGATGCCGCCCACGCCGATGGCGGTGAGCTGCCACAGGCCGAGGGTCCTGGCCAGCTCCCCCTCGTGCTCGGTGGCGATCTGCTCCACCGGCTTGCGCCGGAAGACGCCACGGGAATCGACCATGACACCCCCACTGCCGATCGTCGCATCCGTGGGGGCGACCTTCCCCCTTGGCAGCGGGCTAACCTGCGGCGCGCCGCCTCAGCACGGTCTTCTGAATCTTGCCGGTGGAGGTCTTGGGGAGATCGCCGAAGTGGACGGCCCTGGGGGCCTTGAAGTGGGCGAGGCGGGCGCGTACGTGCTGGATCAGCTCGCTCTCGGTGGCGGCGGCGCCGGGGGCGAGCGTGACGAAGGCGACGGGCACCTCGCCCCAGTGCTCGTCGGGGCGGGCGACGACGGCGGCCTCCTGCACGGCGGGGTGGGCGGTCAGGACGTTCTCGACCTCGACGGAGGCGATGTTCTCGCCGCCGGAGATGATGACGTCCTTGGCACGGTCGACGAGCCGCACATAGCCGTCGGGGTGCATCACCCCCAGGTCGCCGGTACGGAACCAGCCGTCGGGCGCGGCCTGCTCCGTCGCGGCGGGGTCGCGGTGGTAGCCGATCATGACGTCGTTGCCGCGTACCGCGATCTCGCCCACGGTCGCGGCGTCGGCGGGCACGTCGGAGCCGTCACCGGCCACGACGCGCAGTGGCTGGGCGATCACGTTGCCGACGCCCTGGCGGGCGGCGAGCACGGCGTATTCGTCGGCGTCCAGCCCGCGCCACTCGGGCTGCGGCTGGCAGATCACGGCGGGCCCGTACGTCTCGGTCAGCCCGTACAGGTGGACGACGTCGATGCCGGCCTTGAGCGCGCGGCGCAGCAGGGCGGGGCTCGGCGGCGCGCCGCCCACGCAGGCCAGCGGGCGCGGGTCGAGCTCCCGGTCGGGGGCGTCGGGGTGGGCGAGCAGCGAGGTGAGCACGGTCGGGGCGCCGCACAGGTGGGTGACGCGGTGGGCGCGCACCAGCCGCCACGCCTCGCCGGGATCGACCTTGGGCAGGCACACGTGCCGAGCCCCGGCCAGCGTCACCGCCCACGGGAAGCACCAGCCGTGGCAGTGGAACATGGGCAGCGTCCACAGGTAGCTGCTCGCCGCCTCCAGCCGGGTGTGCAGGGCCATGGCGAGGGCCTGGAGGTAGGCGCCGCGGTGGTGGTAGACGACGCCCTTGGGACGTCCTGTGGTGCCGCTGGTGTAGTTGATCGACAGCGGCGACAGCTCGTCGGTGACGGGCACGAACAGCTCTCGCGCGGTCTCGATCATGCTCTCGTACGCGGTGCCGGAGACCAGGCGCGGCGTGGCCGCGCTCTGCTCGGCCGCCGCCTTGGCCAGGCCGGCCAGCTCGTCGTCGTGCAGCAGCACCGACACCTCGGCGTGACCCAGGATGTAGGCCAGCTCGGCGGCGGACAGGCGGATGTTGAGCGGCACCATGACGGCGCCCGCCGCCGGGACGCCGAACGTGGACTCCAGCAGCAGATGGCCGTTCGTGGCCAGCACCGCCACCTTGTCGCCCGGCCGGACGCCGGCCTCGGCCAGGCCGCCGGCCAGCCGCTGGACGCGCTGCCACAGCTCGGCGTAGGTCAGCCCCAGGTCGCCGTCCACGACGGCCAGGCGGGGGCCGAAGACGGCGGCGGAGCGCTGGAGGAAGCTGGTGGGTGTCAGGGGCTCGTAGGACAGTACGGACATCCGGTCCTCCTGTTCGTGACGCACGATGATCGTACGCACGCGCCGGGCCTTCCAGGGGGGCGTAACATCCGTGCCCGGACGAGGACGAGAGGCGACGAGAGGCGAGCACGTGAGCGAGCACCCCCTGTGGCCGGTGGACGGCGCGGCCACCATCACCGCCTTCCCCGTACGCGCGGCGCGCCCCGCGCCGGCGGTCGTGGTGTTCCCCGGCGGCGGCTACCACCATCTGGCCGGCCACGAGGGCGTCCCGGTGGCGCGGTGGCTGAACGGGCTCGGCGTGGCCGCGTACGTGCTGCGCTACCGCCTCGCGCCGCACCGCCATCCGCTGCCGCTGCTCGACGCCGCGAGGGCGGTGCGCTGGGTCCGCCACCACGCTTCCGCTCATGGGGTGGACCCGGCCAGGGTGGGGGTGCTCGGGTTCTCGGCGGGCGGCCACCTGGCGGGCCTGCTGGCCACCGAGCCCGGCCCGGCGCTGCCGGAGGGCCCGCACGACGCGATCGACCGCGCCGACCCGCGGCCCGGCCTGGCCATCCTGGGCTATCCCGTGACGGTGCTCGACGGGCACCGCGGCTCCGCCGACAACCTGCTCGGCCCCGATGCGCCCGCGTCGCTGCGCGCCGAGCTGTCACTGCCCGGGCGCGTCTCCGCCGCCACGCCGCCGATGTTCCTGTGGCACACGGCCGACGACGAGTCCGTCCCGGTGGCCGGCACCCTTGAGCTGGCGGGCGCGCTGGCCAGGCACGGGGTCACGCAGGAGCTCCACGTCTACCCGAACGGCCGGCACGGCCTCGGCCTGGCGGCGGGCGAGAACCCGACGGCCGCCGACTGGACCGCCCGCTGCTCGATCTTCCTGCGCGACCAGGGCTGGTGACCCGAGCCGGGCGGCCCCCGGCCATGGACGCGGTCCTGAGCGGCCGGGAGCGGTGCGCCCGGCCTGGCGGGTGCGCCCGGCCTGGCGGGTGCGCCCGGCCTGGCCACGCGGGTCACGTCCGCGCGGGACAGGGCCCATGTGGGCGACGCGCCGGGATTACTCATGCGCGGTGGCGCCCGCGGGATTCATCATGGAGTCCCCCGCTGAGGGAGGTGGCGCCATGACGACCGCGAGCACGGGGCACGAGGAGCCTGCGCGCAGGGTGGCGGCCGGGCTGGGACGGCGGCCGGACGGCTTGTCCGGGGTGGTGGAGATCCGGTTGCACGGGGTGGGCGGCACGTCGCCTCAGTCGCTGCTCGACGACCTCGCCCCCCTGCAGGTCTCCGGTGACCGCATCGCCGGCTTCTACCGGACGGCCGACCGGGAAGGACGGCACGTGGAGGCGTACTCGTGGGGCGGCCTGACCTCGGGCAGCGCCTGGCGGGTGCTGTGGCTGTTGCTGCTGCCGTTCGCGATGGCGAACATGGCGGCCCGCATGTTCCCGCCGTGGCTGCCGGGCAGGCCGCGCCGGTTCGCGGTGTTCCGGTGGGCGGCCGGGCTGGCGTCCTTCGGGCTGACGCTCAACCTGGTGCTGCTGGCCGCCGCCATCCCGGTCGACTACGTGGCGTACCAGTGCGGGGGCGTGCCGGAGTGCGCGCGCTGGCCGGCCTGGCTGCTGCCGCCCGAGCGGCCCGGCGTACGGATCCTGGTGGGCGCGCTGGTGCCGCTGCTGGTGATCGCCGTCCTGTACCTGCTGGCCCACACCTCCCAGAACCGCTACGACCAGGTGAAACCGCCCGCCTATGACACCGGTGTGCCGCCCAGGGAGACGGGGCTGCGCGAGGGCGATTTCCCCGGCCTGTCGGACCCCGCGTTCTGGGACGACGTCGAGCACACCAGGACGCTCACCCGCCTGCACGTGGCCGGTGCCGTGGCGCTCGTCGCCGCGCTGGTCGCGTGGACGTCGCACGCGATCAGGCCGCTGCCTGAGCCGTGGGCGGCGATCGGGGTGGCCGTCCCGCTGGCCGTGATCGGCCTGTGCGCGCTCGCCCTCATCGGCAGGCGGAAAGCCGGCTCGTGGGCGCTGCTGGCGGTGGCGGGGGCGGCGATGGCGCTGTCAGCGGTGCTGGCCGTCGGGCAGCCCCCGGGCGACCCGTTCGGCGCGGGCCCGCACGAGCTGCCCGGCCTCCAGGTGTTCATGAACGGCGTGTACGGAGGCGTGCTCGGCGCGCTCTTCCTCGTCCCCGTCACCCTGGCCGCCGCCGCGTGGACCAGGGCCGACTGGCCCGGCGTGGCCGCGCGGGCCGTGCTCGTGCCGGTCGGGTTCGCCGCCGGGGTGGCGCTGCTGTCGGTGTGGGAGACCGACTACCGGTGGATCTGGACAGGGCTCGGGCTGGGCGTCGCGGTCGGTGCGTTCGCCGTCCTGACGAGCGGGGACGGCCGGCTGGGCGGCAGGTTCCGCTGGGGTGCGCCGTTCGTGGTGCTCGGGCTCGCGGTGGCCGCGCTCAACACGTTCATGCTGGCCACGCTGCTGCTCGTGGCCGAGTGGCTGGGCACGCTGCGGCCCTGCCACGACCCGCACCGCGGCGGCTGCCTGGACGTCCCTGAGCCGGTGACGGCGGAGACGCCGATCGCGGTGTTCCCGATCATCAGGAACGTCATCCCGTACCTCATCGTGGTCCCCGTGCTCCTGCTGCTCTGCTTCCTGCTCTACCAGGGGGTGCGCTGGTGGAGCAGCGGCGTGAAGGGCGGTCCCGGCGTGGCCCGCCACTACCGCGAGCGTTTCGCCGTCCCCGACGGCCCGCTCAAGCGGTGGTGGGCGTCCACGGTGGACGAGCGCCCGGTCCCCGAGTGGCACCGGCGGCTGGCCGAGAGCTGGCCGGCCCGCGTGGCCAGAGCCCGGCGGCTGGCCAGGGTGCCGCGCGACCTCGACCTGCTGCTGACCGCGCTGATGGCGGTCGGCGGCATGGTGCTGGCCTGGGTGCAGTGGCGGGTGTGGTGGCACGACGACCTGCCGTCCAACGCCAACTGGCTCACCTCGCTGTGCGCGGGCGTCGCGATGCTGCTGCCGTTCGTGCTGGTCGGGCTGTTGCGGCTGGGCTGGAAGGACGAGCGCAACCGCCGCCTCATCGGCGTGCTGTGGGACGTCGCCACGTTCTGGCCGCGGCACTGCCATCCGCTCGCCCCGCCGTCGTACGCCGAGCGCGCCGTCCCCGAGCTGCAGCGGCGGCTGTGGTGGCTGCACGACAACGGCGGCGTCCCGCTGCTGGCCGCCCACAGCCAGGGCTCGGTCATCGCGGCCGCCGCGCTCGCCCAGCCCTGCTCCAGGCCGCGCGACGACCGGGTGACGCTGGTGACGTTCGGCTCGCCGCTGCGCACCCTGTACGCCTGGGGCTTCCCCGCCTACTTCGACGACGAGCTGTTCCGCCGGCTCGCCCACGGGCCCGGCGTCCAGGTGGCCCGCTGGCGCAACTTCTGGTGCGACACCGACTACATCGGCGGCCCCGTACGCGACGACGTGGACGAGCAGCTGCCCGACCCGCCGGACTGCCGCTTCCTGTACGGCCAGCCACCGCCCGCCATCGGCGCCCACACCGGCTTCTGGGAGGACCCGCGGCTGCACCGCCGCATCGCCGAGCTGGCCTCCGGTTTCCCCTCCCCACCAGGGGCAGGGAACGGCTCTTGACATCCTCCCCCTCGTGAGCGAGGGGGATACCCACGGTCGCCCGTGAGGCTTCCTGCTTCACCGCCGGTCGCCCGCCCGAGAAAGCTCTCGTTGAGGTCTTACACCAGCTCCACAGGCATTTCACCTCTCCGCCAGCCCGGCGGCGAGGATGTTTTCGATCGTTCGTCCGGTGGCTTGGTCATCACCACCGTCGAACACACTACCGAACCCTGCGGTGCCGCGCGGCGTTTCGACCGCCTCGTGCGCGCGGACGGGCTACGACCGCTGGCGGTCGGTGCTGGCGGTGGACCTGGACGGGCCGTTCCTGTGCGCGCAGCGGGCGGCCCGCCGCATGGTCGCCTCGGGGCGGGGCGGCCGGGTGGTGAACATCACCAGCGTGCACGAGGAGTACCCGAGGATGGGCTCGGGGCCGTACTGCGCGGCCAAGGGCGGGCTGCGCATGCTGAGCCGGGTGCTCGCGCTGGAGCCGGCCGAGCACGGCATCACGGTCAACGCCGTCGCGCCGGGCGAGATCGCGACGCCGATGACCGGGCAGGAGGACATGCCGCCGCAGACCGGCAGCAGGCCCGGCAACCCGATCCCGCGGCCGGGCGACGCCCGCGAGGTGGCGGCCGTGGTGGCGTTCCTGGCGGGGCCCGCGGCGTCGTACGTGACGGGGGCGACGGTGTTCGTGGACGGCGGGATGACGATGATGGGCCCTCAGGGCGCGTCGGCGCTGGGATCGAGTGATTGGCGATCCCTTTAGCCCTTCGCCGCGAGTCGGGGTCGCGCACCAGGTCAGGCGGTTCCCATCACGGGCTCGTCCAAGGGTGGCGGGCCCGTGACATCGACCTTCCGCGATCGCCAGCATTCCTGTCCGCGCAGAGACTCCTACGCTCCGTGTCAATATCACTACTTTTAGTGGCGACTGCCCTGCCGACCCCGCCCGGAGGAAAGATGCCCACGGAGCCGACGGAGACGCGGCTGAGCCTCGACACGAGGGCCGCGCGCAACCTGGCCACCACCACCAAGACCGTCCCGCAGATGCAGGCGATCAGCTCGCGCTGGCTGCTGCGCATGTTGCCCTGGGTGGACGTGCGGGGCGGTACGTACCGGGTGAACCGCCGGCTGACTCATCGCATCGGACGCGGGCGGGTGGCGGTGACCAACGAGGGGGCCGACGACGTCCGTGTCGTGCCGGAGACGCTGACGGAGATCCCGGCCCTGCGCGGCTTCGGCGACCCCGCCGTGCTGGCGGAGATCGCCTCCACGTTCACCGCCCGCGAGGTGCAGCCGGGCGAGATCGTCGCCGAGGCGGGCCGCCCGGTGAACCAGACCTGCGTGATCGCCCACGGCCGGCTCGAGCGCCTGAGCACCGGCCCCTACGGCGACCGCCAGTTCCTCGGCGTCATCGCGGGCGGCGACCAGTTCGGCGACGAGGCGCTGACCGAGGACGACCCGCGCTGGCCGTGCACCTACCGCGCGGCGACGGCCTGCACGGTGCTGGTGGCGCCGCGCTGGGAGCTGCGCCGCGTCGCCGACCGCTCCCCCGCACTGCGCGACCACCTGGCCCGCTACCTGGAGGTGCTGAGCCGGCCCGCCAACCGCCGCGGTGAGGCGGCGGTGGAGGTAGCGGCCGGGCACAGCGGCGAGCCGGCCATCGGCGGCACGTTCGTCGACTACGACCTGCGCCCCCGCGAATACGAGCTGAGCGTCGCCCAGACCATCCTGCGCGTGCACACCCGGGTGGCCGACCTCTACAACCAGCCGATGAACCAGATCGAGCAGCAGCTCCGCCTGACCATCCACGAGCTGCGCGAGCGCGAGGAGTGGGAGCTGCTCAACAACCGCGAGTTCGGGCTGCTCCACAACACCGACTACGACCAGCGCATCTACACCTGGTCGGGCCCGCCCACCCCCGACGACCTCGACGAGCTGATCAGCATGCGCCGCAAGACGAAGCTGCTGCTCGCCCATCCGAAGGCGATCGCGGCGTTCTTCCGCGAGTGCAACAAGCGGGGGCTGGTGGTCGGCAGCACGGACGTGGGCGGTCACGAGGTGCCGGCCTGGCGGGGCATTCCCATCTTCCCCTGCGGCAAGATCCCGATCTCCGGCGCGCGGACGACGTCGATCCTGGCGCTGCGGACGGGCGAGGAGGACCAGGGCGTGGTGGGCCTCTACCAGACGGGCATCCCCGAGGAGTACGAGCCGGGGCTGAACGTGCGCTTCATGGGGATCAACGAGCGGGCCGTGATGTCGTACCTGGTCAGTGCCTACTTCTCGGTGGCGGTCCTGGTGCCGGACGCGATCGGCATCTTGGAGGACGTCGACATCGCCGCCCCGCGCTCGTGACCGGCCGACCCCAGGAAGAGGCATGACATGCCGGACATCTCCCCCAATGGCGCTCCGGTGGCGCGGCTCCTGGCCGGGCCCGCCGGGCTGGGCTCGTCCTCGCTGAGCCTTCGGGCCGCGCTGCTGCCGCACCGGCGCGCGTACGAGGAGGGGGACGGGCACGAGCCCCCCGGTTCGCCGGTGGGGCCCGTGCCCGGGTCCGACCTGACGCCCCTCCCCTACCGCGAGCGCGAGTGGGGCGACGGCACGTACCCGCCGCTGCTCTGCCCCGAGACCGTCCGCGTGGACGACGCGCTCGCCGCGGAGGTGGACCGGCGGCTGACGGCCTGGGCCGGGCGCATCGGCCTGCACGAGGGGCGGATGGAGGAGTTCACCGCCACCGGGTTCGGCCGGCTGGCCACGCTCGCCCACCCCGACACCGACGACCCCGACCGGCTGCTGATCGCCGCCCAGATGAACGCCGCCTGGTGGGCCGCCGACGACTACTACGCCGACGAGACCGATCTCGGCGCCACCCCGACCGAGCTGCCGCCCCGGCTGGCGCTGGTGACCTCCGCCATGGACCCGCCGCCCGACGCCGGCCACTACACCGGGCAGCTCGAGGCGGCCATCGCCGCCGACCCCGTGCTGGTGGCGCTGCGCTCGGCGCTCAGCCACGTCGCCCGCCACGCCACCGACGCGCAGATCCTGCGGGTCCGCAACATCACGAGCCAGATGTACGTCAGCTGGGCCGCCTACGCCGCCTGGCGCTACCTGGAGACGCCGCCGCCCGTCTGGCGCTACCTGGCCGCCCGCCAGCACGACAGCTTCTACACCTCGATGACGCTCATCGACGTCGTGGGGGGCTACCGGCTGCCCGCCGAGCTGTTCGCCGAGCCGCGCTTCCACACCGCGCTCATGCAGGCGGGCACCGCGAGCGTGCTGGTCAACGACCTGCACTCGGCGGCCAAGGAGGCGGCCGACGAGCTGCCAGACTCCAACGTCATCCTGCTCATGGCCGCCGAGGACGGCTGCTCGGCCCGCGAGGCCACCGAGCGCGCCGTACACCTGCACAACGACTTCGTCCGCGGCTTCGAGCAGAGCAGGCAGGCGCTGTCGGCCGTCCCCTCGCCCGAGCTCAAGCGGTTCCTGCGCGGCGCGCAGGCGTGGATGGCCGGGTGCCTCGAATGGCACGGCAGCAGCAGCCGCTACCAGTCCTGACCGTCACCCCGTCCCGTCACTGAGAAGGAGCCGTTGATGACCATGACGCCCCATGCCCCCGTGCTGAACAGCCTCTACCAGCAGTCGGTCGCCGACTACTGGAACACCGAGGAGAACCCGGTCAACCTGCGCCTCGGCGAGGTGGACGGCCTCTACCACCACCACTACGGGGTGGGCGAGGTGGACTGGTCGGTGCTGGAGGGCCCGGCCTCGACGCGGGAGAGCCGGGTGGTCAAGGAGCTGCACCGGCTGGAGACCGCGCAGGCCGAGATGCTCATGGCGCACCTCGGGCCGCCGCGCCCCGACTACCGCGTGTTCGACGCCGGGTGCGGCCGTGGCGGCTCCAGCCTGCTCGCCCACCTGCGCTTCGGCTGCGAGGCCGACGGCGTGTCCATCTCGGAGTCGCAGGTGGCCTTCGCCAACCGGCAGGCCGAGGAGCGCGGCGTCGGCGACAAGGTGCGCTTCCACTTCCGCAACATGCTCGACACCGGCTTCCCCACCGGCGCGTTCCACGCCTCGTGGAACAACGAGAGCACCATGTACGTCGAACTGTCCCTGCTGTTCGCCGAGCACGCCAGGCTGCTGACCCGGGGCGGCCGGTACGTCTGCATCACCGGCTGCTACAACGACGCCTACGGCCTGCCCTCCCGGGCCATCAGCCAGATCAACGCCCACTACATCTGCGACATCCACTCCCGCAGCACGTACTTCAAGGAGATGGCGGCCAACCGGCTCGTCCCGGTCAGCGTCATCGACCTCACCGCGGCCACCATCCCCTACTGGGAGCTGCGGGCCAGGACGCACCTCGCCACGGGGATCGAGGACGCGTTCCTGGAGGCGTACAAGAGCGGCAGCTTCCAATACCTGCTGATCGCCGCCGACCGCGTCTGATCACACGCCTGCTGCGCGCCGGCCGGCTCCGGCGCGCAGCACGTGCGTCCAGGACAGGAGCGGCGCCGCGACCGCGCAGGCGGCGGTGAACCACAGCGGCGACATCCCGATCGCCAGCCGGTCCGTGGCGGCTGCCAGGGCCACCACGGACACACCGGCCAGCCCGGTGGCGGCCAGCGCGGCCAGCGCGAGCCTCCTGCCCCGCCACAGCACGGCCGTCAGCACCACGACGGCCAGTCCTCCTAGCCCGACGGCGGCCTCGAAACCCCGCCACAGCAGCGACAGCGGCTCGCCGAGCATGCTCTGTACGGTGTGAAGGGGCAGGTACCGGGTGAGCCACAGCGGGTCTCCGCTGATCAGCGGCGGGATCAGGACGCTCACACACGCCGCGAGACCGGCGAACCTCACCAACGGCGCGGGCCCTTCATGGGTCAAGGCGGGTGGCCCGGCCGGTAACGGGGCCTGCGGCGGGATGGCCAGGTCGTGGGCGGAGCGGGCCAGCCAGATCACGGTCATGGCGTCCATGACGGCGTACGCCGCGAGGTCCACGCCGGCGACCCGAGCCGGCAGGAGCGCGACGAACATGATCAGGAGGAGGGGCAGGACCTGGGCGGCGACGCCGTACAGGACGGTCGCGCGCCGCCACCGGCCGTCCCGCCACTGGGCCGCCAGCACCAGCACATACCAGAGGGTCCCGGCCAGGCCGCCCAGCCCCGCCGCCTGGGCCGCGCGCTCCCCATCGTGCAGGTCGAACGCGGAGAACACCTCGCCCGCGACCGTCGTCACGTAGCCCAGCAGCCCCGCCGCCAGCGCGAACCCGGCCAAGCTCCACCGCTGCCGCAGCACGGGATGGACGGCCACCACGACCGTGGCCAGCACCGTCGCATCCAGCGCCACGGCCCACCACGGCCAGATCGGCGCGGCAGCGTAGACGACCCAGGTGCCGGCGACGACGTAGAGGGTCAGCCGCAGTCGCCGCTCATCCCGTCCTGCGGGGTGACGGGCCGCTCCGGGCGGTGGGCGCAAGGGGCCGCGGAGGGACTGCCACAGCGTCCAGGACCAGACGGCGCCGACTGCGAGCAGCAGGCCGACGCTCGACCGCGACATTCCAGCGATGACGTCCCGCAGGGTCGGCTCGCCGTCATTGCCGTCGTCGGTCTCCTTCAGGACGGTCAGCCGTTCGAGGGGGCCGATGTCGCCGCCGGTCAGCGCGATGCCGGCGGTGACGGCGACGGCGATGACGTAGGCGGCGGTGAGCAGGAGGGCGGGCACGGCTAATCGGTGGCGGCGCACAGGGGGGTCACACTCTCAAGGAAAGCCAGGTGGACTGGGGTGAGGACGCCTCACCTTAGCGGGTCGGAGTCACCAGGTCGATCTTGCAGGCCAGGCCGCCAGGCGAAGGCCCCGCCTCGCCGCTCGATGCGGCCCAGCCCGGGGAACGGCAGATGGTAGGCGTGCACCGGCACCCCCTCGTCGGCGGCCCACGCGAGCAGCCTGCGGCGCGCGGCCACCGACCGCACCTGGTCGTGGTCCCACGGCGTGCGCCAGTCGGGATGGGCGAGCTGGAGCGGGTCGTAGAAGGTGTCGCCGAGGCAGAGCAGCCGCGCGCCGCGCGAGCGCAGCAGGATCGCGGTGTGGCCGGGGGTGTGGCCGGCGGCGTCCACGGTGTGCACGCCGGGCAGCAGCTCGGCGTCGTAGCTCGCCGGACGCAGCCGCTCGCCGAAGAGCCTGATCGCCTCCAGCGCGGGCCCGCGCTGCTCGTCGGGGATCCGCTGGGCGCGGTCGGACCAGTAGGCCACCTCGGCGGCGTGCGCGTACGCCACCGCGCCGGGGAAGGCCGGCTCGCCGTCGGTCCCGGCGCCTCTGACGTGGTCCTCGTGCAGGTGGGTGAAGACGACGGCGGACACGTCGGACTCCGTCAGCCCGGCCTCGCCCAGGCCGGCGCCGAGCTTGCCGACGTAGGGCGTGAAGGCGGGCCCGTAGCCGAGGAAGCCGGGCCCGAGCCCGGTGTCCACGATCGCGATCCCGTCGGGGGTGCGCACGCACAGGCAGTTGTACGCGCACGTCAGCGTGGTGCGCCCGGTGCCCTCTTCGGCCACCGCGTCCCGGAGCTCGGACTCGGGCACCCCGGTCGCGGGCTGGTAGAAGGAGCCCAGCGGCGGCTCCAGCGGCGGCTCTGACTGACCGTCGCTGACGACGGCGCACTCGAGATCACCGACCGTGAACCGATGGAACATGCGCGGCCCCCTGCCCTGCGGACGTCCCGGCCACCTTATCGACGGGGCGGCGCGCGAGCACGGCCCGAGGCGGGGGCCGACGCGGCCCTACGGCTGGACCGACAGGAACGTCTCGATCGTCCGCACGAAGCGGGGCGGGTCGTCGCGCCAGGGGAAGTGGGCGGCGGCGGGCTGGACGACCGTCTCGGCGGACGGCAGCAGCGCGGCCAGCTTCTCCGCGGCGGACGGCGGGGTGTTGAGGTCCACCTCGCCGGCCAGCACCAGCGCGGGCACGTCGAGAGTGGCCAGCGCCTTTCTGGTGGCGCCGGGGTCGAAGGCGGAGCCGAAGACGGCGGCGGCGTCGGTGTTGCGGGCGGGGGCCTGGGCGGCGTGGTAGCGGCGGGTCTCGTCGTCCCAGCGGCCGTAGAAGAAGGGGTCGAGGGCGTCCCAGTCGGCGCCGGTGCCGGCGACGACGGCTTCGAGCGCGGCGTACGCCCGCGGGTACCAGGGCTCGGCGGCGCGCAGCCGGGCGACGTCGAGGCGGTCCTGGCCGGTGATCTCGACGCCGGCGCCCATGGGGCTGGGGGTGACGAGGACGAGGGCGGCCACGCGGCCGGGGTGGCTGATGGCGTACTGGAGGGCGAGGTTCGTGCCGGCGGAGTGGCCGAGCAGGGTCATGCGGTCGAGGCCGAGGTGGGCGCGCAGGGCTTCGACGTCGTCCACTTGCCGGTCGCACCGGTACGTCTCGGGGTCCGCGGGCGTGGCGGAGCCGCCCGTGCCGCGCGGGTCGAGCTTGATCAGCCGCCGGTGCGCGTCGAGGCCGCCGAGGTCTGCGAGGTAGGCGGAGTCCTGCATCGGCCCGCCGGGCAGGCAGATGAGCGGGCGGCCTGAGCCGGACTCGTGGTAGGCGAGGGTGGTGCCGTCGAGGGCGGTGAGGGCGGGCATGACGACGAGCCTCCCAGCGCCGTGATGTGCAGGCAATGGGATATTCAGCGCCGTCTTCTTGCGTACTGCGCAAGACTGTAGGTCGCCAGGCGCAAGGCCGCTTAGAGTCGAGCCATGACACACCACCACGCGCACGATTCCGGACATCAGGCCGCCCACGGCTCCGACGAGCACGACCACCGGCACGGCGCCGAGCACGCCTCAGGGCATGGGCAGGGGCAGGGGCAGGGGCACGGGCACGGGCACCACGACCCGCGCGCGTCGGCGGCGATGGCCGAGCTGCTCGATCTCGACGCCGAGGTGCTGCAACCGCACCTGGCCGAGGTGACCGCCTGGATCGGCGAGCTGACCGCCGACCGGCCGCCCTTCCGCCTGCTCGACCTGGGCAGCGGCACGGGCGCGGGCACGTTCGCGCTGCTGGAGCGGTTCGCGGACGCGGAGGTGACGGCCGTGGACATGTCAGAGGACATGCTGCGCCACCTGGAGGCCAAGGCCCGCGAGCGCGGCGTGGACAAGCGCGTCCGTACGCTCCAGGCGGACCTCGACAGCACGTGGCCCGAGGTCGGCACCGTCGATCTGGTGTGGGCGGCGGCGTCGCTGCACCACCTGGCCGACCCCGATCGCGTCCTCGGCGAGGTGCTCGCCGCGCTGCGTCCCGGCGGGCTGCTGGTGGCGGTCGAGATGGACTCCTTCCCCCGCTTCCTGCCCGAAGACCTCGGCTTCGGCCGGCCAGGGCTGGAGGGGCGCGGTCACGCCGTGCTGGACGAGCGCCGGGCCGCCGCGCTGCCGACGTTCGGCTCCGACTGGGGGCCGCGGCTGGCGGCGAACGGCTTCACGGTCGAGGCGGAGCGGGAGTTCGTCATCGACCTGCGGCCCCCGCTCCCGCCGGCCGCCACCCGCTACGCGGAGGTGGCGCTGCGCCGCATGCGCGGCAGCCTGGACGGCACGCTGGCCGCCGACGACCTGGCGGCGCTCGACGGCCTGCTGGCCACGGACGGCCCGCGCAGCCTGTCGCGCCGCGACGACCTGTCCGTACGCACCCGCCGCACCATCTGGCTCGCCCGCCGCCCCCACACCGGCTTTTGACCACTTTTTGCCAGCCGCTGACACGGGCTGGAGCTCCTTTTGCGGACACACGGGAAGGTTCGAGGACGGACCGGCTCAAATAACCGCTCGGGAGATGATCGTGCCCGCCAAAGGCAGCAGCAAAGCGTCCAAGAAAACGAGCAGCCAGCCGTGGCTGCACGTGGACGGCACCGAGATCCAGGAATACGGCACAGTGCGGACGTGGCCGCTGGCCCTGTCCGACGAGGCCCGCAACTACTCCTGCGGCCGGCTGAACCAGATCCTGGCCGACACGCAGATCCTCTACGCCCTGTACAAGAAGCATCACTGGCTGATGCGCGGCCCGACGTTCTACCAGCTCCACCTGCTGCTCGACAAGCACGCCAAGGAACAGCTCGAACTGGTGGACGAGATCGCGGAGCGGGTGCAGACGCTGGGCGGCATCGCGGTCGGCGACCCGCGGCACGTCGCCGAGATCACCGTGGTCCCGCGCCCGCCGAACGGCGCCGAGGAGGTGCCGGCCATGCTCTCGCGCCTGGTCGAGGCGCACGAGACCATCCTGCTCGCCTCGCGGGACGCGGCGTCACGGGCCGCCGAGCTGGGCGACGACGGCACCAACGACCTGCTGGTCTCCCAGGTGATCAGGACCGGTGAGTTGCAGGTCTGGTTCCTGGTCGAGCACCTCGTGGACACGCCGCTGGTCGAGACGCCGAGCAACGGGGAGACCAGGGCGCCGCGCAAGACGACGACCCGCTCCGGCAAGTGACGGTCCGCACGGGCGATCGAGGCGCCCGGCTCGCTCCCGCGGGCCGGGCGTCCGCCGTCGGCGTGCCGCCCTAGCCGCGCCCGTAGCGGTCCTCGGCCCGCCAGAAGTACCAGGATCCGAGGACGAGCGCGAGGACCGCCCACACCAGGCACGCCAGCCAGACCATCGGCGGCGGGCTGTGGCTGCCGATGAGGATGTCGCGCATCCACTCGATGTACGACGCCGCCGGGTTCAGGTACATCACGGTCGCCACCCATTCGGGCAACCCGGCCCTGTTGACCACCTTGTCGTGGATGGCGAAGAACACGCCGGAGGCGTACAGCCAGGTCCGCATGATGAACGGCAGCAGCTGCCCGAGGTCGCGCAGCTGGGAGCCGAGCCTGGCGAGGATCAGCCCCGCCCCGATGTTGAACATCGTCTGCAGCACCAGCACGACCGGGATCACCAGCCAGAACCAGTTGGGCAGCTCGCCGGTGAGCACCACGATGAGCAGCAGCACGCCCATGGAGATGGCGAGCTGCTGCAGCTCCTGGATCGTGTACGCCAGCGGCAGCGAGGCGCGCGGGAAGTGCAGGGCGCGGATGAGGGACAGGTTGCCCGAGATGGACTTGGCGCCCGCGGTGGCCGTGCGCTGGGTGTAGGTGAAGACGAACATGCCGGTCAGCAGGAACGCGGGATAGTTCGGCACCCGGTCGCTGCCGCCCAGGATGAGGCCGAACATCACGTAGTAGATGGCGGCGTTGAGCAGCGGGGTGATGACCTGCCACAGCTGCCCGAGCGCCGAGCCCGAGTATTTGGAGACGTTGCGCGAGGTGGCGTAGGTCAGCACGAAGTGCCGCCGCTCCCACAGCCGGCGCAGGTAGACGGGGAACCGGGGACGCGCGATGGCGGGGCGCAGGCCGTGGCGGCGGGCCAGCTCGGCCAGGGAGCCCGGCGCCGGTTCCGCGGTCTCTTCCACGTGACTCATGAGCACCTCGCGCTGGTGACCGGAGTGTCGTGCCTCGATCATCCCTCGCGACCCGGCCGGCGGTCCCGTTATCCGCCGGTGCGTCGCGAGTGCTTTGCGGCGTGCGTACGGAAGCCGGGGTCGGTCAGGTCGAGCTGGAGGAGCCGGCGTGGTGCCTCAGGGAACGCGGCACCGAACCTGCGTTCACTTACTGTCGCATCACAAAGGCAGGGTCACGCCCGTCACGGCGAAGCGTTCGACCTCGGCGACGTGGCCGCCGGTCGAGGCGACGACGGTCAGCGTACGGCCGTCACGCGGGGTGAAGGAGAGCTTGCCGGACCACGGCGACTTCCGCCCGCCCGCGCTCACGCAGCAGCGCTCCCCGAGCGGCTGGTCCGAGCCGGGGTGCAGGACCTGGATCCTGATGCTCTCGTCCACGCCGGTGATGCGGCCGCCGACGGTCAGCGGCGAGGTGACGGAGGCGCCGTACGCGGGCTCGGTGAGTGAGAGCGTGGTGTCGTCGGTGCCGACCACCTCCCAGGGAGCGTGCTCGCCCGAGCCGTACCGCATGAGGTGCACCACCGCCGCCACCATCGGCTTCGGCCCCTCCTCCGCCCGCAGGCCGACGTGCACGCGGGCGTGCTCGCCGTCCACGACCGTCTTGACGGCCTGGTCGATCTCGGTGAAGCCGAGGTAGTCGCGGGAGAAGCCGATCGCGGTCGCGGCGGGGTCGAGATGCCACGGCTGGTGGCCGTTCTTCTGGTAGGCGCGCTGCCAGGCGGCCACCTCGTCAGGCCCGGAGAACGGCCACAGCGGCTGGTAGCGGCCGGCGATGAGCAGCCGCGCGGGCGCGGAGGCGCCGGACGTGCGCGGGGCGGGCGCGGGCGTGCCGGACGTCGGCACCTCGCCGGGGTCGGGCGTGACGGTGGAGCCGGGCTCAGGCGCGGTGGCGGGGGGGGGGGGGGGGGGG